>NZ_CP015750.1:315201-630403 GCF_001742185.1 Pectobacterium wasabiae CFBP 3304
CTGGATAAAGCCACCCTCGATCAGGTCGCACCTGACTATCGTCCTTCTCACGGACGCTGGATCGGCATTGCCGCACGCTCCACCGTATTTGTCTATAACCCAACCAAATTTACCGATGCGCAGTTGCCGAAATCCTTAGCCGATCTGGCGAAGCCAGAATGGAAAGGTCGCTGGGCGGCATCTCCATCGGGTGCGGACTTTCAGGCCATCGTCAGCGCTTATCTGGAGTTGAAGGGCGAGAAAGCCACGCAAGCATGGTTGAAAGGCATGAAAGAGAACTTCACTGCCTACAAAGGTAACAGCACGGTGATGAAAGCAGTGAACGCAGGCCAGATTGATAGCGGCGTGATCTATCACTATTACCGTTTTGTCGATCAGGCTAAGACCGGCGAAAACAGTAACAACACCAAGCTGTACTACTTCAAGCATAAAGATCCGGGCGCGTTCGTCAGTATTTCCGGCGGCGGCGTGCTGGCATCCAGCAAACATGCGAAAGACGCTCAGGCTTTTATCAAATGGATCACGGGCAAATCCGGTCAGGAGATTTTGCGCACCAACGACGCGTTTGAATATGCAGTTGGCGTCAATGCGCTCTCAAATGACAAACTGGTTCCGCTGAAAGATCTGGACGCGCCGAAAGTGGATGCCGCCAAACTCAACAGCAAAAAAGTCGTGGATCTGATGACGCAGGCTGGCCTGTTGTAGAGAGTAGATTGTAATACGTAGATTGTAATGATAGTGCCTTCGTCAGGGCATTTTCGCCCTGACGAATCACCATAAGAATGGCCGCTCAACGCGGTTTCATCGTCTAAGAATATCGTCCTGACGAGGCAACTACAGGCAGCATGACAAACGTTAGCTACAGCGAAACCACCACGTTTCCCGAATCCTCTCCGCCATTACGCAAGCCCGCCGCATTGCTTACGATCGTCGCCCTGACGTTATCTCTCTTGGGGTTTATTCCGTTGGGCTTTGTGATTGGCGTAAGTATTGATACCGGTTGGGAAACGGCTCGCACCTTGTTATTCCGCCCGCGCGTCGGCGAACTCCTGACCAATACGGTGCTGCTGGTTGTACTGACGCTACCGATTTGTACGATTTTGGGCGTGCTGTTAGCCTGGTTGACAGAGCGTACAACCTTACCCGCTCGACGCCTGTGGTCCCTGCTGCTCACTGCGCCACTGGCAATTCCTGCGTTTGTACAAAGCTACGCCTGGATCAGCACCGCCCCCAGTCTACATGGCTTACCGGCTGGTGTATTTTTATCCGTCGTCGCCTATTTACCGTTTCTTTATTTACCCTGCGCCGCGACGCTTCGGCGTCTTAATCCTGCGTTGGAAGATGTTGCGGCTACGCTGGGAGTGCCTCCGGTTACCGTGTTTTTCCGCGTAGTGTTACCGCAGTTAAAGCTAGCCATCGGCGGCGGATTACTGCTGATCGCCCTGCATTTACTCGCGGAGTACGGCCTGTTCGCCATGATCCGTTTCGATACCTTTACTACCGCCATTTTCGATCAGTTTCAGTCAACGTTTAATGGCCCAGCGGCCAACATGCTCGCTGGCGTGCTGGCGCTGCTGTGCCTGTTTCTATTGTGTGCGGATACCCGCATACGTGGCGTCACGCGCTATGCGCATGTTGGTTCCGGCGCGCCGCAGGTTGTCACACCGATACGCTTACCACCACGTTCTCTCTCGCTGGCGCTGCTGTTACTGACAACGCTGGTGCTACTGACACTCGGCGTACCTTTTATTACGCTGTCTCGCTGGCTGTGGTTTGGCGGCTGGGACGTGTGGCAACGGCATGAGTTACTTGATGCCTTTCGCCAGACCATGACGCTGGCACTGAGCGGTGCTGCACTGACGACGCTGGCAGCGATCCCGATGGCCTGGCTGACCATCCGCCACCCCAATCGCCTGTATCGGTTTTTGGAAGGGTGCAATTACATCACCAGTTCTCTGCCGGGTATCGTCGTCGCGCTAGCGCTGGTGACCACGACGATCCACGTCATCAGACCGCTCTACCAGACCGAGTTCACCGTGCTACTGGCTTATCTGCTGATGTTCATGCCACGAGCGCTGGTTAATCTACGCGCGGGTATCGCCCAGGCACCGGTAGAGTTAGAACAGATTGCTGCCAGTCTGGGACGTTCCCCCTTGCAGACGTTAATGACCGTGACCATCCGGCTGGCTGCGCCTGGCGTCGCCACAGGGGCAACGCTCGTTTTTCTGGCGATCATCAATGAGCTAACTGCCACGCTGCTGCTGGCTCCCAACGGCACGCGCACGCTGGCGACCGGATTTTGGGCGCTAACCAGTGAGATCGATTACCCTGCGGCAGCACCCTACGCGCTTATACTGGTCTTACTGTCGCTGCCGTGGACCTGGTTTCTCTACACGCAATCACAAAAAATGGCGGGGCTGTAATCATGTTGGAACTTCATCGCGTCAGTAAAAGCTTTAATGGGCGCACCGTGCTGTCTGACATTCGTTTAACGTTAGAAGACAGCCGCCGCACGGCGATTGTCGGCCCGTCCGGTTCGGGGAAAACCACCCTGCTGCGCCTGATCGCCGGGTTCGAAAAACCAGATACCGGCGTCATTACGCTAAACGGCCAAACGCTCTGCGATAGCGGGCTTTCCGTTCCCGCCCATCAGCGTGGAATCGGCTATGTCCCGCAGGACGGCGCGCTGTTCCCGCATCTCTGCATCGCCGACAACATCGCCTTTGGATTAAAAGGCACGAAGGCGGAGAAACAAAAACGGGTGGATGAGCTGATGGCGCTGGTTTCCCTTCCCGCACATTTACAGAAGTACTCACCGCATGAAGTTTCCGGCGGTCAGCAGCAGCGTGTTGCGCTGGCTCGCGCGCTGGCGCAGCGCCCTGCGCTGATGCTGCTGGATGAACCGTTTTCTGCTCTGGATACCGGACTGCGCGCCGCCACCCGCAAAGCGGTAATGGACGTTTTGCAACAGGCTAACGTGGCCTCGATTCTGGTGACCCACGATCAGGGGGAAGCGCTATCTTTTGCCGATCAGGTTGTCGTCATGCGGGATGGACAACTGTCGCAATCCGGCTCGCCGTGGGCGCTCTACCATCAGCCCAACAATGAGGACATCGCCACCTTCCTTGGTGAAACGCTGATTCTCGACGCGCAGATTGATGGCGGTCAGGCTAGCTGCCTGCTTGGGCACATCGCGGTGGATCGCCCAACGGCAAACGGTCGAGCAAGGATCATGCTCAGGCCAGAACAGATAACGATTCAGGATACCGAGATAGCGAACACAGCACACATTCGCGCAACTATCCGCAACGTCGAATTTTCCGGCTTCGTCTCTACGCTGACGCTCTGCATCGACAACGCAGAAGCCGATGTCATTGAACTGAAAACCGTCAGCCACGCTGCTTTCACCGTCGGCCAACAGGTTAGCCTGAGCGTGAACGGTGCCGCACACGTTTTCAGTCAATAGCCTCTTTCGCAGGTAGCAGCATAGGCGGTTTACCGCGCCGCCTGTGCGTTGCGGCTAACCAGCCAGACCCCGAGAAGAATAATCAGCACGCCGAGGCTTTTACGCAGGCTCATCGGTTCGTTCAGCCACGGTAGAAAAACCGCAGCAAGGTAAACTACCGCATAGCTCAAGCTAATCAGCGGGTAAGCACGGCTTAGCGGCAAATAGCGTAGCACCATGAACCAGCACACCATCGACAGGCCGTAACAGATAATCCCGACCAGCACCGCGACAACAGGCCAGCCCGCCATCAACGTGCTGAGCGATGGCCAGTGCGTCATGGAAATGCTCGGCAGCGCCAGCATGCCACTTTTCATTAATACCTGTGCAGCGCTGGCTAGCACAATACTGGCAAGCGCCCAGACATAGCCTATTTTCGCCATCATCCCCCCTGCATCAAATAGATACCGGTGACAATCAGCGCGATGCCCCACCAGTGATGCCTATCCACGCGTTCGCCAAATCCATAGTGCGCCAGCAGCGTCACCAGAACAAAATTGATGCTCAGCAACGGGTACGCCACGCCGAGCGGCAGACGCTGCAACACCAAAAGCCACAGCAGAAGCCCAATCCCCAGCAGCGCTACCGCCAATATCAGCCACCCGAATGTCACCCGTTGACGTTGAGCCACGGGCAAACGCCGCCAGCACTCCGCCGCCTGTTTCTGACACAGTTGCCCTAAGCTGGTCAGCAGGCAGACTATGGCAACCAATAGATAACTCATGGTGCTACCTGCTTATAAAATAACAGCACGTAGCGGTGCGATTTTCTCAATTGATTGGGAATAGGCAGATTGCGATATTCCTCATCGCTATCCCTATCGATCTTCAGCACCAGCGCAACATTCCCGCTATGCCGTTTATCGGCTAACCAGGCTGGGAAAGCGCCCTCATCCATAAAGCGGTCAGCAGAATCCGCATAGCCCAGCCCATAGTTCAGTTCGCCACGCGCTTTGAATAAGGTGATGTCACTGCGCTTCAGTTCCCACGCCAGTCCGGCAGCCAGCCCTACCTCGTCGCTCAGCACATAGCGGCTATCCGCCAGCAACGGCATTTGACTACGGATAAAAGTTTGGGGATTCTTGGAATCCACCACGCTCGCAGGAATGCTTCCGCCAACGAGCAGCGCCAGAAAGAGCGGACAGCCCGCCACCAGATAGCCCCACGTCCGGTCTTTTTTTAAGCTGACGACGGCAAACATAACCCAACCGATAAAGCTGATAACGCCCGATATAATGGTAAGGTCTTCTCCCGGTTGATAGACATGCGGCATGATAATGCCAAGTCCAAGTGTGGCAACCGTGAGAGCCAGCACGCCGCCAAAAGCAATATTGAGCCAGCTATTGATGCGCAGCAGACGCTGGCGCGCTTCGGGTGCCAACTCGGAAATCCACGCCGCCATCAGCAACGCCAACGGCGCAAAACACGGCAGAATGTAGGTCAGCAGTTTGCCTTTGGCGATGCTGAAAAACAGCAGCGGCATCACCATCCAACACAGCAAGAAGAACCGCTCTGGTTTCACTTTCCGTTCAGTCCAACCGCTGCGTAACGCCCCCGGCAACAGCGCGAACCAGGGGAATGTCCCAACAATCAAAACGGGCAGGTAATACCAGAACGGCGCTTTATGCTGCGCATCGTCTTCTGCAAAACGCTGGATATGTTCAATCCAAAAGAAGTAATGCCAGTAATCGGCTTCGCGTTCGTGCACCGCCAGCGCCCACGGTGCGCTCAGCAATACTGCGACGACAATCGCCAGCGGCCCGAACAACAGCAGTTCCTTGATTCGCTTTTGCGCCACCGCGACCGGTAGTACGCCGATCACCGGTAAGGCAAGTGCCAGAAAGCCTTTGGTCATAAACCCCATACCGCAGGCTAGTCCCATCAATCCCCAGGCCAACAGCCGTTCACGCGTCAGTTTTGCCCGCAAAATCAGCGCATGGCTGAACAACGCCGCCGTCATCCAGAGCGTCACCATCGGATCGAGCACGCTGTAAGTGCCGATGCCATACACAAGCAGTGACGTAAGATAGATCGTCGCCGCCAACAGCGCGGTACGCTGGTTTTTCCACAGCAGCATCGCCAGCCAAAACACCAGCAACGCACTCAGCGCGGTAGAAAACACCGAGGCAAAGCGCACGGCAAAATTGGTGTGACCTAATAGCCACTGACTGATGTTATTCAGCCAGTAGCCTGCGACGGGTTTCTCGAAATAGCGAATATCCAGCAAATGCGGCACGATCCAATCGCCACGTTGAAGCATCTCACGGCTGATTTCGGCATAGCGAGTTTCATCTGGCGACCACAGCCAGCGGCCGTTAAGCGGCAGCAGGTAGAGCAAAGCAAACAACACCACTATCACGGTACTTTTCAGCTTGAACATGCTTTTTTCCATGCTGTCTCCTGCTTTATTTATTCTTCCGTTTGTACGCCAAGCCACCCTTCCCGTCCGAGAAACGGCGCACGTTCAATCCGCCCGACCGGTAACGTAGCCAGATCGTCAGGCAGTAATGAGGAAAGTGGACAAAATTCGATGTGCTGCTGACGGGCGCGAAGCAGTAGTTGGCGGAACAGCGCCAATTTCACGCCGCCTTCAACCTCTGCGTGAATGGTATACACCGGCACGCCACGATCCTGCTCGATGGCATCGAGAATAAAATCGTTGAATTCGCCGTCACTCACGCGCTCACCGATGACTTCATCATAGGTCGGCAGCGTGACGGGGATCTGTGTCGTGCCGAGTTCACCATTTTTCAGGCGTGGCCGAAAAGGTCGGGTGCCGCGACAGTCGCTGTTATAGTCCAGATCCCAACGCTGTTTCATCTCAACGACACGCGGATCGGCTCGCCAGCCAGCCACCGCAGAGCAGCGTACTGGCGAGGGCAAAATCTGCATTAACGCATCCATGCCT
This sequence comes from Pectobacterium wasabiae CFBP 3304, assembly GCF_001742185.1. Classification (NCBI taxonomy): domain Bacteria; kingdom Pseudomonadati; phylum Pseudomonadota; class Gammaproteobacteria; order Enterobacterales; family Pectobacteriaceae; genus Pectobacterium; species Pectobacterium wasabiae. The sequence continues at coordinate 321,614 of NZ_CP015750.1, forward strand.
TCACGGAATTGCGCCGCCAGTTGTACATCCGACCAGCGGGCAACATTCGCCTGCCAGCCGTGATGATCCCAGGCGTGTAACCCTATCTCATGACCAGCGTCGGACGTCTGGCGGATTAACGCGCCAAACCGTGCGCCAATATGACGCCCCGGCCACGCCGTACCAGCCAGCAAAATATCCCAGCCGTAGAGCGAGGCAGCATTAGAGCGCAACATCTTCCATAGAAAGCGTGGGCGCAGCAGACGCCACAGGTGACGCCCCATGTTGTCCGGCCCGACGCTAAAAAAGAAACTTGCCTGAATATCAAACTCAGCCAGCACCTTCAGCAGCGCGGGCACGCCGTCCCGCGTACCCCGCCAGGTATCAACATCAATTCGTAGGCCAACGCGCGTCATCCCTGCGCATCCGTGGCGTCAACGCTGTGCGGGATATCAACGGTACGCAGAAAATAGTCCAGCGTTTCCGCGATGGTTTGCTCCATCGTCACCATGGGTTCCCATTCCAACAGCCGTTTGGCGTTGCGAATGCTCGGCGTGCGGTGCGCCACATCCTGATAGCCTTTGCCGTAATAGCTGCTGCTTTCCACGTCAATAAATCCGGCGAACGGTGGAAAACGATCGCGCAGCGGGTGAGCATTAAAGCTGGTGAGCAGCATGTCGCCCAGCTCGCGGATACTGGCTTCATTATGCGGGTTGCCGATATTGATAATCTGCCCGTCACACTGGCCGTTGCGGTTTTCAATAATGCGGAACAGCGCTTCAATACCGTCATGAATATCGGTAAAGCAGCGCTTCTGCTCCCCACCGTCCACCAGCTTGATCGGCGATCCTTCCACCAAATTGAGGATCAGTTGCGTAATGGCACGAGAGCTGCCGATCCGCGCGGCGTCCAGCGTGTCCAGACGCGGCCCCATCCAGTTAAACGGGCGGAACAGCGTGAAGCGCAGGCCATTTTTCGCCCCATATGCCCAGATCACCCGATCCAGCAGTTGCTTGGATACGGAATAGATCCAGCGCTGTTTGTTGATCGGCCCGACAATCAAGCGTGAGGTATCTTCATCAAACTCTTTGTCATCACACATGCCGTACACTTCTGAGGTGGACGGGAAAACGATGCGTTTGTTGTAACGCACGCAGTCGCGCACAATCTTCAGGTTCTCTTCGAAATCCAGCTCAAACACGCGCAATGGGTTACGGGTATATTCGATAGGCGTGGCAATCGCCACCAGCGGCAGAATGACATCGCATTTCTTGATGTGGTATTCGATCCATTCGTTGTGGATGCTGATATCGCCTTCCACAAAATGGAAACGCGGATCGTCAAGGAAACGAGCAATCGCATCCGAACTGATATCCAGCCCGTAGATCTCATAGCGATCGTCGCGCAGCAGGCGTTCGGTCAGATGGTTACCGATAAAACCGTTTACGCCGAGGATCAGCACACGTGTGCGGCGTCGCTGCACACGGCTGGAGAGGTTACCCAGCCGAGCCTGTGCCACCATGCCCATTTCCGCCGCCAGTCGGCTGCCCGACATATACAGCCCGGCTTCACGCTGTCCGCTGACAATCTCAAGCGCGTCTTCACCACAGGACACCACCAGCGGCGAGGTCGAAATTATCGAGCCCGGCTCATGCTTCACGCCATTGACGTTCACACTATCGTTTTTCACCACACGAGCACGCCAGATAATCACCTTGCGCTCGCCGAGAAACGTAAACGCCCCCGGATAGGGTTCCGTCACGGCCCGAATCAGGTTGTTGATCTCGCGGGCGCTTTTGTGCCAGTCGATTAGCCCATCTGCCGCCGTGCGGCGACCGAAATAGCTAGCCTGACTGTCATCCTGTGGCGTCAGCGCAATCTCACGCGAACGAATCAGCGGTAGCTGCTGCGCCAGCAAAGTAGCAGCGGCGGTACGACATTTTCCATGCAGTGTCAGCGCGGTATCTTCATCGTCAATTGCCACCACAGACTGCGCGACGATATCACCCGCATCCGCGCGGGAAACCATCTTGTGCAGCGTCACGCCCGTCTGCGTTTCACCGTTCACCAGCACCCAGTTAACCGGTGCTCGCCCACGGTAGCGCGGCAGCAGTGAACCGTGCAGATTAAAGGCACCAACCAACGGTAACTGAAGAATGTCATCGCTTAATAATGTGCGGTAATAGAAGGAAAAAATAACATCCGGTGCCAGCTCCCGAATACGGTTCACCCAGAGAGGATGGTTCACGTCTTCCGGTGCAAACACGGGCACATCCATTTCGGCAGCCGTTTTCGCCACCGACCCATAAAAGTGATTTTCTCCCGGTGCATCACTGTGCGTGAATACCGCCTGAATCTCGTAGCCTGCCAGCCTCAATGCTTCAAGACCGATACAGCCGATATCATGGTAGGCAAATACGATCGCTTTCATTCTTCTTCATCCCGTAAACTGGTAGCCAGTGGCGTTGCCGCACTCACTGTTTTTTGCACAAAATAGCGTGGCCGAGCACGCACATCGGTATAGATACGACCAATGTATTCACCCAATAGCCCCATCCCGACAAACTGCGCACCGATAAACATGAACAGCACGGCAAACAGCGTGAACACGCCCTCTGCTGCCCACTCCGCACCGAAGAACAGACGCAGGCCAATCAACAGCAGTGCCAGCAGGAAGCCCGACAGCGCGACGACGCTACCAATCAGGCTGAGTATGCGCAGCGGCGTCGTGGTCAGGCAGGTCAGCAGGTCGTACATCAGGTTAATCAGCTTCAGAACACTGTATTTGGACGTGCCAAATTCCCGCTCGGCGTGCAACACGTCGATCTCGATGGTTTTGCGGGCGAACGTATTAGCAAGAATAGGAATAAAGGTGCTGCGTTCGTGGCAGCGCAACATTGCACTGACAATGTGGCGACGATAAGCACGCAACATGCAGCCGTAATCCGCCATCGATTTTCCGGTTGAGCGGCGAATCATCATATTGATGGTTTTCGAAGCCAGTTTGCGAAACAGCGAATCCTGTCGATTGGCCCGCACAGTGCCAACCACGTCATACCCTTGCTCTGCGTATTCCACCAGCCGTGGGATTTCCTCCGGCGGGTTCTGCAAATCGGCATCCAGCGTAATCACCACGTCGCCCACCGCCTGCTGAAACCCCGCCATGATGGCCGAGTGCTGACCATAGTTACGGTTCAGCAGCACGGCGATAATGTGCTTTTCCGGGTCGCTCGCCGCCTCGGTTAGCAGTTCCGCCGAACGATCGCTGCTGCCGTCATCGACCAGAATAATCTCCCAGGGTTTCCCGATCTTCCGACAAGCCGCCAGCGTGCGTTCAATCAGCATCGGCAAACTCTCTTCTTCGTTATAAACGGGAATTACAACGGAAACATTTTTGATGTCATCAATCACGAGCAGACTCCAGAATCGAGGTTAACGCCGCGACGACGCGATCGACATCGCTATCCAGCATGTCGGGGAACAACGGCAGCGTCATCAGCGACGCCGAATTCCACTCCGTTTCCGGCAGATGCAAATGGGGATAACGCTCACGGTAATATTTCTGCGTATGCACCGCTCTGAAATGCAGTCCGGTGCCAATACCGTGCGTTTGCAGCGCTGCCATCAGATCATCGCGTGAAATACCGCACTGCGTTTCGTCCACGCGCACCATAAATAGATGCCAGGCATGCAGATGGGGATAATCAGGAACGGCCAGCGGCTGGAGTGGCAGCGCGTGCAACAGTGTGAGATAACGCGCGGCAAGCTGCTGACGGCGGGCGTTGATCGCCGAGAGTTTATCCAATTGAACCAGCGCAATGGCCGCATTGATATCCGCCAGATTGTATTTAAACCCCGGCGTCACCACTTCAGCCTGCGGCTTGCGTCCCTGCAACTGCCTGTCGAACGCATCAACACCCAGCCCGTGAAATTTTAGGCTGCGTATACGCTCAGCGAGTGCTTCGTCGTCCGTCACCACCATGCCACCTTCTGCACAGGTGATATTTTTAATCGCGTGAAACGAGAAAATAGCGGTTCCACGCGAACCGATCCGCTCATCACGATATTGAGTACCGACGGCGTGCGCCGCATCCTCAATCAGCGGAATGCCGTAACGTGCGCTGAGCGCACGCAACGCATCCAGATCGGCAGGCACACCAGCATAATGCACAGGAATAATCGCTTTAGTCTTCGGCGTAATAGCGGCTTCAATGTCCTGCGGCCGCACTATCAACGTATGCCGATCCACATCCACCATGACCGGCTCCGCCCCCAATAGCGTGATGATATTGACGGTTGAAACCCAGGTCTGAGACGGTGTAATCACCTCATCGCCGGGGCCAATACCAAGCGCCATTAACGTAACGTGCATTCCACCTGTTGCAGAACTGACTGCAATCGCCTGTCGGCAGCCAAATTGTTGGCAAAAAGCCTGCTCTAACTGCTGACATTTCGGACCCGTGGTTATCCAGCCGGAACGTAATACTTCCGTCACGGCAGCAATTTCCTCGTCGCCCATGGTCGGGCGAGAAAAAGGCAAAAAATCCGTCATAACGTATTCCCAAAATAAATAGTGGCGACAAATCATCATTCAACAGTCTAAATAATGAAGCCTTAAGCCGACCTTAATTTATTACGATAGCCATAAAATCATAGATAAACGACACCACATGGCATAGCGTAAAAAAATGCGTACTCAAAGAGATATAATTAATTACAATGTATAAATGAACTTTTCTCTAATGGGCGAATGACAAAATATCGGCCCATTGATTTACGCCAAGAATTCAATCTTCGCCAAATAAATCTCGCGTATAGACTTTACCCATCACATCGTTTAATTCATCGGCGTAACGATTGGTAATAATAATGTCACACTGTTGTTTGAAGCTGTCGAATTGGTGAATGACAGGAAAATCCAGAAAATTGTCATCATCAATGCCCGGTTCATAAATCACGACATTGATTCCTTTCGCTTTTATCCTTTTCATAATGCCCTGAATGGAGGAAAAACGAAAATTGTCCGACCCCGCCTTCATGATAAGGCGATAGACGCCAACGGTTTTAGGGTGGCGACGGATAATCGTGTCAGCAATGAAGTCTTTCCGCGTATGGTTAGCCTCTACGATAGCCTTGATCAGATTATTCGGCACGGTACGATAATTAGCCAAAAGCTGTCGAGTATCTTTCGGTAAGCAGTAGCCGCCGTAGCCAAAAGAAGGGTTATTGTAGTAATCGCCAATACGGGGATCGAGGCACACACCTTCAATAATCTGCCGAGAGTTCAACCCCAGAGATTCAGCATAGCTATCCAACTCATTAAAGTAGGCCACCCGCATTGCCAGGAAGGTATTCGCGAATAACTTTATCGCCTCGGCCTCTGTCGGGTCGGTAAATAGCACGCGAACATCTTTTTTTAATACGCACTCCATCAATAGGTTAGCGAAAAATCTTGCTCTTTCTGACCGTTCACCCACCACAATCCGTGATGGGTAAAGGTTGTCATGCAGCGCCTTTCCCTCACGTAAAAACTCGGGCGAAAAAATGATGTTATCCGTATCCAACTGTTGGCTGATTTTCTCCGTAAAGCCAACAGGCACCGTCGATTTAATCACCATAATAGCCTGTGAATTAATCGCCAATACATCGCGAATGACCGCCTCTACCGATGAGGTATTGAAATAATTGGTCTGCGGATCGTAATCCGTCGGCGTAGCGATAATCACGAACTGCGCATCGATATACGCCTCATGCTTATCCAGCGTAGCCGAAAAATCCAGCGTTTCATGTTGTAAAAAACGCTCAATTTCGGCGTCATGAATCGGCGATTTTCGTTGATTTAACAGCGCCACTTTTTCAGCCACAATATCCAACGCCACAACCTGATGCCGTTGTGCTAATAGTAATCCATTCGATAACCCCACATATCCCGTTCCGCTAATGGCTATTTTCATGCAAAGCTCTTCATCTCAGTATTCGCTAAAAAACCATACGTTACCGCAGTATCTTTGCTATTTACCCATCTGAGTAGTCGTGTTGGTTTTCAATTTATTTCCGGTTAAACCCACACAATTAGCAACTACATCACTTAAAGAAAAACTGCCCTCACACGTCAAAAACCAGGAACGAAGTATCATTTATCATTAGCAAATTCAGTTAAACGATAATTAAACAGAGTGCATTTAATGATAAATAAAAAAAACCCTTACACCTTCTGAGATTTTTAAATCATTAACATGAAAATAAATTTTCATGAGGCGATGTAATACAACGTAATTTATCTTGAAAGGCTCTCTAAGCGTGATAGACGGATGATGCCAGCAAAAAACATAAGCTAATTTCATCAATTCCAACGCAGGCGGCAGAAGCGTCTACACTTATTATCAGTCATCTCTCTGGCTAAGGATGGAAAGGACAATGAGGGTCAGCACGCACAACAAAGACAGTTGCTACCACATGCCACTCCAAAAGTTGATGCTTATCTTTATGTTATTCATCATCACAACCGTAGTGGCACTGAACGGGTGGACGGTATTCAACTCTCACCAACAGCTTATCGATTCCACAGAGCGAAACGCCAAAAATCTGTCGCTGTCGTTGGCACGCCATGCCGAAGATACCTTTCTACAAGTCGATATCTTGTTACAGGATTTGCAAGAACGTATCGATAAAGATGGTTTATCACCAGCGCAAATAATCAGGCTCGGCGATATTTTAAAAAACAGGAAAACCACGCTGCCACAACTGCACGGAATCCTTATCTACGATGAGAAAGGTGAATGGCTGGTAAGCTCGGCAGGAACTAAACCCACCAATGCCAATAACGCTGACAGAGAATATTTTAGATATCACCAAAACAACGTCAACAAAGACATGTACATCGGCAGCGTGATTACTAGTCGCTCTACTGGCGATCTGATCATTCCGGTTTCTATGCGTATCAGTAAACCAGACGGCAGCTTTAACGGCGTGCTGCTCGCCACCCTCTCGCTGAACTATTTCAAACAGTATTATGGCTACTACTCCATGGGGAATATGGACGTGCTCGCCATTCTACTTTCCGACGGCCGGATTCTGTACGGCCGCCCCTACGACGATTCGTATATCAATCGAAATGTGTCAAGTGGCCCACTCTTTTCAGAATATCTGAGACAGTCCGAAAGCGGGACCGCGACGTTTGTCTCGACGCTCGACCACATCGAACGTATTTATGGCTACACAAAATTAAAGCGTTACCCCATCGTTATCGCTGCGGGTTTCGATCTTGAGTTGGTTCTCAGTAAATGGCGAACGGACAGTTTGGTCTACTGTGCCATTACGCTCATTTTGCTGCTCACGATGACCCTGCTGGGCCTGATCGTACTGCGGCAGATCCGCATGAATTTAAAAAATCAGATCGATTTAACCATCGTGCGTGATGAGCTCACGTCGGTTAACCATACCCTGCAAACGCTGGCGTTGTTTGATGGCCTGACAGGCTTGGCTAACCGCCGCCAGTTTGATATTTTCCTACAGCAAACCCTCTCGCGAGTTGCCGGTACGCAGCAGTGTATGGCGCTGATCATGATCGACGTTGATGCCTTCAAGAAATATAACGACCATTATGGGCATGTGGCTGGCGATGAGTGCCTGCGCAAAATTGGTCGCATCTTGAACAACATGCCGAAGCGTAAAGAAGATTTAGTCGCCCGTTATGGCGGCGAGGAATTCGCTATCATCATCACTGATACCGATAAGCAAGGTGTGATCACGCTCGCTCAGCGCGTACTGGATTTAGTGCGGGAGGAAAAAATCCCCCATGAAATGACGCTGTTTCCAGAAAAGATCGTCACCATTAGCGCCGGAGCCTATGTGTTCTGCGTCGATAACCCACTGCCAGCGGCAACATCCATTATCGATATTGCCGATGCCGCGCTGTATCGCGCCAAAAATGGCGGTAAAAACCGGTTCGAGGTCAGTGAATAGCGATATCAATTGGAATTAATGTTGACGCAATGCCTGACAGCACGCGCAGGTTCTGACAAAATAGCGGCCATCTCCCCCTATTTCAAATTGATGGGTCTCATCTCAGATGGCAGCAAAGATTATTGATGGTAAAACGATTGCGCAGCAGGTCAAAGACGAAGTTGCCGCACGAGTCACGCAGCGTTTAGCTGAAGGAAAACGCGCGCCGGGTCTGGCTGTTGTACTGGTCGGCGAGAATCCAGCGTCACAGATCTATGTCGCCAGCAAGCGCAAGGTGTGTGAAGAAGTTGGCTTTATCTCCCGCTCTTATGATTTACCCATCACCACCACAGAATCAGAGCTGCTAGCGCTTATCGATCGGCTCAACGCCGACCAAGCGATCGACGGTATTCTGGTTCAGCTTCCGCTGCCGGAAGGCATTGACAACACCAAGGTCATTGAACGTATCGCACCAAGTAAAGATGTGGATGGCTTCCATCCTTACAACGTGGGCCGTCTGTGCCAGCGTGCGCCAATGCTGCGCGCCTGTACGCCACGCGGCATCATCACGCTGCTGGAGCGTTATAATATCGACACCTTCGGGCTGAATGCCGTTGTGGTTGGCGCATCCAATATTGTTGGCCGTCCGATGAGCCTGGAACTGCTGTTGGCTGGCTGTACCACTACCGTTACGCACCGTTTTACCAAAAATCTGCGCCACCATGTTGAAAACGCCGACCTCTTGGTTGTTGCGGTGGGCAAGCCGGGCTTCATCCCTGGCGAATGGATTAAACCGGGCGCAATCGTGCTGGACGTGGGGATCAACCGTCTGGAAAGCGGCAAAGTGGTCGGCGATGTGGAATTTGAAACGGCACAGGAAAGAGCGTCTTACATCAGCCCTGTACCGGGCGGCGTCGGCCCCATGACCGTTGCCACACTGATTCAAAACACGCTACAGGCGTGCGAAGAGTATCATGACCACGCCGAATAATTGGCGAGTCAAACACGAATAAGCAGGAACTTATGGCAACTTTTAATCTTGAAAAACATCCGCACGTTGAACTGTGCGACCTCTTGAAATTGTTGGGCTGGAGTGAAAGCGGCGCGACGGCCAAACTAGCTATCGCCGCAGGCAACGTGACCGTCGACGGCCAGACGGAAACGCGTAAGCGCTGCAAAATCATCGCAGGGCAAACCGTTCAGTTCAATGGCGAGACGGTAACCATCGCCGAGTAACCTTTGCGACGTTGATGATGCCGAAAAAAAGCCCGCGATTTATATTTGCGGGCTTTTTGTTAGCTGAACTGAAAGCATGTTTACTGAGATAAAGGGTTACTTACGACGCCAGATCGTTCCCTGCGAGCCGTCTTCCAGCACAATTCCCATTTCATTTAACCGATCGCGTGCCTGATCGGCCAGCGCCCAGTCTTTCGCCGCGCGTGCGTCTTTACGCTGCTGGATTAACGCTTCGATTTCTTTCACTTCATCGTTATCCACCTGCGCGCCGTTTTGCAGGAACTGTTCAGGATCTTGTTCCAGCAGGCCAAGCACGCCGGACAGTTTACGCAGTGCCGATGCCAGTTGATTCGCCGCCTGCACATCTTCCGCTTTCAGGCGGTTGACTTCTCGTGCCATATCAAACAGCACCGAGTAGGCTTCCGGCGTGTTGAAATCGTCATCCATCGCTTCGCGGAAACGTGCTTCAAACTCGTCACCGCCGTGCGCCGCAACATTGAGATCCGTTCCGCGTAATGCGATATACAAGCGTTCTAACGACGCACGTGCCTGTTTCAGGTTATCTTCGCTGTAGTTCAACTGGCTACGATAGTGGCCTGACATCAAGAAGTAGCGCACGGTTTCCGGGTCGTAATACGCCAATACGTCGCGCACGGTGAAGAAATTGTTGAGCGATTTTGACATCTTTTCACGGTCAACCATCACCATACCAGAGTGCATCCAGTAATTCACATACGGGCCATCGTGCGCACAACGGGATTGCGCAATCTCATTTTCATGGTGCGGGAACATCAAATCTGAGCCGCCGCCGTGAATATCAAAGTGCTCGCCGAGCTGTTTGCAGTTCATGGCAGAACATTCGATGTGCCAGCCAGGACGCCCTTCCCCCCACGGAGAAGACCAGTGAGGCTCACCCGGTTTGGACATTTTCCACAGCACGAAGTCCATCGGGTTACGTTTTACGGCTGTAATTTCAACACGCGCGCCAGCCTGTAACTGATCCAGATCCTGACGAGACAGCGCACCATAGCCCGGCGCGGTATCAACGGAGAACATCACATCGCCATTGCTCGCCACATAGGCGTGGCGACGGGCAATCAGCGTTTCTACCATTTCGATAATATCGGCAATATGGTGCGTCGCCCGCGGCTCGGCATCCGGGCGAACAATATTCAAGGCATCAAAATCTGCATGCATTTCTGCGATCATGCGGGTCGTCAGTTGGTCGCTGGTTTCCCCATTTTCGATCGCACGTTTAATAATTTTGTCGTCAATATCGGTGACATTACGCACATATTTCAGTGAATACCCCAGATACCGCAAATAGCGCGCCACCACATCAAACGCCACGAAAGTACGCCCGTGACCGATATGACACAGGTCATAAACGGTGATGCCACACACATACATTCCCACCTGCCCGGCGTGGATAGGTTTAAATTCCTCTTTTTGGCGACTCAGCGTATTAAAAATCTTTAGCATCAGGACGTTCCAGTGTTTTTATAAAAAAATGGTTTTCACAAAAAATGGTCTTCACAAGAAAAATAGTGTTCACACGATAGGTCAATTGCCGTCGCGGTTAGCGTCAGTAACATCAATACATTCAGGGTTTACACCCTAACAGCGTATTGAAACCTGAACCCTACTGTATTGCAAGGTTAAGAAGCGGGAATAAGCGAGAAAGGATAAAAATGAAATGGCCCGGAAAATCCGGGCCATTTCATACAATCGGTGCTGTTGACGAAAAAACAATCTGCTGACAAAAACGATCAGCGCCAGCGTGGATTCGACATCACTGAGTATTTTCCGCTACCGAGCAAGGCAATAGCGATACCCGCAAAGAAGAAGACTGCGGTGCCTTCAACACCCCAGGCACCGGTTTTTGCCAGCGTGAAGAAACCATCAGGGTGAACCAGCAACGTCGCGACGAGCATAGTGAAAGAGAAAATCAGCGCGGAAGGACGTGTAAAAATACCTAAAATCATCAGGATCGGTATGATGACTTCGCCAGCATAGACACCGTAGCCAATGAAAGCAGGAAGCCCAGCATTGGTCAGCATACCTTCAATGGCACCAATCCCACCGTGCAGCTTGTGCCACCCGTGGAACAGCATCAACACGCTGAAAGATACGCGCAGAAACAGCTTGCCAAAATCCGGTTTGTCTAATAAACGATTAACACCATCCAGAATACCCAGCATAGTTCACCTATCTCTTTAGAGTTATTTGGGAAAATAAGAGTTACTCTCAGATTAATCTGAGCCAGAAAAAAAGAATACATTGATTACGCAAAACATTGATCTGGGGCAACAAAAATATCATTCAAATAAATTAACCATAATATAGTCATTTAATCAATTTATTTGCTTTTAAAAATCCACATTGCGTGATGAATGTATTCATCAATGCACACTTAGCCACAGATTCCCCTTGCCAAGGATTACCTAAATAAGAGTAGTACACATTTTTATACGATTTTTCAATCACACTCGTCGCCAACCAAGCCGCAGCAAGAGCGAAATACTGACTCAATCGACCAGTTATGCTATAACAGCGCTCTTGTTGCTCACCGCCTTTTGTGGGCAGCACTCTTATCACTAAAGCTATCTAGGGTTCATTATTATGATTACGCTTCATACCAATCACGGCGATATCGTTATTAATACGTTTGCAGACAAAGCGCCAGTTACCGTAGAAAACTTTCTGAACTACTGCCGCAGCGGTTTTTATGACAACACGATTTTTCACCGTGTCATTAATGGTTTTATGATTCAGGGCGGTGGCTTCGCTCCCGGCATGGATCAAAAAGAAACCAACGCGACAATCAAAAATGAAGCCAACAATGGCCTGAAAAATACGCGTGGCACGCTGGCGATGGCTCGTACTAACGATCCGCACTCAGCAACAGCTCAGTTCTTTATCAACCTCGTTGATAATGATTTCCTGAACTTCCGTTCAGAACGTGCCGATGGTTGGGGCTACTGCGTTTTCGCTGAAGTCACCGACGGCATGGATGTCGTTGATAAAATCAAAGGCGTGGCAACTGGCCGCAGCGGCATGCACCAGGACGTACCGAAAGAAGACGTGGTGATTACCCACGTAACGGTCAGCGAATAATCCGACCTGCATGGCAACGCTGTTCATTGCCGATCTGCATTTGAGTCTTCATGAACCGGCGATTACCGCCGGTTTTCTGCGTTTTTTACGTCATGATGCGATTCATGCTGATGCGCTGTACATCCTTGGCGATCTGTTCGATGCCTGGATTGGTGACGACGATCCGCAGCCGCTGCACGCAACCATCGCCGCTGAACTGTATGCATTACATCAGCGTGGCGTCCCTTGCTATTTCGTACACGGTAATCGTGATTTTCTGATCGGCAAGCGTTTCGCCAAACAGAGCGGAATGACGCTGCTGCCGACGGAAACGGTGCTTAATCTCTACGGTCAAAAGATTCTCATCCTGCATGGCGATACGCTGTGTACTGACGATTTGGCCTATCAAAAATTTCGCCGCCGCGTACACAACCCACTGATTCAGCGACTGTTCCTGCTATTACCTTTATCGCTTCGCCTGAAGATTGCTGCCAAAATGCGCGCCAGCAGCCAGCAGGCCAATCAGAAAAAATCGCAGCAGATTATGGATGTCAATCACGATGCTGTGCTTGAACGTTTACGGCATCATCAGGTGACAGCGATGATCCACGGCCACACTCATCGGCCGGCGATTCATCAGGTCTCTCTCGGAGAATCTCATGGCCGTCGTGCCGTTCTCGGTGCCTGGCATGAAGAAGGGTCGATGATTACGGTTACACCGCAAAATATCGAACTGATTTCCTTCCCATTTTAATGCGTTTCCTACCATTGACTTAACAATTGCTCACTTAATCTTACGTGTATTTCCGCATACGCAACCGTTTTCCTCACCATAATGGCGTGATATGCTCTACGCCCTCAACGCCAGACCCTCTCTGTCTGGCCGACGCAATATCGTCACGAACACGTACAATTACAGGAGCGTCACAGGCATGTCATCCAACGTTGCCCCGGCTAAAATTGCCATCGTCATGGGTTCAAAGAGTGACTGGGCCACTATGCAGTTTGCTGCGGAAATCCTCACCACGCTGAACATTCCTTTTCATACCGAAGTCGTTTCCGCACACCGGACGCCAGATAAACTATTCAGCTTCGCTGAGCAGGCGGCACAACATGGTTTTGATGTGATTATCGCGGGTGCAGGCGGCGCAGCACATCTGCCGGGTATGCTGGCAGCGAAAACGCTGGTTCCTGTGCTCGGCGTGCCGGTACAAAGCTCAACGCTGAGCGGTGTAGACAGCCTGTATTCCATCGTTCAAATGCCGCGCGGTATCCCGGTCGGCACGTTGGCAATTGGCAAGGCGGGCGCAGCGAATGCCGCTCTGCTGGCCGCACAAATTCTCGCCCTGCATGATAAAGGCATCGCCACCCGACTGGCGGACTGGCGTCAAGCGCAAACTGATGATGTACTCTCTCATCCCGATCCGCGGGAGGAGGCATGAAGCCGGTCTGCGTATTAGGCAATGGTCAGTTAGGCAGAATGCTCCGACAGGCTGGCGAACCGTTAGGTATTGCGGTTTACCCCGTAGGGCTGGATGCAGAACCAGAATCGGTTCCGTTTCATAATAGTGTGATTACCGCCGAGATCGAACGTTGGCCAGAAACCGCCCTCACTCGCGAATTGGCTGAACACACGGCGTTTGCGAATCGCGACATTTTCCCACGTCTGGCCGATCGCCTGACGCAAAAGCAGTTGCTAGACTCGCTGAATCTGGCAACCGCGCCCTGGCAATTGCTGGCCAGCGCCGATGAATGGCCACACGTTTTCACCTCATTAGGTGAACTCGCGATCGTTAAACGCCGCGTCGGCGGTTACGATGGCCGTGGGCAATGGCGCTTGCGTGACGGAGAACAGCAGACGCTGCCCGCTGATTGTTACGGCGAGTGCATCGTTGAGCAAGGGATTAATTTTTCTGGCGAAGTCTCGCTGGTGGCCGCCCGCAATACGCACGGCAAATGTGTATTCTACCCGTTAACCCATAACCTGCATCAGGATGGTATTCTGCGTACCAGCGTAGCTTTCCCTCAACCTGATCTGCAATTGCAACAGCAGGCTGAGCAGATGCTGTCTGCGATTATGAATGCGCTAGGCTATGTGGGCGTGATGGCGATGGAGTGCTTTATTGTCGGCGATCGCTTACTCATTAACGAGCTGGCTCCACGCGTACACAATAGCGGACACTGGACACAAAATGGCGCATCGATCAGCCAGTTTGAACTCCACCTGCGCGCCATTCTGGATCTGCCGCTGCCGGTTCCGGTCGTCGAAACACCGTCGGTGATGGTCAATTTGATCGGAACCGATGTGAATATCGACTGGCTGGCGCTGCCACTGGTGCATCTGCACTGGTATGAGAAAGAGGTTCGTCCTGGCCGTAAAGTCGGACATCTCAATCTACCGTCGTCGGATGTCGTACAGTTGCGACACACGCTGCAATCGCTGGCTCCTCTATTACCAGAGGAATACCACAGCGGCTTGGCGTGGGCAGAAGAAAAACTCACTGCCTGACGATCGGCTTATCCGGCAGGTTGCGATCTGCCGGATAACTCTCATTAGATCACAACGCATCTGAGCACAACGCGATTAGAGGCAGCAACAGGCGCTACACCACCAATTCGTCCCCGAAAAGAGAAAACCATCGTTACACGTGAAATCAGAAAAATTGCGTTTATTATTTAATCTGATTTTTACTTTATTTATTGTTCGTTTTTTATCACCTGGTCTTTAAATAAAGTATCAATAATGAGCTATTGGGAATATTTAAATTAAAGTATCAGTATTGATATTTTAATTTGCGAAAAAATTTATTAAAATAATCCTCATCATTCCATTTCTGTGATCGCTTCAATATTATTCGCTGACCACCACGATATAGAATGCCGCCGCAAAACAGTATTGATCTGTTGACATAATTAGCACTATGTCTTGTTCATTTTTTAAACTTTGTAACGGCAAGTTGCCGGTACTGTAATTTTTATACCCCAGCATGGGGGATATTAATGTGTTCACCGAGGAGAAACCACTAAATGAGCACAATTCAAGATAGCAGCCACGTGTTAGAACAGGCTTCAGGATGGCGTAAAAGCGATACCGTCTGGATGTTAGGCCTCTATGGCACAGCCATCGGTGCTGGCGTGTTATTCTTACCTATCAATGCTGGCATTGGTGGTTTAATTCCGTTAATTATCATGGCGCTAATTGCCTTCCCGATGACGTATTATTCTCACCGTGCATTATGTCGTTTTGTATTATCCGGCAAGAAAAGTGGCGAAGATATTACTGAGGTCGTTGAAGAACATTTCGGCGTTGGTGCGGGTAAATTAATCACTTTGCTTTATTTTTTCGCTATTTATCCGATTCTATTAGTTTATAGCGTTGCCATCACCAATACGGTAGATAGTTTTATTACTCACCAATTGCATTTGCCTTCTCCACCGCGAGCCGTGCTGTCATTAATATTGATCCTCGGGCTAATGTTTATTGTCCGTTTCGGTGAAGCGATGATCGTTAAGGCTATGAGTATTCTGGTTTACCCTTTTGTTGCCGTGCTGATGTTACTGGCGCTGTATTTAATTCCGAACTGGAATACCTCTGTTTTTGAAAACATTTCTTTGAGCTCCAGCGTAACGGGCAACGGTCTGTTGGCGACATTATGGCTAGCGATCCCAGTGATGGTTTTCTCCTTCAACCACTCGCCAATCATCTCCTCTTTCGCTGTGGCCAAGCGCAAAGAATATGGCGATGACGCAGAGAAAAAATGTTCACGCATCCTATCTTACAGCCACATCATGATGGTGTTGACTGTGATGTTCTTCGTCTTCAGTTGCGTACTGAGTCTTTCTCCGACCGAGCTGATGGAAGCCAAAACGCAAAACATTTCTATTCTGTCTTATCTAGCGAACCACTTTAACAATCCAGTAATCGGCTATCTGGCCCCGGTTATTGCCACCATCGCGATCTCCAAATCGTTCCTGGGTCACTATCTGGGTGCTGGCGAAGGTTTTAACGGCATGATCGTGAAAACCCTGCGCAGCAGAGGAAAAACCATTTCCAACACCAACTTGAACCGCATCACGTCGCTGTTCATGCTGATCACTACCTGGATTGTCGCGACCAAGAACCCGAGCATTCTGGGTATGATCGAAACGTTGGGTGGCCCGATTATCGCTTGCCTGCTGTTCCTGATGCCGATGTACGCCATCCAGAAAGTCCCAGCGATGAAAAAATACAGCGGCCACATCAGTAACGTCTTTGTTACCTTGATGGGACTGATCGCTATTTCCGCCATTGTTTACAGCCTGCGCGATCTACTGTAGGCCCCGACACTAATTTAACGCAGGAACGTTGTTCAACACGCCCGCGTTTTGCCACGCAACTTGAATTATTTAGGGGATCAATAGCGGGTGAAAAACTGATCCTGTCGCGTTAACTGTCTGGAGATTAACGCGACAGTCGGAAGTAATCTGGGGGTTTAATACGAGTAATATCGGATTAAACCTTTATTTTTTATCGCTTTCAGGCAGCGACCAGACGATATTGTTTTCAGCCGCCGCGATGTACCAATCCACGGTGCTGTTAGCTGGTTTCTTGATATTTTCATGTTTGGTAAGCGCTTTGGCAGGAAACGTCGCGGCTTTCTTTCTGATACGCAAAGGGGTCTGTTTTTTCTTACCGCTGATCTGCGCATGGAAGGATTCTACTTCCGCATCGAAGAGCACGCCTTCAATCTGATGCAAACGGTTCAACCCACGCAGAATAGACAACAGGCTGATGAGCGTAATGGATTCGCCCATTTCAGCCCGTTTGATCGTTGCAATCCCGAGCCCCGCCCGTTCGGCAAGATCGACCTGCGATAAACGCTGCTGGATTCTGGAATCTCTTATTCTCCGGCACAGTTCGGTAATAATTTCGCCTTCATTCATGGTGCTGAATTTCATCTTACCCGCCACTTACCAAAGTCATAAAATTGCGCGCATTTTATCATCAATTTTTCAAATGGTACGGATAATTGATGACCGATAGTCATAATTTTTCATGATTTAATGAAACCACGAACATCCCATCAGGCGGGTTATATTAATGAAAACCGTCAAACAATTTAATCATTAAAACCATAAAAAACAGCCAAAGAAGGTTTAATTAAAAACCAAACAAAAACAATAAATTAAAAGAAAAATCAATAATTAACAAAATAAAAGAGACGACAAACACCTTAACTAAGATAAAATTTGTTCTATATTCATACAATTGCACGGCATAACGATTCTCTACTATTGAATCTCACCCTCGCAGGGAAGGAACCTACATATGAGCATCACGAGTCTTAATGGCATAACCCACTATTCTGCCCCATCAGTAAACCGTAAGGAGCGCACGGAGAGTGCATTTTCATTCGGTAATAACGACATGGCAGGAACAAATACCCAGTCAGTCTCCCCTGGTACATCTACAGCGGTTCAGTCAAGTAGACTATATAATTTCTCCAATATGACACCGCAGGAAGCGCTTGATGCAACAAAGGCACTCACGGCTTCCGGCGATATGTCATTTGAAGAAAGTCTGGAAATTGGTATGGCGGCGCTGCTCATTTTGCATCCTCCGCTTGACGGTGCCACTCCTGCCGATCCCAACCAAAAAATCAATTTTATCCAAATGCTCAAAAACGGGATGAATGGTTCGTTGTCACGCGGCGAGCACCTACATGCAGAACAACAAAGAGCAGTATTGGATAAGTTAATGCAGCTTGGTTCAACACCAATTAGCATAAAAATCTAATTACAAGCAGGTTCTTCTTTTGGAAGAACCTGCTGAAAATATACTGTTTATCGAATATTCAATGAAGTACCAAGCGTTCGAAAAGGAAAATTAGTCGACGTGGATTGATAACGGAAGGTTCCAGACTGCAAGCCGTCACCGTTGAAATAGGCCATCCATCCCACATAAGTCGAACCTACAGGGCATGACTCAGTATAGTTTCCGCCAACGACGCAGACACCGTTAACCTGATATGGGCTCTTTTGCACACCATCAATCCAACCAAAGCGATTACCGCCATAGCCGACTTCCAGCACCGCAATGCGCAGTTGCGCTCCACCATGATCCTGAGCCGTCGCAATCTTATTCGGGCCAATATATTCCCAGGCTCCGCCATTCTGCGTTGATGCCACAGCATAAACATAGACGGAACTCAATGCAGGCGCTGGCGCACGAAGAGGCTTATAGTCCTGAGAAGAGGATTCATTTGCAGATGTTGGATTCTCCAGAAGAGGAGAGTCAAATGCTGTAATGGCTTCCGCCACTGGCTCTTCTATATCCTGAGAATAAGCCGGAAAAATAGCACTAACCAACATACTTAATGCAAAACCAATATATATTTTCTTTCTCATCCTGAGTAATTCCATTTAAATGTAGCCCATTGCTACAAATAAACTATGAATCAAAATATTATTTTTTCCAGTAATTAAGTCACCGAAAAATAAAAACATTTACATAAAAATGAAATGATTGTAAATTAATTCATTCCCATTGGAACATTAAACACATTAATAATATCATTACCATTCACAATTAAATGATATTCCTGGTAATGATATTGCATTCTAATATTTAAGTAAGAATCTAACCAAATCGCCCGGTAATATAATCTTCCGTGCGGCGCTGCATCGGAGAGGTGAATAGATCGTCCGTGCGGTTGTACTCAATTAACTTACCCTGATTGATAAATGCGGTGTAATCCGACACACGGGCCGCCTGCTGCATATTGTGCGTCACTAACACCAGCGTAAAGTGCTGTTTTAGCGTTCCCATTAGTTCCTCGACAATCAGCGTCGAAATCGGATCGAGCGCAGAGGTCGGTTCATCTAACAACAGCACTTCTGGTTCAATGGCGATAGCACGGGCGATCACCAAACGCTGCTGCTGTCCGCTGGATAACGTGAGCGCGTTGTCGCTCAATCGATCCTTTACCTCATGCCACAGCGCCGCTGAGCGCAGCGCACGCTCAACGGCATCATCCAGTAAGCGCCGATCGCGTAGCCCCTGCAATCTCAGGCCATAAATCACATTTTCATAAATTGACTTGGGAAAGGGATTCGGACGCTGAAAAACCATACCGATGCGGCGACGTAATACCGCAACATCCAACTGCGGATCGTTAATTGGCATACCGTTCAGCCTGATATCGCCTTCGGTACGGCAATCATCCACCAGATCGTTCATACGATTAAAGCAGCGTAACAGGGTGGATTTGCCGCAACCAGACGGCCCAATCAGCGCTGTGACCTGATTCTTCGGAATGCGAATCGAAATATCGTTCAATGCCTGTTTATTGCCATAGTACAGATTCAGATGTTCCACGGTTAACGTCGTCTGCTCATCACTCAGTTGATGAACATCAGGCAGCGGTGCCATCTCCTTTTGTGTCATAAATCCCATAACTTCATCCTACTTTCAGAGTGATAACGACCGATATTTCTCACGCAAAACATGGCGAATCCCAATTGCAGCAAGGTTCAACCCGACCACAATCAATACCAGCAACAGCGCGGTGATGTACACCAGCGGCCTTGCCGCTTCTACATCCGGGCTTTGGAATGCCAGATCGTAGATTTGGAACCCCAGATGCATAAATTTTCGCTCAAGATGCAGATAAGGGAAAATGTCATCAACCGGTAAGACCGGCACCGACTTCACCACACCGACCAACATCAGCGGGGCAGTTTCCCCTGCGGCACGCGCCACGGCAAGGATCAACCCCGTCATCATCGCGGGAACCGCCATTGGCAACACGACGTGCCACAGTGTTTCGGCTTTGGTTGCCCCCAGCGCCAGTGAACCGTGGCGTACGGACATCGGAATACGTGACAACCCTTCTTCTGTCGCCACAATCACCACCGGTAACGTCAGCAACGCTAGCGTCAGCGACGCCCACAATAGCCCCGGCGTACCAAACGTCGGGTTCGGCAACGCTTCAGAATAGAACAGTTGATCCAGCGTGCCACCGATGAGATAAACAAAAAAACCTAATCCGAATACACCGTAAACAATCGATGGCACCCCAGCCAGATTAACCACCGCAATCCGTACCCAGCGCGTTAAACTATTTTTCCCGGCGTATTCATGTAGGTAAACCGCCGCGATCACCCCCAGCGGCATCACTACAATGGACATCAGCACTACCATCAGTACCGTGCCAAAAATGGCGGGAAAAAGCTGGCCGGTGCTGTTATTGTCCGACGAGTAGTGCGTCAGCATATATTTCGCCTGCTGGCCCCAGTGGCGGACTTTTTCCCACAGGCTCATCGCATTAGGATACCAGGCCTGCTCAATGTCTCTGAGCGGGATAAGATGGACGCTGCCGTTCGCATCCCGTAACTGCACAGTATCGCGATTAATGTCTAAATTGAGTGCAGTTAACTGGCGCGATAGTTCATCAAAGCGGCGTTGCAGTTCGATACGTTCTGCCTGAAGACGGGCGAGCGCCTGATTATCCAGCGTCTTTGCCTGCTGTCGCTTTTTCTCTTCCAGCCGCAGCGCCTCAAACTGCTGGTTGATCTTTGCCATCTCGCCCATGCGAATTGCCTGCGTCTTCGCGAGCAATCCCTGCACCTGCTCGACGCGATGCTGTAGGGTTGCAGGGAGATCCGTCGCCACCAGCGATTGCTCTCCCTCCTGCATCCCTGCCAGGTAGCCGTAGGCAGTACCATTGTTCGTCCGCTTTAACACCAGAATATCGGCAGGGTTATCAAATTTGATAATGTCGCGGGACAGCAGCGCGCGAAAGCTCTGCCCATAAATTTCACGCTGGCCAATTTTGATCAAATAACGGGTTTCTTCCTTCCCAGACGAAGACGCTAAATCGGCCTGTTGCAACTGCTGAGGCGAAAGCGTCTGCTCGGCATAAATTTCCCCTATCAGCGCACGTTGTACACCCTGTTCAGGCTGTAACGCCAGTAGCCAGACGGGCTGCGGCCACAGATAACGCATTCCCTGCCCTGCCAGCAGCACAATAATCGCCAACATCGCCAACAGGCTGATTGAAATTGACGAT
Source organism: Pectobacterium wasabiae CFBP 3304 (assembly GCF_001742185.1). NCBI lineage: Bacteria > Pseudomonadati > Pseudomonadota > Gammaproteobacteria > Enterobacterales > Pectobacteriaceae > Pectobacterium > Pectobacterium wasabiae. Next base: position 342,919 of record NZ_CP015750.1, read on the forward strand.
GCGGTCAGCCACACCCACGGTATTCCCGAACGGAACCAGCGCTTCACACGTTTTCTCCTTCATCACGGTAGCGTTGGCGCAAGCGCTGCCGGATAATTTCAGCCAGCGTATTCACGATGAACGTGAAAACAAACAGCGTTAATGCGGTTAAAAACAGCACCCGATAGTGACCACTGTTCGTTACGGCTTCCGGCATTTCAATGGCGATATTCGCCGCCAGCGAGCGTAACCCCTGAAGCAAACTTTCATCCATAATCGGCGTGTTGCCCGTCGCCATGAGTATAATCATGGTTTCCCCTACAGCGCGGCCAAAACTCAGCATCAGCGCGGCAAAAATTCCGGCACTGGCCGACGGTAGTACAACGCGCCACAAGGTTTGCCACGCTGTCGCCCCCAGCGCCAACGATCCCTGACTTAAGCGCACCGGCACGCTGAACAAGGCATCTTCCGCTAGCGAAAAAATCAGCGGGATCAAAGCGAAGCCGAGGGCCACCCCCGCCACCAGCGTATTACGTTGGGCAAAATCGTCGCCCAACCATTGGTATAGTGGCTGCCCCAGTACCGCTATTTCGATATGTGGCGCAGCCCAACAGCCAACCACGAATGTCAGCAAAATGGCGGGGATGAGAAATAACGCGTCCCACCCCGCAGGGAAACGGGCGCGCCAGCGCGTCGGCAGGCACTCAATCAACCAGCCACAGCCAAGCACGGCCAGCATCCATAATATCGGCATGACCAGAATGGCGGACAAATAAGTCGCAAAATGTGGTGCTAACCAGATGGCCGCAATCAGGCCGATAACAACCGTCGGCAGCGCGCCCATGATCTCCAGCGTGGGCTTAATCCAGCGTCGCAGCGTCGGCGACATAAAGCAGGCCGTGTAAATCGCAGCGGATAGCGCCAGCGGCGTGGCAAACAACATGGCATAAATCGCCGCTTTCATGGTACCCAACATCAGCGGCATCATGCTAAATTTGGCCTGATAGCTGTCATCCGCAGACGTGGATTGCCAGATATAAGCGGGTTCCGGGTAGTTCTCATACCATAGCTTTTGCCACAGCCCACGCCAGCCAATGTCGGGATACGGATTATCAACCTGATAGCGATGCCAACCCTGCGCCGTTTCAATCAGCATGGCAGAGCCGCGCGGCGAAAATGCCAGCCCCTGCGCCTGCGCCGGTAATGTCTTCGTCAGCAGCGCATGCGATTGTTTACTGGCAAACAGTGACAGTTCACCCTGTGCATTTAATGTGGCAAATACGCGTCGCTGCGCCTCCGTTGCCAGCAACACCGATTCCCCTGTAACGTGTGGAAACTGACGCGTTTCCGTCAGCCTGGCACCCTTTTCACTCGGAACTTCAAACCATTGGCTAATTCGCCCGTCAGCGGCCTGCACCAGCAACGAGCGTCCGCCGGATAACAGCGCCAGATGCAGGGGTTCCACCCGTTGCAATTGCCGTTCCTCACGCAGCGTCAGCGTATTTTCTCCCACTTGCCACAACGTTAAGGTATTCCCGCTGAGCAAATACACTTGCTGTCCGTCTGGGGTCAGCAGTAATTGGCTAATCGTCCCCGTTGGAAGCGGAATAGGTGCCCGTTGCCGCACACCATTTTCATCAATATCGGCAATAATCAGCGTATTTTCCTGCCCAATCGCGGCGACAACGACATGCTTTTCGCCTACCGCCGCTATCGCCAGATGACGCAGCGGTTGCGCGGGTAGCCCAAGTGAATACGCCTGCTCACCCAACGGATACGCCCAGACAGGAGAACGATTTTCTGTCCTCGACAATGCAGGCTGAACGAAAAGCAAACGACCATCGGGTTGGCTCAAAGCATAAATCTGTCGCTCGCCCTGACTTTGCGCCAGCAAACTCAGCGTAGGAACCAGTTGAATACGCGACATAGGCTGATTTTCCGCAAACGGAATAAATTCGCCATATCCCTGAGCGTCGATACGAAACCCGATTTGCCCATTGTCGCTGAGTCCCAATGCCAGCGACGGTTCGGCAGTGTGGCGTTGAACCGTTTTTTGCCCGTTGACCGAAGGGGAAAGGAACAGTGGCGTCACCACATACAGTAGATAGAAGAAGATTAACAACAGCATAGCCAGCACCAGCAGGCCGCTGCCCGCCACAATGCGGTGCACCAAACGATCTACCCACGCTCGTCGACGATCTCGATACTGTAATGTGCTGCCGGTTTTTACCATTATTCTCGCCGTTAAAATGAAGCTGCCAGAGTCGTGTTGCTAACGTATTGCGGGTAGCATATGTTGCCTTTACGCCCATAATATGACAATGGTAAGTCTGTCTATGAATTAGATTTTATACCCTAAACAGTTCGAGTTGTATGAAGGCGGCAACCGAGGGAGTCCCCAGGAGCATACTCGAGTACGTGACTGGGGTTAGTGAGGACAAATCGGCTAAGCCGATTTGAACGCCGCAAGCGGCGGCCCTTCAGGGTGAGGCTCAGAGATGAGCCGAGTATTGCAAACGCACAGACGGCTCGAAATATGACGGGTATCGTCATCAACACGCCATAATGTTGTTGTACCCTATCTCCACACAGGAAGGGTATGAATATTGGATGAACCTTCAGTACATGAGTTGAGCGGAGTGACAATGGGTCAGGACAAACTCTATATAGAGAAAGAATTAAGTTGGTTATCCTTTAATGAGCGAGTACTTCAGGAAGCAGCAGATAAAAGCAATCCATTAATCGAACGCATGCGCTTTCTGGGCATTTACTCCAGCAACCTTGATGAATTTTATAAAGTCCGTTTTGCCGACTTGAAAAGGCGTATTCTGATTAACGAAGAGCAAGGTCTGGACGGCAATCTGCGGCATCTTTTAGGCAAAATTCAGGCACGTGTACTAAAAACCGATCAACTCTTTGATAGCTTGTATAACGAACTGTTGCTGGAGATGGCGCGTAACCAGATTTTTCTGGTCAACGAGCGTCAGGTTTCCCCTAATCAGCAAGAGTGGCTAAGGGACTACTTCCGACAATATCTGCGCCCGCACATCACGCCAATACTGATCTTTAACGAAACCAATCTGGTGGAGTTCCTGAAAGATAACTACACCTATCTTGCCGTCGAAATTATTCGTGGCGATGAGATCAGTTATGCCCTGCTGGAAATTCCTTCGGATAAAATACCGCGTTTCGTCAACCTGCCAGCGGAAGCGCCACGCCGTCGTAAGACCATGATCCTCATAGATAACATTCTGCGTTACTGTCTGGATGATATCTTCAAGGGCTTCTTTGATTATGATGCGCTGAACGCGTATTCCATGAAGATGACGCGCGATGCAGAATACGATCTGGTGACGGAAATGGAATCTAGCCTGCTGGAACTGATGTCTTCCAGCCTGAAGCAGCGCCTGACCGCTGAACCGGTGAGATTCGTCTATCAGCGCGACATGCCGGACGCGATGGTCGCCATGTTGCTTGAGAAATTGGGTATTTCTTCCTATGACTCCGTGATCCCCGGCGGACGTTATCACAATTTCAAAGACTTTATTTCTTTCCCGAACGTCGGACGCGCCAACCTAGTCAACAAACCGTTGCCGCGCCTGCGACACACCGGGTTCAACCATTTTCGCAACGGGTTTGATGCGATCCGCGAACGTGACATCCTGCTCTATTATCCGTACCACACCTTTGAACATGTGCTGGAATTGCTGAGGCAGGCTTCTTTCGATCCCAGCGTGCTGTCCATCAAAATCAATATTTACCGAGTCGCCAAGGACTCACGCATCATTACCTCGATGATCCATGCGGCGCACAACGGCAAGAAAGTCACCGTGGTCGTGGAACTACAGGCGCGCTTTGACGAAGAAGCAAATATTCACTGGGCTAAGCGTCTGACTGAAGCCGGCGTGCACGTCATTTTCTCGGTGCCAGGGCTGAAGATTCACGCCAAGCTGTTCCTGATTTCCCGGCGCGAAGGGGAAAATATCGTGCGTTACGCGCACATCGGCACCGGTAACTTCAACGAAAAAACCGCCCGTCTGTATACCGACTATTCGCTGCTGACCGCCGATGAACGCATTACCAACGAAGTTCGTCGCGTCTTCAACTTCATTGAGAACCCTTACCGTCCGGTCAGCTTTGAACACCTGCTGGTGTCACCACAAAACTCCCGCGACAAACTTTACCAACTGATCGATACCGAGATCGAAAACGCGCTGGCGAATCGTGATGCAGGCATTACGCTTAAGGTAAATAATCTGGTGGATAAAGGGCTGGCGGAAAAGCTGTATCAGGCTTCATCTGCGGGCGTGAAGATTAATCTGCTGGTACGTGGCATGTGCTCGTTGATCCCTAATCTGCCGGGGATCAGTGAAAATATTCAAGTCATCAGTATTCTTGACCGCTATCTGGAACACGATCGGGTGTATGTCTTCAACAACGGTGGGGACAAAAAAGTCTACCTCTCCTCTGCCGACTGGATGACCCGTAATATTGATTATCGCATTGAAGTGGCGGTGGAAATCCTTGATCCCATTTTGAAAAACCGCGTACTGGAAACGCTGGATATCCTGTTCAGCGATACAGTGAAAGCCCGCGTCATTGATAAAGAGTCGAGCAACCGCTATGTATCACGCGGCAACAAGCGTAAAGTACGCGCGCAAAATGCCATCTACGACTACATCAAGGCGTTGGAGCAACCTGGAGATAAGCCTGAATAATGCCGTTAACGAACAGTGAAGAAATCGAGATGAAACCGCAAGAATTCGCGGCTATCGACCTGGGCTCCAATAGTTTTCACATGGTGATCGCACGCGTGGTAAACGGTGCGCTTCAGGTGTTGGGGCGTTTAAAACAACGGGTACATCTGGCTGATGGACTGGATAACAAAAATGTGCTCAGTGAAGAGGCCATTCAACGCGGCTTAAGCTGTCTGGCGCTGTTTGCTGAACGTCTGCAAGGTTTCCCGGCCATGAACGTCTCCATCGTCGGTACGCACGCGCTGCGTCAGGCGGCCAACGCCCAGGAGTTTTTGCGCCGTGCAGCGGATATCATTCCCTATCCGATAGAGATCATTTCCGGTCATGAAGAAGCCCGCCTGATTTTTATGGGCGTGGAGCATACGCAGCCGGAAAAAGGCCGCAAACTGGTTATCGATATCGGCGGTGGTTCTACAGAGCTGGTTATCGGAGAAGATTTCGAACCGATGCTGGTAGAAAGCCGCCGTATGGGCTGTGTCAGCTTCGCGCAGCAATTTTTCCCAAATGGTGAAATCAGCGAAGCCAACTTCAAGCGTGCTCGGCTGGCTGCGGCGCAAAAGCTGGAAACGCTGTCCTGGGAATATCGCATATACGGCTGGAAATTCGCCCTCGGTGCATCGGGAACGATCAAAGCCACACACGAAATTCTGGTGGAAATGGGGGAAAAAGACGGTCTGATTACCCCCGAGCGGCTGGAACTGTTACGCACGCAAATCTTGCAATTTAAGCACTTCAAAGCGCTGAGCCTGCCAGGTCTATCCGAAGATCGACAATCGGTGCTGGTGCCGGGTCTGGCGATTTTGTGTGGTATTTTCGATGCGCTGGCGATTAAAGAGTTGCGCCTTTCTGATGGTGCGCTGCGCGAAGGTGTGCTGTACGAAATGGAAGGCCGTTTCCGCCATCAGGATATTCGAATCCGTACCGCACAGAGCCTGGCCACGCATTACAATATCGACCGCGAGCAGGCGCGACGCGTGCGAGAAACCACGCAACAGCTTTATGCACAATGGGCAGAGCAAAACCCTAGCCTGGTGCATCCTCAGCTTGAGGCCATCTTAAACTGGGCTTCCATGCTACATGAAGTCGGATTGGGCATTAACCATAGCGGTATGCACCGCCATTCCGCCTATATACTGCAAAATACCAACCTGCCCGGTTTCAATCAGGAACAGCAGCTTGTGCTGTCAATGATCGTGCGACTGCATCGTAAAGCCATCAAACTGGAAGAGTTACCGCGGCTGAATCTGTTCAAAAAGAAACAGTATTTGCCACTGGTGCAGCTCTTGCGCCTTGCCACACTGTTGAATAACCAGCGTCAGGCAACGACGACGCCAGAATCATTGCAACTACATACCGATGACAATTACTGGACGCTGACGTTCCCGCACGACTTTTTTACCAATAACACGTTGGTACAGCTCGATCTGGAACGTGAACAGGAATATTGGCAGGACGTCACCGGTTGGAAGCTGATGATTGAGGAAGAGAAAGCCTGATTACTGAAAGTGTTACGCAAGAATCTGGCGCATATCAAACGGCACAGTAAGGCCAAATTGCACCACCGCGTTGGCAGCTTCACTCGGGTTAACATAAAGTTAACCCGAATGGGGCCGATACCGAATTGATGGCTGGTGAGAATGTTCGCCAACATCCTGCAACCTCGGCGGAAAGGCGCGCTTCCTTTCCATACCGGATAGTAATCCAACTCAACGTTAAGGAGAGTAAAATGGATGTATCACAGATTGCATCACTCGCGACCGACCTCAGCAACCTGCGCACCAGCAGTGAGGCCAGTACGCTTGTGATGAAAAAAGCGCTCGACAGCCAAGAAGCTGTTGCTTTAGGTATTTTGCAAGCGTTACCCCCGCTGCCAGCAAACCCGGCGATTGGGCGTAATGTGAATACCACAGCGTAATTCCACCGTACTACTCAACCCGCTTATCCGTCTTTGAGCGGGTTTTTTTGTACCACCTCTCCCTATCTTCATGTACTTTCCTCTTCGTGCCCGTTCCTAAAATCCCCATCCTTGCACCGAACGTGCGGAAACCGAATCGGTTATCACCTTTTTCACCGCGACAGATTGACCTCGGTCATCGCTTGTGCCTAAATGAAAAATAGCGAATGTTCGCTTTCACAGAGGATTTACTGGTAATGTCCACGCTTACCCACAAACGACGATTATCGATACGCCCGCGACAAAGTGGCTCTCGGATCGCTCGTGCCGTCTTACTCATCAGCTTCGTTATTCTTTTAGGCCGTTTTGCTTACTCCACCATCACCGCGTTTGGTCATCATCAAGACAAACAGCAGCAACGTGCTGAACAATTATTGCTTCCTACCAATGTACTCATTAATCAGAAAGAGTAACGCTTAACCAGGCTCGCCCCTCTATTCTACTTTTCCTCATCAGGCTTTATTGCCTTCGTATTCTTGTGTCCATTCTTCACGCCCACACACATTGCCCATTCAGCCTTTTCCGTACAAATAAAAAAACGGCAGTGCGAATCTTCGCAACCACCGTTTTCAACTCTCAACAATACACTTACATCAAACCGAACTTAGACGATAGTCAAGGTCACATCGATGTTGCCACGCGTTGCATTGGAGTAAGGGCAAACGATGTGGGCTTTCTGCACCAGATCTTCAGCCACCGCGCGATCCAAACCTGGCAGAGAAATTTTCAATTCAACTTCAATACCAAACCCTGTTGGGATGGCACCGATGCCTACGCTACCGTTTACCGTGGTATCAGCCGGTACGGAGATTTTCTCACGCGCACCGACAAATTTCATGGCACCAAGGAAACAGGCAGAATAGCCGGCGGCAAACAACTGCTCTGGGTTAGTCCCCTCGCCGCCTGCACCGCCCAATTCACGCGGCGTCGTCAATTTAATATCAACCGCGTTGTCGGAAGACACTGCACGACCATCACGACCACCACTGGCTTGTGCATGAGCAACGTATAATACTTTTTCAATAGACATAATGTGACTCCAGGTAGTTAAGGAAATAGGAATGCAACTGTCATTTCATTTATATAGTGAAAAATTAAATCGCACACTACTTAATTACATAAAAATAAATCAGCTAAAAACAGGATATTACATAAAAAATCTTACCATGTGCAGAGAGCAGACGCGTGTTTAAAGATGACCGATAAGGCTCTTACGCAGCGTCTCTAAATCTTTTTTGATCGTCTGTAACTGTTCAAGATGACATTCCGTCGCACAAAACACGCTTTCAGGAATCGCTCGCGCCTGTTGCTGAAGGGCACGTCCTGCTTCAGTTAACCCGATCAGTACCTGACGTTCATCTTCCGTACCTCGGTTACGCACCACTAATCCTGCGCTTTGCAACCGTTTGAGCAATGGTGTTAGCGTGGCGGAATCCAGATACAGCCGCTCACCCAGTTCAGATACCGTCAATCCATCACGTTCCCACAGTATCAGCATGACCAGATATTGGGGATAGGTCAGATTCAGTTCAGACAGCAAACGGCGATACAGCTTATTCATTGCCAGATTGGCAGAATACAATGCGAAGCATAGCTGTCCATCCAGTTTATAAGCGTTATCGTTCATCGTCTCTGCCATCGGTGCCTGTTGAGTTTCTGAGACTGACTTTATATCGCCAAAAACTAAATAGCAAACGATTTAATGTTGCATTAAATAAAAATCAGCATAAAAAACACACTTAGCCAGTATCAGCTCGTTTTTCAGACTGCGATTCGCCAGTAATCCTATTCTTAATCTACTGATTTTGCGCTACGTTTAATAAAACATGGATAAAAACAGACCGAGCATAAAACATTATGTCGAGTGTAAAAAAACTTACCGACCTCCGACGCCGCATCTCCCTTCTGCTATTGGAAAATAAGGAACTGGTTGAAGACATCATCAATCGGCAACCTCCTATCACAGAACATGACGAAACCACGTTAGGCGACAAAACGGTATTAAGTAACAAAATCAGGCTACGTGAAAAAAGTATTCTGCTCGACCAAACCGCAGAAATCAGCGAACTGATCGTCGATCTCCATGCGGCTGACCAGGCTGATTTATTGGAGTCGTTACCACAGGATGAACGTCTGGCGCTCTGGCGACTCATCCCCATAGCAAAACGCGGTCGCGTTTTGATTGAAGCCTCAGACAGTATTTCTGACGATCTCATCGGCGATATGCAGGATAAAGAAATTCTGAGGGCGGTCCGGATACTGGATGTGGATGAACAGGCCCAGCTTTCTCGCCTCGTCCCCCGCCATCTGCTGGGCAGAATACTGACCTCGCTTGAACCAAAGCAACGTGCGCAGTTACGTGCCGCCATCAATTATGATGAAGACTGCCTCGGCCACATGATGGATTTCAAACTCATCACCGTGCGTGCCGACGTCACGCTCGCGACAGTACAACGCTATCTGCGCTACCGCAAAAAGATCCCCAATTCCACTGACAAACTGTTCGTCACCGATCGCAAAAACACACTGATTGGTGAGTTGTCTCTGGCCAGTATCCTGCTCCACTCGCCTCATGCTTTAGTTACTGACGTTATGGATGCTCAGCCGCTAAGGTTTCAGCCTGAAGATAAAGTCGAAGAGGCCGCAGGGGCTTTTGAACGTTACGATTTAATCTCCAGTGCCGTGGTGGACAGCAAGGGGAAACTCATGGGACGCCTGACGATTGAGGATATCGTCGATGTCGTGAATCGGGAAAGCGACAGTAACCTACGGCGTTCAGGGGGGTTAACGCCTTCTGAAGATGTCTACGCGCCCGTATATAAATCGTTCCGCAATCGCTGGGCGTGGCTAGCTATCAATCTGTGTACGGCGCTCATCGCCTCGCGAGTCATCGGCCTGTTTGAGCACACGTTATCCCATTTGGTGGCGCTGGCGACGCTCATGCCGATTGTCGCCGGTATCGGCGGGAATACTGGCAACCAAACGATCACCATGATTGTGCGCGCACTGGCACTGCATCAGCTTGAACACGGTAAAAAATCGTATTTGCTGCTTAAAGAATTGGGCGTTGCGCTGGTCAACGGGGTGATCTGGGGCACGATAATGGGCGTGGTGACCTTCCTGCTCTATGGCAACCCCGCAATGGGTGGCGTGATGATGCTGGCTATTCTGCTGAATTTACTGCTCGCGGCGCTAATGGGTGTCGCAATTCCGCTGATCATGATGAAGTTTGGACGCGATCCAGCTATCGGTTCCAGCGTGATGATCACGGCCATCACCGATACCGGCGGCTTCTTTATCTTCCTTGGACTGGCAACAGTGTTCCTGCTGCCCTGAACCGATGCAATGCAAAAAGGGCTTTACGCATAAAGCCCTTTTTGCCTGCTATTATCGATCAAGACTTAACTCAAGCGACCCGCACCGTCTGATGCCTGGCACAGGTAAATTGAGGGCTGAAGCCCAGTACGCGCCGGATATTCACGCTCGATCACCTGTTTGACCTCATCGGTTAACGCTGAAGGAATCAGGGCGACAATACAGCCACCGAAACCACCACCGGTCATGCGCACACCGCCCCGATCTCCAACATAATCCTGAATCAGATCCACCAGAATATCGATCGGCGACACGGTAATCTCAAAATCGTCGCGCATGGAGACATGCGATTCCGCCATCAGCGTAAACAAACGGTGAGCATCCTGACGCGCCAGTGCATCGGCTGCTTCCAACGTGCGGCGATTCTCGGTGATGACGTGTCGTGCACGACGTATCGCCACCGGATCCAGCCCCTCAATTCCCGCTTCAAACTGCGGCAGTGATACATCACGCAGCGCTTTAACGTTAAAGTGACGTGCAGCCGCCTCACACTGCTGACGACGCGTGTTGTACTCACTGTCCACCAGCCCACGACGCACGTTGGAATTCACGATGAGAACATCGATACCGTCGAGCATGCGCACAGAGCGTCCTTCCAGAGAGCGACAGTCGATCAACATGGCCTGACCGGCCCGCCCCTGAGCAGAAATAAACTGATCCATAATGCCGCAGCTACAGCCAACAAAATGATTTTCCGCCTGCTGGCCGTTTAACGCTACATCCAGTTGGCTGATATCCAGATTATTCAGCTCTTTGAACGTCTGCCCGATCGCCACTTCCAGCGACGCCGACGAGCTAAGTCCGGCACCGGAAGGCACATTCCCAGAGACCACCATATCCATGCCGCTAAGCGACAGGCCACTCGCCAGCAAAAACTTCACCGTTCCGCGGATATAGTTGGCCCAGAGGTATTCCGGGTGAGGCACTATTTCTTTTGCAAGATCAAATTCATCCTGCTGGTTGTCATAGTCCACCGCCACCACTCGCACGATGCCATCCTGGCGCACCGCCGCACTGACGACCGTCTGGTAATCGATAGCACACGGTAAGACAAAACCGTCGTTATAGTCGGTGTGCTCGCCAATCAGATTGACCCGTCCGGGTGCCTGTATAGCGGCGTGCGGCGTATAGCCAAATAATCGAACAAAAACAGACTCAGTTGACTGACGTAGAGAATCAATACGGCTCATAAAATGACCTCAAATTTGCTCACGGAAATGGATATCACTCACGCTGCGTAAACGTTCAGCGGCCTGCTCTGCCGTCAAATCTCGCTGTGCTTCGGCCAGCATTTCATAACCAACCATAAATTTGCGCACGCTGGCGGAACGTAATAACGGGGGATAAAAATGGGCATGCAGTTGCCAGTGCGCAATGTCTCCATCCTTAAACGGTGCGCCATGCCACCCCATTGAATAGGGGAATGAACACTGGAACAGGTTGTCGTAACGGCTAGTCAATTTTTTGAGGATCAGCGCCAGATCGTCACGCTGAATGTCATTCAACTGTGGCAATTGCTGCACGACAAACTTGGGCAGCAGCAACGTCTCAAACGGCCACGATGCCCAGTAAGGGACAACCGCTAACCAGAATTCCGTTTCCACCACGATACGGGAGCCGTCAGCCTGCTCTCTCTGCACATAGTCAAACAGCAACGGCGAACCATGGCGGGCAAAATAATCCCGCTGCTGTTCATCCTCACGCAGCACCTCGTTCGGTAGAAAATCGTTCGCCCAAACTTGCCCGTGTGGATGGGGGTTAGAACACCCCATCATCGTTCCTTTATTTTCAAACACCTGAACCCACGGATAGCGCTTGCCCAGCTCTGCGGTTTGCTCACTCCACGTATCAATCACGGCTTTCAGCGCCGGTAGCGAAAGCTGCGGCAGGCTTTTACTGTGATCGGGAGAAAAACAGATCACGCGGCCAACCCCACGGGCTTGCTGCACGCGAAACAGCTCATCGTCGCCCACAGGTGCATCCGGCGTGTCTTCCATCAGTGCCGAGAAATCATTGGTAAAAACAAAAGTCCCCTGATAGTGCGGATTAATATCGCCCGTAATACGTTTATTGCCTGCACACAGATAACAGGTCGGATCGTAAGGCGGCGGCGTGGCGCGATCCGGCTCATCCTGCTGACCTTGCCAAGGGCGCTTTGCCCGATGCGGGGAAACCAGTATCCACTCGCCTTTCAGCGGGTTAAAACGGCGATGCGGATGTTCAGTTGGCTCAAACTGCATAAGCTATTCCTCAATACAAAACACAAATTCAGTACAGCGAAGCGACCACCCGCTAGCGCTAACAACCCGCTTTCGGAGTGAAAGAGGCGTCAGTCACGCCCGTATCTCTAGTAAGAAAAACCCATTTATGTAATCAGTTTCACTCTATACCATGGATGAAATAGCTGAAATAATGCTGAACAAAGGTAGACATCTATCGTTTATCCACTTAAAAAATGTAATCGGTTACCCTAAATTTAAACCTCAGAATAGTATTTTGGAAGAGAGAAATGGCGGGTGGTTATTGATAGCGATCACATAAGTGCGGTCTGGATCAAAAAGGAAAGAGGGTCGGATAAGTAACATCCGCAAAAAACCTGTACATTTATCAATATAAATCGTCGATTTTTTCTTTTAACTTATGCGTTAGGCTGCTGTCGTTCGCCCCACAACACATTTGACCGTTCAGGAATGCTAATGGCCACAATAAAAGATGTTGCTCGCCTATCAGGTGTATCAGTCGCTACGGTGTCGCGCGTCATCAATAATTCGCCCAAAGCCAGTACTGCTTCAAAGGAAGCGGTACACAAGGCCATGGCGGAGCTGCAATATCATCCGAACGCCAATGCCAGAGCACTCGCACACCAAAGCGCAGAGACAATGGGGCTGGTTGTTGCGGATGTATCCGATCCCTTTTTTGGAACGATGGTCAAATCTGTCGAACAAATTGCACAAGCAACCGGCAATTTTCTGCTGATTGGTAACGGTTACCACAATGCCGAGCAGGAAAAAAAAGCCATTGAGCAGTTGATTCGCCACCGCTGCGCGGGGCTGGTTGTGCACGCCAAAATGCTTCCAGATGAGGAGCTGGCAGCGCTGATGAGCCATATTCCGGATATGGTACTCATCAACCGCACCTTACCCGGTTATGAAAACCGCTGCGTTGCGCTTGATGACCGCTATGGCTCCTGGCTGGCAACACGTCATTTAATTCAGGAAGGTCATCAGAAGATCGGTTTTCTCTGTTCTAATCACCAAATTTCCGACTCCGTCGACCGCCTGCAAGGCTATATGGACGCATTGCAAGAGCACGGCATCGCACGGGATGAACGCCTCATTGCACGCGCATCACCAGACGAAGTGGGCGGCGAATCCGCCATGACGGAACTCCTGAGTCGGGGCGGCAATATGACGGCGGTGGTGTGCTACAACGATTCCATGGCGGCTGGCGCGCTTTCCGTCCTGAGTGATAACAGCATCAACGTACCACAGGATATGTCGGTGGTAGGGTTTGACGACGTATTGATCGCCCGCTACCTGCGCCCTCGCCTAACCACCGTGCACTATCCGGTTTCCGCCATGGCCATTCAGGCAGCAGAATTAGCTATCGCGTTATCCCACGGTAAACAGCTCAACGAAACCACGAATATGTTTAGCCCGACGCTGGTACGCCGCCACTCGGTAAGCCCTCCCATCCGTAAGAAATAGCCCCCTTTCATCAATGCTGCTTGCCTGATGCGATATTCCGCGCCAAAACAGGCAGGTCGTTGGGCAGGCATATTACATCGCATCGCGCAACGATCTCGCCTTCCAATATGATTTTTTTACCACGCTGATACAAACGCTGGATCTACCGCGTGCACTGCCAACTTGCTCTACGGCATTGTCGCGATAACAGGGATGTCTACTCACTGTGTGTCGCCTAACAGTAATGTTAGGTGAACGGTATTATCATACACACGCTGATAAACAAACGAAGAGGTGACTACGATGGGCAAGATTCACAATTTTCGGAAATTGTTCGCGTCAATGTTGGGTAAGCAGATTACCGAGATTGAAATCGCTTCACCGCTAGACAAAGAGAATTTACAGCAGTTGGTGAGCGCCTTTGGCGGCAAAGAAAATATCGTCAGTCTGGATGCCTGCATCACCCGTCTGCGGGTTGAAGTCCACAGCCTGCGGCTGGTTAATAGCGACAGTCTGCAAAAACTGGGGGCTATCGGCGTGATTATTGTCGGTCATCAGGTACAGGCGATTTTCGGCACCCAGTCAGATAACCTGCGGCGCGAACTGGCTGCCTGGTTTGAAGACGACGGTGCAGAGGCGCACTAACGACACGTTTCCGTTCCGATCGGTGCCGAATTCTGACCTATCACGCAGGACAATCGACGGGCTAAAAATGGTGAAACGCAGTAAGCCATCCCGCTAACGGACACACCACGCCCGTTAGCGGCATCAGCTATTTAATGGTTGATGTGGTGCTCTTCACAACCGGTACAGCCCCAGTTTTTCAGCTTGGTGGTTTTGCCTATTCCTGGGTTCAGGCTATTGGTAGGATCGCTTTTCTGATAGAACGCTTTCAACTGTGGTTTAGCCTGATAGATATGGCCAACATTGTGCTCTGCCGGATATTCTGCCCCACGCTGATCGAGTAAGGCCAGCATTCTCTCTTTCAGTTCATGAACATCCACGCCTTTCTTCACAATATAATCCTGATGGAAGACATGGCACATGAAGTGACCGTAATACAACCGATGCACCAGCATATCGCTAATATCCGCCGGTAAATGCTCGAACCATTCACGATCGTTACGCCGCAGAGCGATGTCCAGAGCCAAGATATTTTCCACTTCACTGCTGTGTACCGAGTGATAACGGATCGCGGCTCCCGCTGCGACGAAGCGATGCAGAAAGGCCTTCGTGCCTTCTTCCGGCGTACAGACAAAAAACTCACCGTCGGCATCATGAAAATACTGTTCCAGCCAACGGTGTGCTTCATCAATGCCGTCGCCCGCCATTTTCACCATCAAATGGTGTTCAAAACGGTCACGATACGTTTTCATCCGCGCCGGTAGATGGGAAGGCAGCAGGCGGCTGAGAAACTGCATGGTACGATCCACAAGATGCGACGGTAGGAAAGGCACTTTGCTAAAGATCGCATCCATCCGCCCTTTCAGGTTGAAGAATAGGGGTAATTTATCCGTACCCAGTTTATCGATCATCATAAACGTATCTTTGCCGTATATTTCGGCGATATCGAAGATATCGCGGTGCATATACTCACCCGCCACCGGCAGATTTTTAAAATCTGCGAGCATATGCCGGCGTAATTCCGTCAATACCTGCGGCTGATTAGTCCCAATATAAAAAACCTGTTGGGATTTTTCCGCCGGAAACGTATCCAGGCGCACAGCAAAAACCGACAGTTTTCCTGCACAGCCAGCGGCCTCAAATAAACGGCGTTCATCGGCGTTAAAGCGCGACGGCGTATCTGCATCGACATCCCGCACACGTTCAATATAGTCGTGGTCGGATGCCTGACGCTCGTCATAAATCACATCCTTCGCGTCATATTGTTGCGATTCTAAACGGGTCAGGATCGCTTCCGGCGTATCACCCAAATTGATCCCCAGATGGTTGATCAGTTCCACCTGACCTTGCTCGTTAACCCGGCCGTAAAGTGCCATTTCGGTATACGCCGGGCCACGGTGAACCAAAGAGCCACCGGAGTTATTACAAATCCCCCCAATCACCGAGGCGCCAATACAAGAAGAACCGATCACAGAATGCGGTTCACGCCCAAGCGGTTTCAATACGCGTTCAAGATGCCACAAGGTGCTTCCCGGCAGCGCCACAACCTGCCGTCCTTCATCCAGCAGTTGAACGTTATCCAAACGCAGGGTATTGATGATCACGATTTCTCGATCGTAATCATTACCGTTCGGGGTGGAGCCTTCGGTTAAACCGGTATTAGCGGCCTGCATCAGCACGATACAACCCGCTTCAATACTGGCTTTAAATACCCGCCACTGTTCGAGTAGCGATGCGGGAAAAACCACCGCCAGTGCCTCTCCGCTACCCGAACGAAAGCCTTTGCGATAACGCTCTGTTTTATTGTTATCGGTTAAGACGTGAGACTTACCGACAATGCGGGTTAGCGTTTGGATAAGAGATTGAGAATCAACGGAAATACTACTTTCTGGGATTACATCGTCCTTCATAGCGGTCTGTCCTGTTAATTAATTTAACAAGTACGATAAAAAGATTCGTATTCAAAAATCTTTCAATTATTAGTAACGGCTCGCGCGATTCAATAGCTCAATATCTTCTACTGGCAATACTAGCCGCGTTGCACTCGCCAGTTCGACTACCTGATCCAGCGACGTCGCACTCGCAATCGGTGCCGTTATGCTCGGACGCGCGATCAGCCATGC
The DNA here is from genome assembly GCF_001742185.1 of Pectobacterium wasabiae CFBP 3304. Classification (NCBI taxonomy): domain Bacteria; kingdom Pseudomonadati; phylum Pseudomonadota; class Gammaproteobacteria; order Enterobacterales; family Pectobacteriaceae; genus Pectobacterium; species Pectobacterium wasabiae. Next base: position 359,417 of record NZ_CP015750.1, read on the forward strand.
CAATGCAACCTGCGATGGCGTCGTCTGATGCGCATTCGCCACGCTATCCAGCGCTTCCAAAATAGTCCGACCGCGCTCGTTCAGGTATTTTTCCACTACGCCCTGCCCGCGCGCACTTTTCGATGCATCCTTTGGCTGACGATACTTTCCTGACAGAAATCCGCTCGCCAGCGAATAATAGCTAATGACCCCGACCCCTTGCTCACGCACCAGCGGCTCCAACGCAGCCTCATACCCTTGCCTATCGTACAAATTATATTCCGGTTGCAGGGTTTCATAACGCGCCAGATGATTGGCTTTACTGACTTTCAGCGCTTCAGCCAGACGCGCCGCGCTGTAGTTAGACGCCCCAATCGCACGGACCTTGCCCTCTTTAATCAGCGCATCAAACGCGGCCAGCGTTTCTTCCAGCGGCGTTTCCTTGTCGTCAGTATGTGCCTGATAGAGATCGATGTAATCAGTTTGCAAGCGCTGTAATGAGGCCTCAACCGCCTGACGAATATAGGCAGCAGACAGCCCTTTCTTGCCATCGCCCAGATCCATGCCGACTTTGGTGGCAATAATCACCTTGTCACGCTGACCGCTTTTTTTCAGCCAGTTGCCGATGATCGTTTCAGATTCACCGCCTTGATTACCGGGTGCCCAGCGCGAATAAACATCCGCGGTATCAATGAAATTCAGCCGATGCGCCACGAGTGCATCCAGCAGGCTGAACGACGTCGACGCATCGACGGTCCAACCAAAAACATTACCGCCGAACGAGAATGGTGGAACCACAATGCCTGAACGTCCAAGCTCACGTGTGGTATCTGGTACTGACATAATCACTCTCCTTTTGAATCATGCAGAAAACATCATAAAAAACCTCGCCAACCTGCAACGCAAAACCTTTCGGTTCGTTTTCTATACCCTAAATAATTCAAGTTTCAGGACAAAACGTTAGCGTTTTGAACAACGCAATGCGTTGGCCCACTAGGGCAAGGCAGATTTGAACGCTGCTTGCAGCGGCCCCTACGGGGCGAGGCCCACGCCAGTGTGCCGAGTAGTGCTGCCAACGCACATGCAACTTGAAGTATGACGGTATGTGTGGAATAAGAATAATGAATGAACAGAAAGCCCCAAATAACGAGACGTGGCATTTAGTTTAGGTAAAATCCCAAGGTATAATTGTTTTTTTGCGTTATCCCTCTCATTTTTAATGTACGCGTTACATAAAATGACGTGGAAAATTTGGCCTGCCTCATATTCGGAGCACACATGTCCTTGTCCCATATCGCGCAATTTATTCTGGCGCTGGTTGTTGTTACGGCGCTGTCGCTACTCATCTGCCGCGATCGTAAAAACATTCGTATTCGTTTTATTATTCAGCTACTCGTCATCGAAATTCTGCTCGCTTACTTCTTCCTGTACTCAAACGTTGGGTTAGGTGTGGTCAAAGGGTTCGCAGCAGTCTTCGACAAATTACTCGGATTTGCAGGCCAAGGGACGGACTTCGTATTCGGTGACATGGTGAATAGTGAGAAGAACCTGATTTCCTTCTTCTTCAAAGTACTCTGCCCGATTGTCTTCATTTCCGCGCTGATCGGTATTCTGCAACACATTAAAGTGCTGCCTTTCATTATCCGCATCATTGGTACTGTTCTGTCCAAAGTGAACGGCATGGGCAAACTGGAATCCTTTAACGCGGTCAGTTCACTGATTCTTGGTCAGTCCGAAAACTTTATTGCCTATAAAGATATTCTCGGCAAGATGTCCGAAAAACGCATGTACACCATGGCCGCTACCGCCATGTCCACCGTTTCGATGTCCATCGTCGGTGCGTATATGTCTATGCTGGATGCCAAATTCGTCGTTGCCGCGCTGATTCTGAACATGTTCAGTACCTTCATCGTACTGTCGCTGATTAACCCCTACAAAGTCGGTGAAGAACCGGAGTTGCAGTTGGGTACTCTGCATGAAAATCAGAGCTTCTTTGAAATGCTGGGGGAATATATTCTGGCAGGCTTCAAAGTGGCCGTCATCGTCGCCGCTATGCTGATTGGCTTCATTGCTCTGATTGCGGCGGTTAACGCCATTTTCAGCGCCATTTTCGGTGTCAGCTTCCAGGAAATCCTTGGCTACGTGTTCTACCCGTTCGCCTGGATCATGGGCATTCCGTCGCATGAAGCCCTTCAGGTTGGCAGCATCATGGCGACCAAACTGGTTTCTAACGAATTCGTCGCGATGCTGGAACTGCAAAAAGTGGCAGGCGAACTGTCTCCGCGCAGCGTGGGCATCCTGTCTGTGTTCCTGGTGTCCTTCGCCAACTTCTCCTCTATCGGTATTATTGCCGGTGCGATTAAAGGCCTGAACGAGCAGCAAGGTAACGTGGTTTCCCGTTTCGGCCTGAAATTGGTTTACGGTTCCACGCTGGTGAGCATCCTTTCCGCGTCTATCGCTGGTCTGGTGCTGTAACCCTCCATCGCGTTATAAAATGCTTATTTCAATCCGGCAGTCTTACACTGCCGGATTCTTTTTCCTACAAACCCTGACACATCTTCCATATTTCCTTCATTTTTGTCCGGCATCCCTTGTTTAAACTAGTAAAATGCGGCCATTGGCTAATGTTGATCGCTTAAGCCTCATTTTAGGAGAAACACGGGGATGAGGTTCCCGCAAGGACACCTCGCCCCGTGGTCACTCCGTGTATCTCGGTTCTTAAACGATCGGCACGTGGCCATTGGTCCAATAACACGCTGAGTATGATAGCCAATGCACATGCAGCGTGAAGTATGACGGGTAGATCGTGCTTCCCGCACAACCTGGAGAGAGTAATCCACCACTATGAATGCTAAACGTATCCGAGGCCTGCTGGTACTTGCCGCCGTTATCGCTATTGCTGTACTGATCTGGCGCCATTTTACCCAGACATCGCCTGTCGCCTCCGGCACGAGTGAACAGCATGCCGCCCGCACGTCACATTCGGGCAGCAACAGTGGTGGTGGACGTCGCGCCGCCATGCGCACATTGGCTCCGGTGCAGGCTGCGCTGACGCAATCTGCCTCCGTACCTTATTACCTGTCCGGTTTAGGCACCGTGCTGGCAGCCAATACCGTGACGCTACGCAGTCGGGTGAACGGGCAACTGATGGCACTGCACTTTCAGGAAGGGCAGCAGGTTAAGGCTGGTGCCCTGCTGGCAGAAATCGATCCTCGTCCTTTTCAGGTTGAACTGACAAAGGCACAGGGGCAGTTGGCAAAAGATCGGGCCGTGCTGGCTAACGCTCAGCAGGATTTAGCGCGCTATCAGCAACTGGTGAAAACCAACCTGATCTCCCGTCAGGAACTGGATGCGCAAACCGCCGCCGTGCGTCAGGCGGAAGGCACGTTAAAAGCCGATGACGGTGCCGTAGCCAGCGCACAGCTCCAGTTGGATTACAGCAAGATCACCGCGCCGATCAGCGGGCGGATCGGTTTAAAACAGGTCGATGTGGGGAATTACATCACCAGCGGCGACACCAATGGTATTGTCGTGATTACGCAGACGTACCCTATTGATGTCGTCTTTACCGTACCGGAAGCGGAAATCTCCACCATTATTAGCGCACAGAAATCAGGTCAGCCACCCGTGGTGGAAGCCTGGGATCGCGCCAATCAGAAGATACTCTCGCAGGGTAGCCTGCTCAGTATGGATAACCAGATAGACACCACCACAGGGACGATCAAGCTCAAAGCGCGTTTTGACAATCTGGATGATGCCCTGTTCCCGAATCAGTTTGTGAACATCCGCATGAAGGTCGATACGCTGAAAGACGCCGTCGTAGCGCCTTCCGCCGCCGTGCAAATGGGCAATGAAGGCCGCTTCGTCTGGATTCTGAACGATAAGAACGAGGTCAGTAAGCGTCAGGTTACAACCAGTATTCAGTACGGCCAACTGGTCGTGGTGACCGCCGGACTGGATGCCGACGTTCAGGTTGTCACTGACGGCATCGATCGTCTGACCGAAGGGAGCAAAGTGGAAGTGGTTCCCTCTACGCTGACGGAGAAAACACCCGCAATCGCTGGGGAGAAATCCTGATGCAGGACACCGTTCCAGCCAACGGAGGCGGGCCGTCACGCCTGTTTATTCTACGCCCCGTCGCGACTACGCTGCTGATGTTCGCCATTCTGTTGGCCGGTATCATTGGCTATCGGGCGCTGCCCGTTTCAGCGTTGCCTGAGGTTGATTATCCGACAATTCAGGTTGTTACCCTGTATCCAGGGGCTAGCCCGGATGTGGTGACCTCCGCGATTACCGCGCCGCTGGAACGGCAGTTCGGCCAGATGTCCGGACTAAAACAGATGTCGACGCAGAGCGCAGGCGGCGCATCCGTCATCACGCTTCAGTTCCAACTTGAGCTGTCGCTGGATGTCGCAGAACAGGATGTGCAGGCCGCCATCAATGCGGCAAGCAACCTGCTGCCAAGCGATCTACCCTATCCCCCCACGTACAGCAAAGTGAATCCGGCAGACCCGCCAATTATGACGCTGGCTGTCACCTCCACCGCGATGTCGATGACGCAGGTGCAGGACATGGTAGATAACCGCATCGCGCAGAAAATTTCGCAGGTCGCGGGCGTCGGGCTGGTATCGTTAGCCGGTGGCCAGCGGCCAGCCGTGCGAGTAAGGCTAAACGCGCCGGCGCTGGCGGCTTACGGCCTGACCAGCGAAACCATTCGCACCGCAATTACCGCCGCCAACGTGAATTCCGCCAAGGGGAGTCTGGATGGTCCAACACGCTCGGTGACGCTCTCCGCCAACGATCAGATGAAATCCGTTGATGATTACCGCAAGCTGATTGTTGCGTGGAAAAACGGCGCACCGGTAAGGCTTCAGGATGTCGCCACTATTGAGCAAGCCGCCGAGAACACTCATCTCGGAGCCTGGGCGAATCGGCAGCAGGCGATCATTATCAACGTTCAGCGCCAGCCGGGTGCCAACGTCATCACGACCACGGACAGCATTAACAAGATGCTGCCCGCGTTAAAAGCCAGTCTGCCGAACGCCGTCGAGGTCACTACGCTGACTGACCGCACCACCAGCATTCGCGCCTCGGTGAAAGACGTCCAATTCGAATTACTGTTGGCGATCGCGCTGGTCGTGATGGTGATTTACCTATTTTTGCGTAACGCCGTCGCTACGCTGATCCCAAGCATTGCCGTACCGCTATCGCTGGTTGGCACCTTTGCCGCCATGTATTTCCTCGGTTTTTCCATCAATAACCTGACGCTGATGGCGCTCACCATTGCCACCGGTTTCGTGGTGGATGATGCCATCGTAGTGATCGAAAATATCTCCCGGTATATCGAAAAAGGGGAAAAACCGCTTAACGCCGCGCTGAAAGGGGCGGGAGAAATCGGCTTCACCATCATTTCTCTAACCTTCTCCCTCATCGCCGTGCTGATCCCACTGCTGTTTATGGGTGATATCGTCGGGCGCTTGTTCCGCGAATTTGCCGTGACGCTGGCGGTGTCGATCCTGATTTCCGCCGTTGTGTCGCTCACGCTGACGCCCATGATGTGTGCACGGATGCTGAGCCATCAGTCGCTGAGTAAACAGAACCGTTTTACCCGTGCCAGTGAACGTTTCTTCACGCGTTTGATTACTGTCTACGGCATCTGGCTACGTAAAGTACTCAATCACCCGTGGCTGACGCTTAGCGTCGCGCTCGGTACGCTGTTGCTCACTATCCTGCTCTATATCTGGATCCCGAAAGGCTTCTTTCCAATACAGGATAACGGCATTATTCAGGGCACGGTACAGGCACCGCAGACGGTCTCGTTCAGCAATATGGCCGACCGCCAACAGCGCGTCGCATCCATTATCATGAAGGATCCCGCGGTAGAGAGCGTTTCCTCATACGTCGGCGTCGATGGTACGAATACCGCGCTGAACAGCGGTCGACTGCAAATCAACCTGAAACCGCTCAGTGAACGTAGTGAGCGTGTTCAGGCGATCATCAGTCGCCTGCAACAGCAAACTGCCCAGATCCCCGGCATTCAACTGTATCTACAACCAGTGCAGGATCTCACCATCGACACCCAAATTAGCCGCACGCAATATCAGTTTACGTTGCAGGCGATGTCGCTGGATGAGCTGAGCGTCTGGGTGCCGAAGCTAATGACCGAACTGAAAAAGCTACCGCAGCTAGAGGATGTTAGCAGCGACTGGCAAGACGGGGCGGCGGTTGCTTATGTCAACGTCGATCGCGACAGCGCCAGTCGTCTGGGCATCACGATGTCACAGGTCGACAGTGCGCTGTATAACGCTTTTGGTCAGCGTCTGGTTTCTACTATTTATACGCAGGCCAGCCAATACCGCGTAGTGCTGGAACACGATACGACCAACAATACCGGTCTGGACGCGTTGAACGACGTGCGCCTGATCAGCAGCGATGGCGGCACAATTCCGCTCAGCAGCATTGCCACTATCGAAGAGCGTCAGGGGCCGCTGGCGATCAACCATATCGACCAGTTCCCCTCGACGACAATCTCTTTCAACGTCGCCAGCGGCTACGCACTGGGTGAAGCGGTTGATGCCATCACGCTGGCCGAACAGCAGATGAATCTGCCTGCGGATATCACTACCCGTTTTCAAGGCAGTACGCTGGCGTTCCAGTCGGCGCTGAGCAGCACCGTATGGCTCATCGTCGCGGCGATTGTCGCGATGTACATTGTGCTCGGCGTGCTGTACGAAAGCTTTATCCATCCGATCACCATCTTGTCTACGCTGCCAACGGCAGGAGTCGGCGCGCTGTTGGCGCTGATGATGGCGGGGAATGAGCTGGATGTGATCGCCATTATCGGGATCATCTTGCTCATCGGGATCGTGAAGAAAAACGCCATCATGATGATCGACTTCGCGCTAGCGGCGGAGCGAGAACAGGGCATGACGCCGTATGACGCCATTTATCAGGCTTGTCTGTTACGTTTCCGGCCGATCCTGATGACAACGATGGCTGCCTTGCTGAGTGCGCTACCGCTGATGCTGAGCACCGGCGTCGGCGCGGAGTTGCGCCAGCCGCTAGGCGTTTGTATGGTCGGCGGCCTGATCATGAGTCAGATTCTGACGCTGTTTACGACACCGGTCATTTACCTGCTGTTTGACCGTTTGGCGGCGCGTTTCCGTCATGCACCGCGTCAGGAGGAAGAAACCGAGTGAAGTTCTTCGCCCTGTTCATCCACCGCCCCGTCGCCACTCTGCTGTTGACGTTGGCCATCGCGCTCTGTGGCGTATTAGGTTTCCGCCTGTTGCCGGTGTCGCCGCTGCCGCAGGTGGATTTCCCGGTCATTTCAGTCAGCGCCTCGCTGGCTGGCGCGTCACCGGAAACCATGGCCTCTGCCGTCGCAACCCCGCTGGAACGCGCGCTCGGAAGAATTGCAGGCGTCAATGAAATGACGTCCACCAGTTCACTCGGCAGTACGCGCGTCATACTGGTGTTTAACCTCGACAGGGATATCAACGGCGCGGCGCGCGATGTTCAGGCAGCCATCAACGCCGCACAGAACCTGCTGCCGTCGGGTATGTCCAACCGCCCGACTTACCGTAAAGTCAACCCATCCGACGCACCGGTCATGATTCTGACGCTGACCTCGGACACCTACAGCCAAGGCCAACTGTACGATTTCGCATCCACCCAACTGTCACAGAAAATTTCTCAGATGGAAGGCGTTGGTGATGTCTCTATTGGCGGAAGCTCGCTCCCCGCAGTGCGCGTGGCGCTGAATCCGGTGGCGTTGTTTAATCAGGGTATCTCCCTCGACGACGTAAGGCAGACCATCGCGCAGGCTAATGTGCGCCGACCGTTGGGAAATGTGGAAAACAGCCAGAAAAGCTGGCAGATAAAAACCAACGATGAGCTCAAAACTGCCGATGCTTACGCCCCGCTGATTATCCACTACAACAACGGAGCCGCCGTTCGCCTGAGCGACGTTGCCACAGTGGAAGATTCGGTACAAAACGCCCGCAACGCAGGAATGGCGAACGCGAAACCGGCGATTCTGGTGATGATTCGCCGCTCGCCGGATGCCAACATTATTACCACGGTAGACAATATCCGTGCCGCGATGCCGGAACTACGTGCCAGCCTGCCTGCCGAAATTCAGTTAGATGTCGCGCAGGATCGTTCCCCCACCATTCGCGCCTCGCTGGCGGAAGTGGAGCAATCACTGATTATCGCCGTCGCGCTGGTTATTCTGGTCGTCTTCCTGTTCTTACGTTCTGGGCGGGCAACGGCGATTCCGGCGCTGGCCGTTCCTGTATCACTCATTGGCACCTTCGCCGCCATGTACCTGTGCGGCTTCAGCCTGAATAACCTGTCGCTGATGGCGCTCACCATTGCCACCGGTTTCGTGGTAGATGATGCCATCGTGGTGCTGGAGAATATTTCCCGCCACATTGAAGCCGGCATGAAGCCGATCCAGGCATCGCTTCAGGGGGTGCGAGAAGTCGGGTTCACCGTGTTATCCATGAGTCTGTCGTTGGTGGCGGTGTTCATTCCGCTCCTGCTGATGGACGGCTTGCCGGGGCGGCTATTCCGCGAATTTGCCGTGACGCTGTCGGTGGCGATCATGATTTCTCTGCTGATCTCGCTCACGCTGACGCCAATGCTGTGCGCACGACTGCTGCGCGCGGTTCCCAAACGCAGCCAGCCGCGCACCCAGGGGTTTAATCGCGTATTGCTCGCCATGCAGCAAGGTTACGGGCGATCGCTGAAGTGGGTACTCAATCATGCACGCTGGGTTTTGCTGCTCTTGCTGGGAACCATCGCACTCAACGTCTGGCTGTACATCAGTATTCCGAAAACGTTCTTCCCGGAACAGGATACGGGCAGGCTGATGGGCTTTATTCAGGCTGACCAGAGTATTTCTTTTCAGGCCATGACGGTGAAGCTCCAGAATTTCATGACCATTGTCAGCAGCGATCCCGCGGTGGATAACGTGAACGGTTTTACGGGGGGATCGCGCACCAACAGCGGCTCGATGTTTATTTCGCTTAAGCCTTTGTCCGAGCGCGATGTTTCCGCGCAGCAGGTCATTAGTCGCCTGCGCGTCAAGCTGGCAAAAGAACCCGGTGCCAACCTGTTTTTAATGCCGGTGCAGGATATCCGTATCGGCGGGCGGGAATCGAGCGCCGGGTATCAGTACACGCTGCTGTCTGATGATTTGAGCGAACTGCGTACCTGGGAGCCAAAAATTCGTGCCGCTTTCAGCAAACTGCCTGAACTGGCCGATGTGAACTCCGATCAGCAGGATAAAGGCGCAGAAATGGCGTTAACCTACGATCGTGATGCGATGGCACAGTTAGGCATTAGCGTCTCTGCCGCCAATGCGTTGCTTAATAACGCCTTCGGCCAGCGCCAGATTTCGACCATTTACCAGCCGTTAAACCAGTACAAGGTCGTGATGGAAGTGGATGATGCCTATACGCAGGATGTCAGCTCACTGAACAAGATGTTCGTCATCAATAGCGACGGTAAACCCATTCCGCTTTCTTATTTCGCCAGTTGGAAACCGATCAACGCGCCGCTGTCGGTGAACCATCAGGGGCTCTCTGCCGCGTCAACCATCTCTTTTAACCTGCCTGAAGGCACCGATCTTTCCACTGCGACGGCGGCGGTAGAAAGAACCATGACGTCGCTGGGCGTGCCATCGTCGGTACGCGGCCAGTTCTCCGGTACGGCACAGGCGTTCCAGCAATCGCAGTCTTCCCAACTGTTGCTGATTTTGGCGGCAATTATCACGGTGTATATCGTGCTGGGCGTGCTGTATGAGAGCTATGTGCATCCGCTGACAATTCTGTCTACCCTGCCCTCGGCGGGCGTAGGTGCTCTACTGGCGCTGGAGTGGTTTGGCGTACCGTTTAGTCTGGTGGCACTGATTGGTATCATGCTGTTGATTGGGATCGTGAAGAAGAACGCGATCATGATGGTGGATTTCGCGCTGGTGGCACAGCGCAGCGGCAAGCTGAACGCGCGGGATGCCATTTTTCAGGCCTGCCTTCTGCGTTTCCGCCCGATTATGATGACCACATTAGCCGCACTGTTTGGTGCCCTGCCGCTGGTGCTGACCAGCGGTGACGGCGCAGAGTTGCGTCAACCGCTCGGCATCACGATTGTCGGCGGGCTGGTGATGAGCCAAATCCTCACGCTGTACACCACCCCGGTGGTGTATCTGTTTTTCGACAAGCTGAGGATGATGCGGCGCAAAGCCCCGGAGAGGGATTTGCCAGTATTGTGACGGAATATGAGCAACGGTAGAGATCTAATAACATGCTATTTCAGGGGGAGGTTTCGTGCGCTCAAGCTTCACCATTTTTCTAGTAGCGCCCCGAACGCGCCCGACCAAGGGCGGCTCAATTGCCGTCGCCCTTGGAACCCTGGCTTTTGGCGCTAAATTGTACCGCTACGCGGTGCCTTCGCCGCAAGCTGTCTCTTCACGGGCCGCCAGTGACGCGCTCCCAGCGCGGCACTGGCTTTCGTGGCGTCCATGCCACTCACCCTTGAGCCAACTTACGCCTCAGTACAATTTTTTACGCCAAGGAAAACAATGATCAATTCCGCCTCTGTCCGCTGGCAGCTCTGGATCGTCGCCTTCGGCTTTTTTATGCAGACGCTGGATACCACTATCGTGAATACCGCGCTGCCTTCAATGGCGGCGAGTCTGAATGAAAGCCCGCTGCATATGCACTCGGTGATCGTTTCCTATGTGTTGACCGTCGCGGTGATGCTGCCCGCCAGCGGCTGGCTGGCGGATCGTATCGGCGTGAAGAACATCTTTTTCGCCGCTATTCTGCTGTTTACACTGGGATCGCTACTGTGCGCCCGTTCGGAAACGTTGGATGAGTTGCTGATTTCCCGCGTGATTCAGGGCATTGGCGGCGCAATGATGGTGCCAGTGGGACGCCTGACAGTGATGAAGATTGTCCCGCGCGATCAGTATATGGCAGCAATGACATTCGTAACGCTGCCCGGCCAAATCGGCCCATTGTTGGGGCCCGCGCTCGGCGGTTTTCTGGTGGAGTACGCCAGTTGGCACTGGATTTTCCTTATCAACCTGCCGGTTGGCATTATCGGCGCGCTGGCAACCTGGTTCCTGATGCCCAATTACACTATGCAAACTCAGCGCTTCGATGTCAGCGGTTTCCTCTGGCTTGCCGTCGGTATGGCGACGCTGACGCTAGCACTGGACGGTAACCGTAGCCTCGGTATTCCGCCAATTGCCATTTTCGCGCTGATCGCCATCGGGCTCATCGCACTATTGAGCTACTGGCTGCACGCTCGTCATAACGAACGGGCGCTGTTTAATCTACGTCTGTTCGACACCCATACTTTTTCTATCGGCCTGACCGGTGGGCTTCTGGCTCGTATTGGCAGCGGCATGTTACCGTTTATGACACCGCTATTTTTGCAGTTGGGAATGGGGTTTTCCCCGTTCCATGCCGGGCTGATGATGGTGCCAATGGTACTTGGTAGTATGGGAATAAAACGCGTCGTGGTGCAGATCGTCAATCGGTTCGGCTACCGGCGTGTGCTGGTCGCCTCGACGTTATTGCTGGCACTGGTCACGGCGCTGTTTGCACTGGTCGCGCTTATGCAATGGATCTGGATGATCCCGATTGTGCTGTTCTTCCTCGGTACGGTGAATGCCATTCGCTTCTCCACCATGAACACGCTGACGCTGAAAGATCTGCCAGATCCCCTCGCCAGCGGCGGCAATAGCCTGCTGTCGATGACCATGCAGCTATCCACCAGCCTGGGAGTAAGCACCGCGGGTATACTACTGGGCATGTTTTCTCAGCCGCATATCGCGGCAGAAAGTGGGGCAACCCATACGGTATTTCTCTACACCTATCTCAGCATGGTCATCATCATCGCCCTACCGGCGCTGATTTTTAATCGTGTCCCACCTGACACCGTAAAACAGTCAACGCTAACGCGTAAATCGTGAGGTCGTTATGAAATTTGGAATCACTGCCAAGCTGTTTCTCGCGATTTTCGCCACCTGCATGCTGGTGCTAGTGACCATGCACTGGGGCGTGCGCGCCAGTTTCGAACGTGGCTTTATCGACTACATTAAGCGCGGCAATGAGCAGCGGGTTACGCAACTGCGCGATGCGTTGGCGGAGCAATACCAACTGCGCGGCGGCTGGTCATTCCTACGCAACAATGAGCGTCTGGTGTTCAAGATGCTGCACTCTATGGATCAGAACAATGACACCGATACCGACAATAGTATGCAGGGATGGCGAGTGCGCCTTTGGGTGCTGGATGCCAGTAAACGCAAGCTGTTCGGATCGCCGGCACCGATACCTAATGAAGGCACCTGGCAGCCGATTCAGGTGCAAAATCAGACCGTCGGCTGGATTGTCGCCTCGCCTGTTGAACGACTGACCCGTAACGCCGATATCAGTTTCGATCAACAGCAGCAGCGCACCAGTTGGCTGATTGCCGCGCTATCGATGTTGCTGGCTATCATCGCCACCTGGCTGACCGCCCGTGGCCTTCTCGCGCCCGTAAAACGACTGGTCAACGGCATGCACAGTTTGGCTTCGGGAGATTTCAGCACGCGCGTAACAGCAAGCTCGCACGATGAGCTGGGCAGGCTGGCACAAGATTTCAATCAGCTTGCCAAGACGCTGGAAAAAAACGAACAGTCACGCCGCGCGTTTATGGCCGATGTCTCCCACGATCTGCGCACGCCGCTGGCGGTGCTGCGCGGCGAGCTGGAAGCCTTGCAGGATGGCGTGCGCAAGCCCGATGCGCATTCCCTGCATTCGCTCCAGTCTGAGGTCGCAACACTCACCAAACTGGTGGACGATCTGCACCAGCTCACCTTGTCCGATCGCGGGGCGCTGGCCTACCGCAAAACGTCTGTGGATATAGTGCAAACCCTGCATATTGCTATCGCCGCGTTTCATGAACGTTTCCAGAAAAAGCAGATTACGCTGACCACCGATTTCCCGCTTCAGGCTGGCGTTTTTGGTGACCCGGATCGGCTAAGCCAGTTGTTTAATAATCTGCTGGAAAATAGCCTGCGCTATACTGACGAACAGGGTCAACTGACCCTTTCCGTTGTTCAGCGACATAAACACTGGGCCATTATCTGGCAGGACAGTGCCCCCGGCGTAACCGATGAGCAGCTCACGCTGATTTTCGAGCGTTTTTATCGGGCGGAAAGCTCACGCAACCGCGCCAGCGGCGGATCTGGTCTGGGGCTGGCTATCTGCAATAATATCGTTGAGGCACATAACGGACGGCTGTATGCTGAACATTCACCATTAGGGGGAGTGATGATTACCATTGAGCTTCCATCGCACGTACCTGATTAATTGCTATTCCTGAAACCGAAACTAAGCAGAGCTATGACAACCGCATCCGATTTCGCTATGGCATCACCCATTTTGATCGTCGAAGATGAGCCCAAATTGGGGCAACTGCTGGTGGATTACCTTCAGGCCGCAGACTATGCCACGCACTGGTTGCCCAACGGCAATGATGTCGTCGAGTGGGTGCGGCAGCATTCCCCTTCACTCATTTTGCTGGATTTGATGTTACCGGGTTGTGACGGCCTGACCCTCTGCCGCACCATACGCCAGTTTTCCAACGTGCCGATTATCATGGTCACCGCGCGCAGCGAAGAGATCGATCGCCTGCTGGGGCTGGAAATTGGGGCTGATGACTATATTTGTAAACCTTTCAGCCCGCGTGAAGTGGTGGTGCGCGTCAGAACGCTGCTGCGCCGCTGTGGCTGGCAAAACGACGGCGTGAAAGCCGCAGAGAAAACTGAAACGGCCTTATTAATTGATAAGAGTGGCTTTCAGGCCAGCTATCTGGGGCAGAATCTCGATCTCACGCCAGCAGAGTTTCGCCTGCTCAAGACGCTCTCCAGCGAACCAGGCAAGGTGTTTTCACGCGAGGCGCTGCTGGATAAGCTTTACGATGATTATCGCGTCGTGACCGATCGCACCATCGATAGCCACATCAAAAACCTGCGCCGCAAGCTGGAACAGTTGGATGAAGAGACCTCATTCATCCGCACGGTGTATGGCATCGGCTATCGCTGGGAAGCCGCCTCCTGCAATGAGGTATAACCTCTGCGTTTTCCATCTCGAAGAACGGTTAAAGCAGCGTTGGATCGCGGACGGCGAGGTTTCCGATTCTGCGCCCTACGGCCTGCTGGCGGCTGAGCGCTATCCGCCACCCTCCCATGCCAGTCAAAAATACTGTCCGACTTAATGAAAATTTTGTCATTTTTTCTTTTCCCACGGCTGTTACCATTTCAAGCCTACAATAATGACAGGTCTCCATCCGCATCAAATGCGGGCACAGGTCACCTGCAACACCATTGATTTTTTAACGTCATTGATTTTGAAAACAATTGATCTTCAAAATAACCGATCTTCGAAGCAGTTGTTTTTCAAAAGAATGGGGCTTGAAAACAATAGACAGGGGAAAAAATATGTCAGGCTTAGTTGATGGCAAATGGGTTAACGGCGATGTCGCAGTGGAAGAAATCAAGAACGGCGCATTCCACCGCGAAGAAACCAAATTTCGGCAAACCGAACTGGTGCCAGAAGCTGGGCGTTACCAGCTTTTTGTTTCCTATCTCTGCCCATGGGCGTCACGCACGCTGATTTTCCGCAAGTTGAAAGGGTTGGAGAACGTTATCCCCCTCTCAATTGCCAAACCACGTATTGCCGATAACGGGTGGGAATTTGACGCTCCACAGGATGCTGGCGAACACGTAGGCGAGATTCACTATCTGCACCAGTTGTACACCGCCAGCGTACCGAACTATACCGGAAAGGTCTCGGTTCCTGTTCTATGGGATCGGGTGGAAGGCCGTATCGTAAACAATGAATCAGCAGATATCATCCGCATGCTGAACAATGAGTTTAACGATCTGACAGGCAACTACCTCGATTTCTACCCATCGGAACTGCACAGCGAGATCGACCGCTGGAACGAAACCGTGTACCACAACGTCAATAACGGCGTGTATAAAACCGGGTTCGCTAAAACGCAGGAACACTATAACGATGCGGTCACCACACTCTTCGCTACGCTGGATGACCTGGACGCTCGTCTGAGCAACCATCGTTACATACTGGGTGATACGCTGACCGAAGCCGACTGGCGTCTGTTTGTCACGCTGATACGTTTTGACGTGGCCTACCACGGTGCGTTCAAATGCAATCTAAAACGCATTGCCGACTATCCGCACTTATCAAATTACCTGCGCGAACTGTATCAGTGGTCAGGCATTGCGGAAACGGTCAATATCGACCATATCAAAGCCGGTTATTACGGTATTGCCTGGCTGAACCCGACACAGATTGTGCCGGTTGGCCCACAGGTCGATTTATACCAGCCTCACAATCGGAATACGCTTGGCACATCGCGTATCTCCACGCGTTAATACGGCAAGATCTGGCCTGCTCTATCTATGGCGGGCCACTCTTTATTTAGGTCAAAAAAATTGATTTACGTCAAACAATAGACCCACTTTTCGTGTGTCGTCTACTGCAATTTCCCCCCATTAGCGCTAGAATCCTCCGCCTTTACTGTTCCCACCGTGGAGCAGCCTGACTTGTGATCAGAATCGAGAGATACCATGTTTAAACCGGAACTGCTTTCTCCGGCCGGTACGCTGAAAAATATGCGCTACGCCTTTGCCTATGGCGCAGACGCGATTTATGCCGGTCAACCTCGCTACAGCCTGCGCGTGCGCAATAACGAATTCAACCATCAGACGCTGGCGCAAGCCATTAATGAAGCGCATGAGCTGGGCAAAAAATTCTACGTGGTCGTTAACATCGCGCCACACAACGCCAAGCTGAAAACCTTCCTGCGCGATCTGCAACCCGTGATTGAAATGGGGCCGGATGCGCTGATCATGTCCGATCCAGGTTTGATCATGCTGGTGCGTGAAAACTTCCCACAAATTGATATCCACCTTTCTGTTCAGGCCAACGCGGTTAACTGGGCCACGGTGAAATTCTGGCAGCAGATGGGGCTGACGCGTGTGATTCTGTCGCGCGAGCTGTCACTGGAAGAGATTGCAGAAATCCGCCAGAACGTCCCGGATATGGAACTGGAGATCTTCGTGCACGGTGCGCTGTGCATGGCCTATTCCGGCCGTTGCCTGCTGTCCGGTTACATCAACAAACGCGACCCGAATCAAGGCACCTGCACCAACGCCTGCCGTTGGGAATATAAGGTTCAGGAAGGCAAAGAGGACGAGGTCGGGAACATCGTTCATCAGCACGAACCTATCGCGGTGAAAAATGTTGAGCCCGCACTGGGCATCGGCGAACCGACCGATAAAGTCTTTATGCTGGAAGAAAATATGCGCCCCGGCGAGTACATGAGCGCATTTGAAGACGAGCACGGCACTTACATCATGAACTCCCGCGATCTGCGTGCGATCCAGCACGTTGAACGCCTGACGCAGATGCAGGTTCATTCGCTGAAAATCGAAGGACGCACCAAGTCATTCTATTATTGCGCTCGTACCGCACAGGTGTATCGCCGCGCCATCGACGATGCCGTCGCGGGCAAGCCGTTCGACCCGACACTGCTGGAAACGCTGGAAGGTCTGGCGCACCGTGGCTATACCGAAGGCTTCCTGCGCCGTCACGTGCATGAAGATTACCAGAATTACGACTACGGCTATTCCGTTTCCGATCGTCAGCAGTTTGTCGGTGAATTCACTGGCGTGCGCCGCGATGGGCTGGCGGAAGTCGAGGTGAAGAACAAATTTTCCTGCGGCGACAGCGTAGAAATGATGACGCCAAACGGCAATATTCAGTTCACCATCGAAGCCATGCAAAATACCAAAGGCCAGCCGACCGAGGTTGCGCCGGGTAACGGCCATATCGTTTATCTGCCAGTACCGGATGACGTCTCGCTGGATTACGCGCTACTGCTGCGCAATCTGCCAGGCACCACCACGCGTAACCCTAACGCAGAATAATCAGTAAGACCGCCGGATGCCCCAATCATCCGGCGGCGCTTCCCGCCACCTTCCCGTTCATAGCCGCAAGTAGCATAGAAAGTCATCAGGTATCGTTACAAAGCTCAGGGTTTTTAACGAATATTAGAAACAGATCACATCAATTCGCTAGCCTTGTGGTTAATATTGCGTCGCTGAGAAAACATAGAACGAAAAATAAGCGTAGTGATACTACTAGGAACCACCTCCTTGGCCAGCTCAATCTCCCTTGAGCTGGCTTTTCTTTTTCTCTCGATCACGTATTTCCCACCTCAAATATACCCTAAATAATTCGAGTTTCAGGAAGGCGGCAAGAGAGGGAATCCCGATGAGCTTACTCAGGTAAGTGATTCGGGTGACTGAACGCAGCCAACGCACATGCAACTTGAAGTATGACGGGTATATTCACCGATTCTTCTGATGTCTACCTCCCGATTTAATGACTATGATTAACTGCAACGTTTCTGTATTAACGGCAACATCGCAGCCAGAGAAAGACGCCATGGAAAAAAATCCAATCACACTGCTGATTTTGAATGGGAAAAGCGCGGGTAATGAAGAACTTCGCGAAGCCATCGGTGAGCTACGCAAGGACGGCTATACGCTGCATGTCCGCGTCACCTGGGAATACGGTGATGTGAAGCGCTACGTGGAAGAGGCAATCCAGCTCAACGTCGATAATGTGATCGCCGCCGGAGGCGATGGCACCGTCAATGAAGTCGCCACAGCACTAGCCATGCAACCGGAAGCGGTTCGTCCGTGTCTGGGGATAGTGCCACTGGGCACGGCCAACGATTTTGCCACCAGTTGTCAGATTCCGATGGAGATGCACAATGCGATGACGCTGGCGATCAAAGGCCGCGCTACCGCGATTGATATCGCCAAAGTCAACGACAGCCACTACTTCATCAACATGGCAACGGGCGGGTTCGCCACACGCATCACGACGGAAACCCCCGCCAAGATGAAGGCCGCGCTGGGGAGCGCCTCTTACGTACTACACGCGCTCTTTCGCATGGACATGCTGCAAGCCGAACGCTGTGAGATTCGCGGGCCGGATTTTCACTGGGAAGGCGATACGCTGGTTATCGCGGTGGGGAATGGCCGTCAGGCAGGCGGCGGGCAGCAGCTTTGCCCGGAGGCGCTGGTTAACGATGGGCTGCTGGAACTGAGCGTGCTGTCAGCAACCGAGCTACTGCCCAATATGCTTCAGGCCTGGTTTACCGGCAGCGAAAACCAGAACATGATTTCCGCTACCCTGCCCTGGTTGGAGATCACCGCACCAGACGATATGACGTTTAATCTGGACGGCGAGCCACTTACTGCCAAACGCTTCCGCATCGAGGTGCTTCCCGCAGCGATCTACTGCCGACTGCCGCCTCAGTGCTCGCTGTTGGAATAACGACGCGTTTTGATTATTCCCGCTTCAGGCGATTACTGTTTGCCAGGTATAACGTCACCACCAGCAGCAGGATCGCCGCTGAATACACCAGCGTATCCGATGGGCTTTTGTGATCGACAATAATCAGGCGAATGATGGCCGTGATGCCGATGTAGATAAAATAGCGCAGTGGGAAGTGATAGCCGGACTGGAAATACTTCACGATTAGAGCAATAAACTCAAAATAGAGAAAATAAATCACAATGCCCTCTATCAACTGATAGGAGGAATCTTTCTCGCTGGAGATCAGCAGCACCTTCGCCAGATGAAACGTTTCTTTGACTAAAAAAATCACCAGAATGGTCGCCAGCGCCAGCAGGCCGATATTGAGTATCGTCTGAAGCGCCTTGGCAGCCATTGCACTGCGAGCAGAACCTGCCATATGTTATCCCCACACCCTATTTCACATTAACACCAAGATTTCACAGCAAAGTAACCGGATGCCCCTGCACTGTCACGCCGAAATACACTTAATTTAGTTTGAAATTACTGACAAAGATGTCACGCAAAGTACAAGTCGATTTACTTATACCCATCATACTTCAAGCGGCGTGTGCGTTGGCTTCACTTACTCACCCCGGTCACTTACTTGAGTAAGCTCCTGGGGATTAATGAACCTCATAAATGAGGTTCCCCCTTCGGGCCAGCGCTAGCGCTGTTCAAATCGGTTTAAAACCAATTTGTCGCGCGATTGCCGCGTTACAAGGCCATAAATGGGCCTTGCCCTAAAGGGTCAACGCAGAGCGTTGTTCAAAACGCTAACGTTTTGTCACGCCACTCGAATTATTTAGGGTATGCAATGTTTACCACCAGCGATGGAAATGATGAACGGGACCGATTCCGTGCCCGACCTCCAGTGTGTCGGCCTGCTGTAACGCCTGCTGTAAATAGTCCTTCGCTACCTTAACTGTCTCGCTCCAGCTATCGTGACGCGGTCGCAGCGCAGCCAGCGCGGCAGACAACGTGCAGCCCGTGCCGTGCGTGTGACGCGTATCCACGCGCGCCGAGCTAAAGCGCTGTGGGTCGGCCTGTCGGCTGAACAGCCAGTCTGGACTTTCCGCTTCACTGAGGTGACCGCCTTTCATTAACACCGCCTGACAGCCCATCGCCAGCAGTGCTTCCCCCTGTTCACGCATGTCCCGTTCATTGGTGGCAGGTGACGTATTCAGCAATGCGGCGGCTTCTGGCAGGTTGGGCGTAATCAGGGAAACCAGCGGCAACAGCTCACGGCGGATCGACTCCACCGCCTCCGGCGCGAGTAGCGGATCGCCACTTTTCGCTAGCATCACGGTATCCAACACCACGAAAGGGACCGAGTAATAGCGCAAGCGCTCGGCAACGGTTTCGACAATATCGGTCTGCGCCAACATCCCAATCTTGGCACTGTCGATGCGCACATCGCTCAACACGGAATCTAACTGTGCCGCGACAAAATCCGGCTCAATTCGGTAGACGGACTGCACGCCGAGCGTATTTTGCGCCACTAGCGCGGTAATGACCGACGTGCCATAAGCGCCCAATGCAGAAAACGCTTTTAAATCCGCCTGAATCCCCGCACCACCACTCGGATCGGTGCCAGCAATCGTCAAGGCATTGATACGCTTCATGCCAGATCCTCCGCATGCAGGGTATAGAGTCGATCGAGGAAGTTGGGAATAAAACTCCCCGTACCTTGCGACGCCAAGGCCGCCTGCTGCCCCGCTAACGCCATGACATAGCACGCCGCCGCCACATGGGATAAGCGATCACCTTCCAGAGAAGCAAATCCCGCGACCACCGCCGACAGCGCACAGCCTGTACCGACCACGCGTGTCATCATGCTATCGCCGCCGGCTACCGCCATATCGCGCTCACCGTCCGTGACATAATCCACCGCGCCGGTCACGGCAACAATCGTCCCCACCTGCCGAGCCAGTTCGCGCGCAGCGGGTAACGCGGCAAGGGAATCATCGGCGCTATCCACGCCCCTCCCCTGTGCGGCTAACCCAGAAAGCGCCATGATTTCAGACGCATTGCCGCGGATAGCCGCTGGTTTCGATGCCAGCAATTCCCGGCAAAATTCAGTACGGAAGGTCAAACCGCCTACGGCAACCGGATCGAGCACCCACGGTGTTCCCGCCTGATACGCGCTGCTTACGGCTGCCCGCATCGCCTCGGCACGCGTGCGTTCCAACGTACCAACATTAATCAGCAGCGCATCCGCCATCACGCTGAACTGCGCGGCTTCATCGGGATCGACCACCATGGCGGGCGATGCATTCAACGCCAACAACACATTAGCAGTAAAAGATTGCACTACATCGTTGGTCAAACAGTGTACCAGCGGTGAAGCAGAACGAAATTGAGTGAGTGAGGTTGCTGCCTGAGCGGCAGAAAAGTCGGCGGGTTGCGTGCTCATAGGTCTCCCAACCGGCGTGGAAGAAGGCGGCAACCGGTGGGGCATACCGTGACTTCCCTACGCTGGCATTATCCAGATCAGGTGGTACGGGTATTTCTCAGCCTTCACAAAGAAGGGCACCCCGAGTCATGTGTTTACGCTTTGCAGCATAAGTAAGTGCCCCCCGTAAAGCAAGCGCCAGTTCGTCTCGTTCCACCACCGATAAAAAATGAGAAACTACAGTCCGTTGTGACATAGAGAAAAACGCCATCCCCCTTTAGACTGATTTATCAAACCCATACTGAGGATCAGGGATAGAATGGTCGACGCTGAGATTGATCCGGTAATCAATACAATTTGCCTAAAGTGAAACGGTAATGTGGGACGTTATTTAGCAAGATACGGATCGCGCAGTTCAGCAGTTTTACGTATTGATATAATGCGATATAATTTAAGAATTATATATTGTTGGATTGTATGACGATAATGAAAAACAAATGGCCTCAGATCGAAGATTTTAACGTTTTTTTGACCGTGGTCAGAACCAGTAATTTTTCCGCTGCCGCTGTCGAACTGGGTCTTTCGAATGCATATATCACGAAAAGAATTAACATTCTTGAAAGTGTTTTGGGGGTAAAGTTATTTCATCGTAATACTCGTGAAATAAGGCTTACAAGCGCAGGTGAAGTAGCCAGAGTTCAAGCTGAAGAATTAATAAGAAGTGCAAGAAATTCTATCGAGCAAATCCAGGATGTCAGAAATGACGTAATGGGTAATCTTCATATTTCAAGTTCATTTGGATTCGGAAAGAATCATCTGGCTCAACCTTTTTCCTCTTTTTCAAAAAATAACCCACACTTAAAAATAAAATTGACGCTAACAGATACAAAGCTTGATCTAATAAAGGAAGGCATTGATCTGGAAATCATGGTTGGAGAGAATTTTAACGATAGATATTATGCGAAAAAAATTGCAGATAATAAAAGGATACTCTGTGCCTCACCTGATTATTTTGCAGACAAAGATATGCCAACCATTCCTGAGGAACTGGCTAATCATAGTTGTCTGTTTTTGCAGGAAAAAGGCCAGACATTTGGGCTGTGGCGGCTTTACAATGGGATAAACCTGCAAACTGTACGTGTTAATGGGGATCTATCATCCAACAATGGTGAGATAATTATGCAGTGGGCTCTGGCTGGCCACGGCATAGCATACAGAAGTCAGTGGGATGCCAGAAAATACATTGAAAACAAACAGCTTATTCATATTCTTCCTGATTATTATGAGCAAGCATCTGTCTGGGCCGTTTACCCCACCAAATTAGACGACTCGTTGAAGACCAAGAGATGTGTTGAGTTCCTTGAAGAGTATTTCAGAGACATAAAACTATAAACAGCCACAAGAGTAGCTGTTTATTTATACAAATATCAGGAAAATGCGGCTAATAACATCGTTGCAAGTATTACGGTAAAAGCGCCACCAATACGCGTGGAAATCTGAGCAAATGGCATAAGTCCCATACGGTTCGAAGCAGACAGAATGGCCACATCACCAGTGCCACCTAACCCACTATGGCAAGTTGTCACTATCGAGGCTTCAACCGGATACATGTTGAGGTATTTCGCCATAAAGAAACTCACCATCGCCATTGAGAGCACAACTGAACCACACACAGCCACATAACCTAATGAGAATACCGCAACAACGCTTTCCAGTGGTACATAGAGCATTCCAAGGCCGATCATCGTAGGCCAGATGAGGGACGTTGAAATGAGCTTATAGCAAGATTTTGAGCCATCAATCATACGGTGAGGAATGATATCAATATATTTGCAGATAACGGCAAGGACAATCATCAGTACCGGTCCGGGGATGTGTAGGATTTTTTCAAGCAGTCCACCCACAATAAAGAAACAACAAATTACCAGCAAACCAGCGCCCATTAATGGGAAATCTGTGTTGCCATTCCCTTCCGAGCCAAGGTTGTTGAAAATCGCATTATCTTCAGCAGTACGGATGAGCATCCCGTCACCACTTAACGTAGGTTTGACGCTACCTAATTTTGCCAGGAAGCCAGCACAAACAATGGCAAAAATATTACCGATGACTGCGGCAGGAACCAGTTGAGCAACGTAGATATCCGGCGTGGTGCCAAGGATGGAAGAGTAAGCCAGAGAAAGAGGTAAGATCCCCTCACCGATACCGCCACCAATTATCGGAACGATAATATAGAAGAAGGTATGGTACATACTGTAACCAACCAACTCTCCAACCATCAGGCCAACGCCTACCGCAGTTACAGTACCGACAACCAGCGGTACAAACATTCTGATCATACCCTGTACCAGAATAACACGATGCATTCCGAGAATACTGCCAACGACAAGGGTAGCAATGACAAAATACAGGAAGTTGGCATCTTTCATAAGAACATGCACAGAATCCAGCACGTTCTTAGGAATATAATGGTAAAAAACCAGAATCGATGGAATCATCAGGCAGAAAATTGCCGGGCCACCAATATCCTTTATAATTGGGATATTTTTCCCTACAGTTGAAAGAATAAACCCCAGAGACATTATAATTGCAAGACCACCAATCATATTTTTTGGTAACGTGCCAAAAAATGCAGCCGCACCGATAATAATACACATAACTAAAAAAAACAGAGCAGGTATGGAACAAATTTCTTTAGAAAAAAAGAATTTTTTTGAATTAGTTAGTCCAGATGCATCATCACATTTAGACAAAATCTCTTCTTGAATATTATTCATTATATTCACCTGTATAACACGTAGGGTACACACTTATCCCAAATGAGATAAGTGTTATTTTTAGTATTTATATTTATTAAGCTATTATTGTTTCGCGAATATGATTACGCAGACGTCCTAAACCTTCAATCTCTACTTCAATACAGTCACCCTCTTTCAAAAAAAGAGGTGGTGTTCTTTTTTTACCGACTCCGCCTGGGGAACCCGTTATAATTACATCCCCAGGACTAAGTTGGGTAAAAGTGCTAATATATGCAATAAGATAAGGTATCTTATGAATCATATTCTTCGTATTATCATTCTGCACTTCTGTGGCATTCAGGAAGGTGCGGATTGAAAGGTTATGCGGATCGTGAATTTCATCCTTCGACGTCAGATAAGGACCAAACCCGCCAGTTTTAGGCCAGTTCTTGCCCGCAGTATACCAGGTATGTTGCCAATCACGGGCTGAACCATCCATGTAGCAACTATATCCAGCAATGAAATTAAGTGCATCATCTTCAGAAACATGGAAGCATGTTTTACCGATGATAACCGCTAGCTCACCTTCATAATCGAACTCATGCGACTCAGCAGGCTTGTTGATATAAGTAAGATGTCCTGTCTGTGAGTCAGCAAATCTTACAAATAAAGTAGGTTCTGGATTGAGTTCATTGAACTCAGCACGTTTTTCAGAGTAGTTCATCCCCACACAAATGATTTTGGTGGGGTTATCAATAACCGGAAGATACTCAACCTGATCAATTTTATAATCTATCTTATCTGTAGATATTCCTGCTAATTCAGAGATGTCTTCATTTTCCAGAAATGTCTTCAGCGATGGATACTTATTGCCGTATATCGCACTGACATCAATTATCCCCGTTCCTTTCACAATACCAAATTTGTGTTTACCATTTAATTTAAAATTAGCTATTTTCATTATTCACTCTCAAGCTTTTCAGCTTACTCTGTGCCATGGATTTTCCGAATAATATTCATTTTCAAATTGGATAATTTCATCCCTAAAGGATAATGTTAAGCCAATTGCATCCAGACCTTTTACCAGCATCTCCTTCTTCAGTTCATCTACATTAAATGTAAAATCTTCTTTTTCGGTACTGATGATCTGGTTCTCAAGATCAATCAAGATCTCATTTGTCTCAATGTGGGAAATAATCCTAGCCAGTTCACTCATTTTCTCTTCCGCAAGAGTGATAGTCAGAACGCCATTGCGTAGGCAATTATCATTGAATATTCCCGCAAAAGAAGTGCCAATCAGGGCACGAATACCTAATTGTTTCATCCCCCATACAGCATGTTCACGGCTGGAACCGCACCCAAAATTTGGTCCGGTAATCAGGAATTTTGAACCCTTCCATTGAGGTGTATTAAGAATGAAATCTGGATTTTCAGTGCCATCAGCATTAAATCTCAGGTCGTAAAAAAGGCCTTTATCAAGCCCCTGCCGATCAATACCTTTAAGAAACTGTTTAGGCATAATGACGTCAGTATCGATATTAGCAGCCAGCATTGGAGCGGCCAGTCCTGAAATTTTCTTAAACGTATCCATCATTAAACCCCGGTAAAATAGCGAACATCGGTTAAATGACCAGCGATTGCAGAGGCTGCAACCATTGCCGGACTCATAAGGTGTGTACGTGAACCCGCGCCCTGTCTACCGGCAAAATTGCGGTTGGTACTTGAGGCACAGCGATCTCCTGGGGACAGAACATCTTCGTTCATGGCCAGACACATGGAGCAACCAGACTGGCGCCATTCAAAACCAGCATCCATAAAGATTTGAGCCAGACCTTCTTGTTCCGCTCGCTCACGAACAAGGGAAGAGCCAGGAACAATCATGCCGCGCACGTGTGAAGCCAACTTTTTACCCTGAACAACTTTTGCAACTTCGCGTAAATCCTCAATACGACTGTTGGTGCACGACCCAATGAAAGCGTGGGAAATTTTAATTTCAGTGAAAGGCGTTCCTGGCTTTAGATCCATGTATTTCAGGGCAGTGAAATAATCTTTTCTCTTTTGCTCGTCCGAGATAATTTCTGGATCCGGAACAGAACTACTGATTGCACCGGCCTGGTCGGGACTAATTCCCCAGGTAACAAAAGGTTCTACTGTAGAGCAGTCGATATAAATCTCTTTATCGAATGTTGCATCAGGATCGCTACGCAACTGCCGCCAGTTGGTAACCGCGTTATCCCACATCTCGCCCTTCGGGGCTCGTGGGGTATCTTTCAGATACGCGAATACCTTGTCGTCCGGTGACATAAATGCACCTCGCGCACCGGCTTCTACGGCCATATTGCAGATAGTCATGCGTGCTTCAACGCTCAGGTTATCAATGACGTTTCCACAAAATTCAATGGCATAACCGGTAGCACCGTCTGCGCCAATGCGTGCAATAAGCGCCATAATGACATCTTTTGAAGTTACCCCCAGGCCGAGAGTACCTTCCAGGGTGACGCGCATATTCTTGAGTTTCTTATATACCAAGGTCTGCGTCGCCAAGAGGTGTTCAATTTCGGAGGTTCCAATGCCGAAGCCAAACGCGCCCAGTGCTCCATAAGTCGTGGTGTGACTGTCCCCTGCAGCAATAATCATTCCGGGCATGGCAAGGCCCTGCTCGTGCGCGACCACATGTTCAATACCCTGGCGTTTATCCATGACATCGAATAATTCAATATCAAAGTGCTGGCTGTTCTCCCTGAAGTAGTTAACCTGCAACGTGCCGCCAGGGTCCGTCATGAGCAGATCGCGTGATGGGCGAGTCGGATTTACATGATCTACGTTAAGCAGAATAGATTTTGGATTCCAGACCATACGGTCATTTTCACGCAATCCACTAAATGCCTGCGGGCTGGTATATTCATTCAAAATTGAACGATCAATATATAAAAGAACATTGCCTTCATTATCGAACTTTTTAATTGTGTGTGAATCAATATGTTTGTCGTATAGCGTTTTACTCAGATTCATGATCTTACCTACATTGCTCACGGGTTAAGTTAATACCAGTATAAGCATCGGGTTAATCGTGTATATCCATTACCGAACTCATATGATGAAAAACACTTTTTACAAAATGTAAAACATAACCTTAACCATATAGATCAAGTGGTTATTGTTATATATCCAATTTTATATAAATTAGATATTTGAAGAATTCAATGCTAAGGTAGATTCATTTTTCGCCTGACAATAACATTCGTATATATTGTGTCTGTGATCATGTTTTCAGCTATGCCAGATTTTAATCTGGCTTGGACTAGCTCTGGAACTGAGGGCGGTGGCCTTCAGATAATTGATAACGCTCCCGGTGATGACTTATCTATTTCAGATACCAAAATCTTTAGCACAAGGTACGGTATTGATAATACTTATTCCTAACGTATTGCCAAGTCTTCTACAACATCAAAAAATAAACAACATTATGATGTTGATTGAAAATTACGTAACCTAATAAATAACCTCATTTTCTGATAAAAAGTCGGATACAGACTAATTTCACGAGCAAAAGATAGTTCCTGGCTGTTTTCTCATAGCGGGTAGCAACCCGGCGATACGCTTTTAAAAGACTCAAGCATCTTTCAACAATATGATGGGAAATGAAAAACCACAGGCCGTTGTAACATAGAGAAAAACGCCATAACCCTTTAGACTGGTTAATAAAACCCATACTGAGGAAAATGTGATGACAATAATCAAGAGTTATGCCGCGCCGAAAGCAGGTGCAGCGCTGGAGTTGTATGAGTTTGATGCGGGAGCACTACAGGCAGAAGACGTCGAAGTCGTGGTTGAATACTGCGGCGTATGCCATTCCGATCTCTCGATGATCGATAACGAATGGGGAATATCGAGCTATCCACTGGTTGCCGGGCATGAAGTCATTGGTCATGTACACGCACTGGGCGAAGCCGCAAAGAACAAAGGATTAAAGATCGGTCAGCGCGTCGGCATTGGCTGGACGGCACGTAGTTGTGGGCACTGCGATGCCTGTATCAGCGGCAGCCAAACCAATTGTCAGCAAGGCAGCGTGCCGACGATCCTGAATAAAGGCGGTTTTGCCGATAAAATTCGCGCAAACTGGCAATGGGCTATCCCGCTTCCTGATTCCATTGATATCGAATCTGCAGGTCCGCTACTGTGCGGCGGCATCACCGTCTTCAAACCGCTATTAATGCACCATATCACCGCGACCAGCCGTGTCGGCGTGATCGGTATCGGCGGTCTGGGGCATATCGCGATTAAGCTCCTGCACGCGATGGGTTGTGAAGTCACCGCATTCAGTTCTAATCCGTCCAAAGAGCAGGAGGTGCTGGCGATGGGGGCCGATAAAGTCGTCAATAGCCGCGATCCGCAGGCGCTAACTGCTCTAGCTGGCCAGTTCGATCTCATCATCAACACCGTGAGCGTCGATCTGGAGTGGCAGCCCTACTTCAACGCGCTCGCTTACAACGGGAAGTTCCATACCGTTGGTGCAGTGATGAAACCATTTAGCGTTCCGGCCTTTACACTTATCGCAGGCGACCGCAGCGTTTCCGGTTCTTCTACCGGCTCACCGCATGAACTGCGCTCTCTGATGAAGCTCGCCGCGCGCGCCAACGTGAAGCCGCAGACGGAACTGTTCCCGATGTCGAAAATCAACGATGCTATCCAGCACGTGCGTGACGGCAAAGCCCGCTACCGCGTCGTACTGAAAACCGATTTCTAATCGGTAAAGACATCAGCGGGCGAATACGCCATATACCGTATTCGCCCACATTAACATTGCGTTGCCTGTTATTTTTTCTTGTTCTGCTACTGTAGTGCACATAGTTTCATTTCCTGACGTAAAGTCAGAACATTGCCATGTATTGACGCCATCAGAAATAGCATTGCCTTTTACCCTGGTCTTCCCCCCGCTAATTCCGTCTAATATTCCGACCAATATTCACGAACCAGCCTGATTTTTATCCGTCACAACCTTATCGGACAAAAAAATTAATATTCTTTACTTTCACATCAGGGGGAAATATCGGAATTGGCTTACCATAAATATAAAATCGTGCTTATCTTCGGCTAGCGTGAAAGAGAAACATAGGAACGTCTTGGTATCAACACTTTCATGTTTTTCGCTGCGATAGTAAATTTCCCCATCAATATCCGCCCCCCAAAGTATTTATCATAGATGTTGATGCTACGCTGATACGGGATAGCCTCTTGATGCTGTTTTCTAAAACAATATCTTTCCGGTAAGAAAAAGCGTAAACAGAGAGAACGGATATATTCAAAAAATAAAACTATCAATTGTACCATTTCTTACCTTCATCAATGACCAAGATTAATCTCATCACCAATCAGCATCACAAAAAAACGAACTTACTTTCAATTTAAATAATTATCGTGCATAAAATATCAAACACAAATTGTTACGTGAATTATTAAAGAGACGTTAAGAATATACTTATAAAACAATCCACCGCGATGAATTTACATGCCTTACAAACAAACATTTACCAAATAAAATGCTACTCACCGCAGATTTTCTGCGTTATGTTATTCCATCGCCGACCACGAAGATAAATAGGTTCGTCATACGTCGAGTTACATACCTGTACGTTAGCTGCACGTAGTCACCCGAATCACTTACCTGAGTAAGTTCATCGAGATGAAATGAGAGACATCCACTCATTCACCACAGGCCCGTCGTTGATCGGACAAAGCGGTCTACTCATAAGCGACTATCCCCTCTTGTTGCGCCGTGCAGCCGCAGAAAAATACGTAAGTACCATATTAAGCCATCCCACGAGCATAACAAACTGTCTGTGCATCTAAATTCTTTAAAAACATCCCTTCATCTTGCCAAAATGGCACTAAACTTAATTCTATTCATAGTACGGTGCCTTGTGTTGGAAAGGGGATTTTTCTATGCCTTTGACAAAATATGTTCATGATTTAATTGACAAACGGTCAAAAAAAACGTCTTGCATACAAATTACTTTCTTATTATCAATATTAATCGTTATTTTTAACCTCTTGCTTTTCGAACCCCTTTACACACCACAGGAATTAATAAAACACCCAGGATTGTATATTGATACATTTGTATTTATTATTCTTTTTTTTATTATTTCCAGCACCAGTAAAATATCGATCCGTCATAAATCCGAACGATATATACGTTACGGATTCATTATCTGGACATGCTCAGCAATGTTCGATGTTATGGATGAGATAATTCTACAACCCAAATGGGTCAGGTATTATTTAGAAGATCTATTTAAAATCATTGGTATATCTAGCGTAGGTTTTGGCGTTTATATCCTGATACAGAAAATTAACAATAAATATGTCGAAGCAAGAATACAATCATTCAGCGATGAACTAACACGACTCCCTAATCGCCGTTTTTTTATTAATGAATTAAAAAATCTCGAAGCGAAAATGCCCTATTTATTTATTATTGATATCGACAATTTCAAAACTATCAACGATAGATATGGGCACACGAAAGGTGACGAAATACTGAGCAAATTCGGCCATATTCTTTCTCGTTTAGATAACAGTGAAGTCGTGGCAACCCGAATCGGTGGCGAAGAGTTTGCGATGATTCTGTATACCGGGACACAGGCTCAGGCAGAGGCGCTGGCAATAAAGGTGTTAAAGAATGCGAACAAGATCATCATTAAGAATATGCAACACCTTTCTGTCAGTATTGGCGCAGGGAGAAAACAGCCGCAGGAATCCACCGAACACTTTATGACACGGGTGGATATTGCTCTTTATCAAGCTAAAACCACAGGTAAAGGCAAAGTAGAATGGGCTCTGGAACCAAAAGAAAAAGCCCTGTAGCCCGACATAACATCATACCAATGAATATGGCCGCATGGATGCGTCCCCTTCACTAAAACATCAGAAAAATTACTGTAAATCACGTTCCAGTGATGATCTCCCCTGACCGCGCCACCTCTCATTTTGTAATAAAATTAACCTATTCCTGATTAAGCAACTTGCCAATCCCCGTAGACTCTTCTATAGGTAGAACATAATACATTAACCCCAATAACACATTCAGTAAAAGGAAGACTAATGAAAGCAGCCATCGTTACGAAGGATCACTCTGTTGAGATTCAGGACAAAAAACTGCGCCCCCTCCAGCACGGAGAAGCACTGCTAAAAATGGAATGCTGTGGCGTTTGCCATACCGATCTGCACGTCAAAGACGGTGATTTTGGCGATGTTGCCGGTATCACACTCGGCCATGAAGGTGTTGGTATCGTTAAAGAAGTCGGCCCCGGAGTGACATCACTGAAGCCCGGCGATCGTACCAGCGTCGCCTGGTTCTATCAGGGTTGTGGCCACTGCGAATATTGTAATAGCGGTAACGAAACGCTGTGTCGCGAGGTAAAAAACGCGGGCTATTCCGTTGATGGTGGGATGGCTGAAGAATGCATCGTCGTTGCCGACTACGCGGTAAAAGTACCGGATGGTCTGGATTCTGCGGCTGCCAGCAGCATTACCTGCGCGGGCGTGACAACGTACAAAGCGGTGAAAGTCTCGCAAATCAAACCGGGACAGTGGATTGCCATTTATGGCCTGGGCGGATTGGGTAATCTGGCGTTGCAATATGCCAAAAACGTCTTTAATGCGAAAGTCATTGCGATTGATGTGAATGACGCACAGTTAGCCTTTGCCAAAGAAGTGGGGGCAGATCTGGTCATCAATCCAGCCAAAGAAGATGCCGCCAAGATCATTCAGGAAAAAGTGGGCGGCGCACATGCGACCGTGGTCACCGCCGTTGCACGCGCAGCATTTAACTCTGCCGTGGATTCCGTTCGCGCAGGCGGGCGCATTGTCGTCGTCGGCCTGCCACCGGAATCCATGGATCTGAATATTCCGCGTCTGGTGTTGGATGGCATTCAGGTATTGGGTTCACTGGTCGGCACGCGTGAAGATCTGAAAGAAGCGTTCCAGTTTGCGGCCGAAGGAAAAGTGAAACCGAAGGTCACTCGCCGTCCGCTGAAAGATATCAACGCCATTTTCGCCGAAATGAAAGGCGGGAAAATCACCGGCCGTATGGTGATCGACCTATCGCTATAAGCGTAATTTACCCACAGCTAATAAACGGGATATCACTATCCCGTTTATTTATTTTCATACGTTAACGCAGCGTCTGTGTATTTCCAGGGCACACCAGTTGTTTACTTTTAATATGATAAACCTCAACGTCAGGGCGTGTGAAAAAGGCGATTTCCCACGGGTTCTTAGTGACGAACTCATGACGCACCTTTTCATAGAGTGGATTGTCGCGTGCGATAATAAACGCATCCCCTTCGATAATGGTGTAGTTCCACTCGATTGCCCGCTCAAAGGTGTAATGGCTACGCTCATCCATCGCAAAAAAGCAGTGCGGATTACGTTTGAGCAACTGAGATTTAAACGTTTCAGGGAACGTAATCAGAAAGATATCGTTATCCACGGATGAGAGGAACGCCAGCACCGTGGTATGCGGTTGTTCGGCGGCCATAGTGATTAATACGCCAACCTTATTGGAGAAATCCTGCTTTTCCGTCGGCGGAAAATCCACCATCGATGTCAGAGGCACAGGCATTGATGGGCGATCGTCTTGTGGAAACTGATAGCCCGGTTCACGGATATTCAGCGCAGGCGTGAAACCATGCAGGAGTTGGCACTCTCTCGGTTCCAGCACCACCCAATCGCCTTCGCTGACGACCACCCGCCCTTTGTAAGAGGCGCGATAGACCTGAATATTGGCATCAAATTCATCAACTCCAGAGCGGTTATCAAGGTGAATGGTTGCCAGATCGCCAACGACAAATTCATGTCCGTGCGGGAAAAAAACGCGCAGACTGTTATCCGCATTGGGGTAAACGCCACAAATATGGATGACCACACCATCCTGCTTATAACCCGCCAGTACACCGAGAGTTTGCTTTCCGAGATAGCTCACGAGACTCATACATCACGCCTTATTCAGATTGGGCTTCAGAGGGGACATCGACCCAACTTCACTCGGGCCGTTCCGGCAACAGTCAGGAACCTGAGGAACCATTCAGTTTGACCGTATAACTTCCTACCTATCTATCAACGGAGAAAGCACTGAAAACTTTAGGCTTAATAGGTATGAATTGAAAGAGGTAAATAGGAACACAGGATGAGAGTGATACGCCCCATTTTCCCCTTTGCCTGATTCTCCCCCCAATACAGCACCGACGATAAAAATAAAGCGGAGTATAAACCCCGCTCTATTCTTGACCTTCACGTACCCTAATGAAAAGCAATCACAGCGAAGGATTATTCAGCATTGCGGCATTCCACGACAGGTAATCATGTTCCTGAAATATAGCGAGGCCATATAACCGTTCCAGAATCATAAATGCACTAAACGAACCATCCATATGAAATAGATAAACGGCCAGCATATAATCATGAATGAATTGATCGATAGAAGAGAACTCTTGTTCCATCAAACGAACCACGTCGTCTTTCAAGGAATCCCATTCCTCTATGGATAAAAAACCACAGGTTACGCCGCTACGCATTAATAATGCAGCTCGCTGTAAATTAAATGCAGCGGTCAAATTATTTATTTCACTAACCGGTTTAAGATGAGCACCGGTTTTCTCCGCTAATTGATACAAATGCGACAGCGGCTTTTTATAATCTTCATTACGCTGTTTACTGTAGTTTTGTTCATCCAATAAATCAGCAATGAAGCGCGTCAGCCCACCGCTAGTATTAATATCATAGCTTGAAGAAAGTGCCAGTTTAATCCCTTCTACTGCATCAGGCTCCGATAGATTACACTCTTCTATACAGTTAACAAAATTAGGGTATTTTTTACTCTCGCCATCCCCAACAGAGGTAATCGAATAAAGGCTACTTATTCTGACTAAAAGCGCATCTTTTTCATCTCGACAAGGATATTTCGCATTGCGATTGATCCCTACAGACAAAACATTACTTTCTTTTTTTGTTGAAAGCAAAAAAAACACTTTCGCACAAGATCTAAGAATAACAAAAACCCATATAGCCAGAAACGAGTAAAACAACACGTTATATAACAGAGAGGAATCCACATTTAAATATGTTAATGATGCATTCTTCAGCCATTCCCCGCCAAATAGAATTACCGCCACTACCAACCCGCCACGAAGTAGTTGATTTATATCCTTATAAAAAAAATTCAACATATCAATACCTATTTTATTTAATTAATCATCATATCCATACACCGATTATTTCCCATGCAATAGCATAATGAAAAACGTTTACACGTTTTTCATTGAAAAGATAAAACCGTCCCATATAACATGAATCAAGATACACGTGACTCCCTGGGTACACGTATCTAGAAAATAGGTACTAGGACACTCCCTCTTCCCAATGCCAGCCTCTGAAATCTAATAGGTGCAAGCGTCACTATCATAAAACAAACGCGCCATATTTACGATTGTAACGTGGTATTGTTGGCAATTATTCTCGCCTTAGCGACGGATATATTACGCCTGCAACGCGGCAATGCTTTGATTGGGCGATCATCTCAACAACAGCATGGTGATTCCCACGCCGACCAGCACCAGGCAAAACGCAGCTCGCAAATAAACGACAGGGAGCTTGTGGGCAACCGCGACACCCCACGAGACGCTGACGATCCCCCCAGAGCCAGCGGCAAACCGATATTCCAGTCAACGTTACCCGCCTGCGAATAAGAAAGCAGCGCTGCCAATGCCCCCGGCACCACGAGTATCAGCGCCATTCCCTGGGCCTGCGTTTGCGCAAAGGCAAATAGCGTGACCAACGCAGGCACCACTACCAACCCACCGCCGACGGTGAAAATGCCGGACATAAAGCCACTCGCTACGCCGAGTAACGGCAAATAGTGGGTCGACAGCACAACCTCCGACGTTTGACTGCGCTTCTTGTTATACCACTGCCACATATAGTATGCCGCCAGCACCAGCAGGAAAATGGCAAACGCGCGCTGAAGGCTGTTAACATCAATCGATGAGGCAATATGTGCCGCAAGGTAGGCAGATCCCGTAGCGAATAGACACATCGTCAACGCCACCCGCGTATCAATACGATTACGCTGGCGATAGCGTAAAAAACCAATCAGTACATTAGGCGTAATCATCACCAGCGCGGTTCCCTGTGCCATATGCTGATCCATCCCAAACAGCACGCCCAGAATCGGAATCGCAATAATTCCCCCGCCAATACCCAACATTCCTCCGCAAAATCCCAACCCGACACCCAAAAGCAAACACAACAAAATATCGCTGAACATCATTAAGCTAAACATAACGTAACCAGATAACTCATAGGCTAAAAAATAGAGAGAAAACAACACCATCCTAGGTGCAGAGTCGCGTATTGATAATCCCTGAATCGTCAACGACCCTTTCCTGTCAGGAAAACCTCTGGCTGTGTTAACGTACAGCGTGACACAAGAAATACGACGATATGCTGAGCGGAATCAAACTGCCAACTATTTCCCTATTTTCCGGAGCCGTTTATCCGCATACCGCACAGCCTGCCGGTAAGGAATGGGCTAATC
This sequence comes from Pectobacterium wasabiae CFBP 3304, assembly GCF_001742185.1. NCBI lineage: Bacteria > Pseudomonadati > Pseudomonadota > Gammaproteobacteria > Enterobacterales > Pectobacteriaceae > Pectobacterium > Pectobacterium wasabiae. The sequence continues at coordinate 394,577 of NZ_CP015750.1, forward strand.
TTGCAGCCAACGTATTAGGCAACATGGAACGTAGAGGAAAAGTGCGGCTATCATCCTAATGCCGATCGTTTACGGACCGAGATACGCGGAGCGACCACGGGGCGGAGTCTCCCTGCGGGAACCTCATCCCCATGTTTCTCCTAAAATGAGGCTTAAGTGACCAGCATTAAGCTATCAGCCTTCTTCACTGCCCGTTTTGTCATAGCCAAGGCGGCCCACAAAGGGTAAACGCAGCGCGGGCGGATTTACATCCACGCCCATATTCAACCCAAGAATATTGGCCTCGATACCTTCTTCAACCCCCATCGTGATACCCATTACACCCAACAGCGAAATCTGCACGCCGCTCCCCGACGGCGACAGCCCGATGGGGCGCGTGATTGGGCGGTAATCTTTACCAATCGCATTGGCAGGCATATCCAGCTTGAGCGAGGGCACCTCACGGCCAATGTGCGCCAGAAACGTATTGCTATTTGGCCCTGGCCACGCGTGATAGGTATTCGGCCACGGATAGCTTTTGATGGCAGCTTCAATCTGCGGGATCATGGCTTCCGCCTTGTTACCTCGATGATCGACTAACAGTCTCGGTTTCGCACCGTACCAATACGCATCGGCCGCCGAACGGTTCAGATGAATAACGTTATCGCCCCCCCAACTCAAAATCTCGTAACGGCGATATTGGGTTTCTCCAGCTTTCTTGAAAATGATCCATGGGTGAACCGCCACCAGCCCGCGCCAACCATAAGTCGGCGCAACATAAACCTGCACGACGGCGGTCTGGCGAAATTGCACCGGATTCGGCGCTAACCCGGAAGAATCACGTTTGGCAGACCACCAACTTTGCCCACTAAACGTTTCGCCGTTACGCGTTGATTGCGCCCAACTTTGCCAAAAAGACAGTAACAGCACACAAATAAACCCAATCCCCAAGGATTTGAGGTAAGTCATAGGACAGATAGCTCACAAAAAAGAGTGGAACGGGATCGATACGCCTGCAGGCGAGCACCCACAGTGAAAATCGGTCAAAAAATCACGGCTACCAGTTTACTGCCAGTTAGCGGTCAGATTAAAGCATCGGGTGAAACCTTGACCTATTTTTACGCTGTGCGGGTGCATGTCAGTAAAATTCTTCCTTTTATCAGATCCCCATGTCACATTCTATGTGCGGAATACACCACGCTAAAATGCCAAGGAACAACAACATGAACGATAACTCGTCTCTGGCGGCCGCTTTCTATCAGGCCTTTAATGCCAATGACAGTGCCGCTTTCGACCACCTGCTTGCAACCCATTGGATCAATCACCCTGCCGACCCCGGTCAACCGAACACACCTGCGGGATTCAAACGCGCAGTGGCGCATACGCATGCTGCGTTTGAAGGCTTCCATATTGATATCGAAGCGGTGGTTGTCGAAAACGATCTTATCGTTTGCCGAATTGCCATGAGTGGTCGGCACATCGGTGATTTCGACCGTTGGAAAGCCTCCGGCCAGCAGGTACGTTTTTCGGGTATGGATATGCACCGTATTGAGGGAGGACGCATCAGTGAAACCTGGCATTTTGAAAATTTCGATGGATTAAAAATAGAAGGAACTGCCTGATTGGCTGTACCCAAATTCCCCGGTTGCCCACGTGAGATCAAGTTTACTCGGGACAAGTCATGCAACATGAAATAAGTGAATATAAAAATGATTTGCACAGAAAATTATAAGGAAAACGAAAAACAGGCCGGTAAGGCGCTGGATGCATATACAGAAAATAAGCTGGGGGATAAGTTCTGTTTTAAAGAGAAGAAGGTAAGTTTCATTTATAAAGAAGGCGATAACGTCGTTGGCCGAATCGTCGGGTCCATATTTTTCAATTATCTCCAAATAGAGATGATTGTCGTAGATGATTATTGTCATGGAAAAGGCATCGGAGGGCAACTGCTGGCTGCAGCGGAAAAAATGGCCTTAGAAGAAGGTTGTATCTTCGTCTATTTGGAGTCAATGAGCTTCAACGCTCCCGGATTTTATGAGAAGAAAGGATATAAAGTTATTGAAAAAGTTGAAAACTCACCCTTACCTGGAGAGTCGCATTACTTCTTTATCAAGCATCTAAAAAATTTATCACATCAAGTAGCATGAGGTTGTATAAAAAAGCCACCATGGAAATAATATACTTACAAAGTATAATTATTAAAAAATCAACAAATTAACTTCAGTTTATTTTTATTTTTTAACACCATAAAAAAACCACTGACTATAATAAATCTGCCGATTCAATTAACAACACACCTCTGGTAGAAAGTGGAGAAATTAAATGACAAAAAATAATAAGCGTATTAAGTCTACAGTATGTGCATTATCATTAGTCACATTAACACTAGCCTCCGCGGTTTCACTCGCCTGTACGCGGTTCGTTTATCTGGATCCAAATAACCCTGATTACCCTATTACCGCCCGTTCAATGGACTGGGCCGAGGATACCCATACTAATCTCTGGATTTTCCCACGCGAATTACAGCGTTCGGGTGCCGCTGGCCAGCATTCTCTGGAGTGGACATCAAAATACGGCAGTGTCATTGCCTCTGCTTTTGATGGCAACGAGAAAATGGCTTCAACAACCGATGGAATTAATGAAAAAGGGTTGGCGGCTAACGTGCTATGGTTGGCAGAATCCGAATATCCTAAAGCCAAGCCGACAGCGAAAAAGCCAGGATTAAGCGTCGCCGCGTGGGCACAGTACGTGCTGGATAATTTTGCTACCGTCGATGAAGCAGTAAAATCGCTACAACAGGAAAAATTTATAGTAGTTACCAAAGACGTACCAGGACAGGATCGACAGGCAACACTGCATCTTTCGTTATCTGATTCGTCTGGCGACAGCGCAATTATTGAATATATCGATGGCAAACAGGTTATTCACCATAATAAAGATTATCAGGTAATGACCAATTCCCCCACTTTCGATCAGCAGTTGGCGCTTAATGCCTATTGGGATCAGATCGGTGGCAATGTTATGCTACCGGGAACGAACCGCGCTGCCGATCGCTTCGTTCGAGCCTCATTCTATGTGCAAAGCGCTGCCCCTAATAAACTCATTCCAGGCATAGCAGAAAAAGGAAAAATAGAAAAAGATAAAGCAGACTTAGCCACCGCATTCAGTATCATACGTAACGTGTCAGTCCCTTATGGTTATTCCTTACCGAACATGCCGAATATTGCCTCAACGCGCTGGCGCAGCGTTATTGACCATAAATCGCTGCAATATTTCTTTGAATCTGCCGTCTCGCCAAACATATTTTGGGTCGATTTGAAGAAGATCAATTTTGCATCACGCGGAGGTAGCGCCGCCAAGCTGGATTTAGGGCCAGACCAAAGCACGATCTATTCCGGTCAGACTTCAGAACACTTTAAACCGGCCGAACCGTTTAAATTCGCAGGACTGTAAATCGGGAAGTGATTTCCCGACATTCTGTTTATTACACGATGATGTTAAAGCGCCATGTTCCCATGGCGCTTTAACATTATTATCATTAGCTATGGATACGATGCAGAGCATTATAATGACTTCGCATTCCCTGCCCACTCGGCATAGAAATGGCTCGAACAGATCCCTGGTTCAATTACCTTAATCTCTGTTTTGACTAATCTCAGATTGACAAACGCTTTTACGACAATCGACTGTTGCACCGCAACCAATCCCTACCGCTTTTCGACACGCCTTTTCCTAGCAGATGGAGATAGCACAACTCCAGTTCAGAAAATGGGCGCGGTTGAGGAATAATAAACCGATAACGTTGGATAATTCGGGTGATGATCAGGACAATAGCTCTGAAATACATGACTTGCAGTAAACTACCGTCTTGAACAACCTCTTCGCCACACATTGCTATTCACTCAGGGAATGAAGTAAGGAAATGAAATCGATGATAAGGAAAACAATAATTGCCTCGCTGCTCAGTCTGTCGGCAATATCAATTAGTCAGGCAAATGACAAGATAGATCCGCTCTACGAACGTCTGACACAGCAGGATACTTCCGCCTTAACTGCGTTGACAGCATTAGCGAAAGACAACGATCCACAAGCATTGCGCATGCTGGGCTTCATCTATGAATACGGGATCACCGTTCCGCAAGATACGACTCAAGCGCTCCAGTTTTATCAGCAGGCCTGCGAAATAGACGGCAATTTTGGCTGCTACAATGTCTGGTATTTTTATCAATACGGCAAAGGCGTGGCGCAGGATAAAGAACGTGCCAGACAGTTCGCAGAAAAAATGAATCGTACCGATCTCAAAACACCGCCTGATGTAATAGAGATAATCATCGATTATCTCTACAGCGCAAAAGCCAATGCCGATAGTGATATATCACAGCGTGCTAAGTTAATTTATGCCGCCAAAAGATACCTCACCAACGGTGATGAAGAAACACAACGTTTCTTTACGCGTCTTGGTTTTAGTAGACAGGATGTTCTACGGTTGGCGACATTCTGGGCAAAGGATGGCGATCCAGAAATAAATTTCCTGGTCGGTTATTTCTATAATTTTGGCTATGCCGATATAAAAAATGAGAATATTGAAGCCGTTAAATGGTTCCGTGTCGCTGCCGAAGGCGGTCATCCAGAGGCACAAAACATTCTTGGGTCAGTATACGAAAAAGGACGCTGGGGTATTTATGCAGACGGAGCAGAAGCTGAAAAATGGTATGAGCGGGCAGCAAAACAAGGCAATGACAATGCACTGATGAATCTGGGAAAAATGTATTACGCTGGCGTGCTCATCAAGGCCGATTACCGCAAGGCCTATGCATTATTTGAACAGGCCTATAAAAATGACGTGACCGGTGCCAGCAGATATTTGTCCCAGATGTATTACAGCGGGCAGTACGTTGATGTGGATTGTCATCAAGCCCAAAAGTACAAAGAGAGTGCAGATAACAGTTATTTTCTCCGGTGTGAGAAAGATAAGCGCGAGAGAAAAGCGACGCGCGACGTATTGCCTGTCTTAACGTTAAAACATGAATCGAGCCCATTCGGTGGAGACAATAACCCCTATAAATGCGAGCTTAATTTCTCTATCAATACAAATAAACTAGGCGAAGTCGCCAATTTTCGCGCCACGCTGCGACTCAAAAACAGTGAAGGCGCTTCGGCCGAACAGGTGCTTGCTTTTCCACCTTTTGGATTGAGTAGCTTTGATGCCCGAATGATTGGAGAAAAATTCATTTTTTCCCATGAATCTGCTCTGCTCCCACAGTACAAACCCGATTTTTGCCCGTTCAGCGATCTGGAATATCAGGTCACCTCCGCTACCGCCACAATTAACGGCAAGGAAGTGGATGTGCTGAAAGCAGGGATATTGAAGTATTAGGAAAGTCGCGACGCCGAGCCGAGCAGTAAAATGAAAATTTTATATCCGTGACGTCATCACTCGCACGATAGGATTTACGGCTTACACAGACAAAGCGCCATTAAACTATGGCGCTTTGTCATTTATGTTCCCGACTCCTAGTTCTCAACTTCACGCCTTAATAACGCGATGGCCAAATCTCTTCGGGCCTTTTCCCCATCGCTTCGGCAATCAGCCGTTCTCCTTTCGGCCAGTGTCTGGTGAGCGCATTCGCCAGCGTGGATGACGCCAGTCCTGCCGATCTGGAAACCGCCGCGAGCGTCGGCATGGCACTTGTGCAACAGGTAAATTCATTATCGATTACGCTCGAAACTTTCCCTTTTCGTAAAAATTTGTCCTATAAACAAACCATAACCCCGTATCACTTAGCAAGCACCCAGTTTGGTTTTAAGACAACCAAAATTCTCCTCAAGGTGCTCTACTAGTGGTCTTTGACACCCTTCAGTAACCCATGCGTCGATCGAAAGCCGCATTGCCCCGACACCAATCATGGCTGCAAGGCGCAAGCCGAGTCGGCTGGCAATATCTGGCCACTGCTCGCACAGAGCCTCGTAGGCTGCTTGCTCCATTCGCAGGAATTTAGCCTGATTGCCCAATTGGAGCTGTTCAGTTGACTGCACAATTCTGCCAATCAATACCGCGACATCCGGGCGCATATTTACCGTCTGAGTAACCAGCGCCGCTTGAATGGTCTCGATTGGCGATGCTGCCACACCCTGCTTCAGTATCTCCGCATGTAACTCACCCGGCAGCGCATTTTGCCAAGCCAAGATGATTTCTTCCTTAGAGCCAAAGTAGTTAAAGAAGGTTCTTCGGGCGATGCCCGATGCTTCAGCAATCGCATCGAGCGTCGTGGCTTCATAGCCGTTCTCTGCGAACAACTTCAGGCCTACTTCAGTGATGCGGTGGTACATCTCGCGGCGCTTCTTTTCGCGAACGCCGTCTTTGCGTTTCAACTCATGTTCCATACCAAGCTCTCACATATTTTTCCCTTGAAAATTTGCACCAAGTGCAATATTTTATTTTGCACTTGGTGCATAAATATATCATCGATACCTATCTTTCCCTAACTTTGGAAATCACACATGAGAGCCATACGCATTCACAATTTCACAGAAGCACCATGTAGGGAGGATATCTCCATACCTGATGTCGGCCAAAATGATGTGCTCGTGCGCGTGGAGGCAACTGCACTCAATCCTCTTGATGCGCTCGTGGCATCGGGGGTGGCTCGCCAGTTCTTCGACATCACTATGCCTATCACGCTAGGCACAGATTTCGCAGGGACGATTGAGCGTGTTGGTGCAGGAGTTACACAATGGAACGCTGGCGACAGAGTAATTGCCTGGGTTGATGCCGGGTCAGGAGGTGGCCTTGCTGATTTTGCGGTTGCCCCCGCCCACGCCTGCGTGCAATTACCTGAAAGCCTTTCGGCTACGCAGGGCTGCGCGATTCCGACTGCCGGGATCACCGCATGGCACGCGCTATTTTCCTGCGGCAGATTGAAACCCCACGAGACAGTACTGATCCATGCTGCTGCTGGGGGCGTTGGCTGTTTTGCTGTCCAGTTCGCCCGCATGGCAGGCGCACGCGTAATCGCAACTGCGTCTGGCAGTGGTCTTACCCTTGCACTAGGTCTGGGAGCTGATGAGGTCGTTGATTATCGTTCACAGGATTTCACTAGACTGGCTGCTGATGTCGATATGGTTCTCGACCTCGTCGGTGGAGAGACACAAAGCCGATCCTACAAAGTCCTCCGCGCGGGTGGACGCCTCATTTCTACTGTCATGCCACCCGACGAAGAAGAAGCACGAGCACATGGAGTAACGGCCAGCATCTTCTATGCCAAGCCCTTTGCCGATCGTCTCGGCGATCTCGTCGCAACGATCGCCAGTCGAAATGTAAAGGTGATCATTGATCGCACAGTTCCTTTAAATCGCTTTGACGAAGCGTGGGACTACCAAATCTACGGTCATGCACGCGGTAAGATCGTCGTACTTTCACAATAAGCCTCAACAACCCACATTAGGATAATTTCATGAATACCTCGCACCTTGGTGGCACATTTACCCCGATCGGTACATCGTTGAACCTGAAACGCATGGGCTATGGCACCATGCAATTGCCCGGCCCGCACGTCTGGGGTCCACCGCGTGACAAAGATGCTGCTATGGCAGTACTACGCGAAGTGATAGCTCTGGGAGCCAATCACATCGACACAGCCGAATTCTATGGCCCGGGCGTATCCAACCAGCTAATCCGCGAAGCGTTATCACCCTATTCGGGTGACATGACGATCGTTACCAAAGTCGGTTTCGTGCGTGGTGACAATGCATCTTGGGTACCCGATCATACGCCGGGTGGGATCGAGCGGGCTGTGCATGAAAACCTCACAAGCCTCGGACTAGAAACGCTTGATGTTGTCAATCTGCGGCTGGGCGACGCGCACGGACCGGACGATCGCTCGGTAGCCGAATCGTTGGAGGTACTTGTTCAACTCCAGCGGCAAGGTCTGATTTGTCACATTGGCTTGAGTAATGTCTCATCCACGCAATTTGCCGAAGCTAAGTCGATAACGACAATCGTGTGCGTCCAGAACCAGTATAATTTGGTCAAACGTGGCGATGATGAATTCATCGATACTCTGGCGGCACAAGGGGTAGCTTACGTTCCCTTCTTCCCGCTGGGCGGATTTTCACCTCTGCAATCATCGATCCTCTCGCAAGTGGCTAACGAGGTCGGAGCGACGCCAAAGCAGGTTGCATTAGCATGGCTGCTACAGCGATCTCCTAATATTCTTGTCATCGCAGGAACGTCATCTACGACGCATCTCAGAGAGAATTTCGCCGCAGCAGATCTCGTATTGTCAGACGAGCAAATCACAAAGCTTAATAGTATTTCGCGACAGGTTGATTAATCACACCTAAGGTGGAGGGTGTCTTTAGTAAGAAACCGCCGTATTCAAAATGGGAAAACCCGCAGTTATGCGGGTTTAGATAGGCTTTTTGCTATTTAGCACAGAATGTAGTGGGCAACAAAACTGACCGCGGTTTTAACATTTACCCAGAACAAACATTCTGATTCATTTGGTGTAATACCGCCATTTATGGTCGCGCGCAATACGCTATAACTGGCGTCTGGTGACTAACCCGAATTCAGTTTTCTCTGTATAACTGAAAGCGCCATCAACGACTTATATCGCTCCAGCCATTATTCATCGTCGCGTTCTTTTCTTGCCCGCTGACGTTCGTAGAATTCATCTTCAGCGGCAATGATTTCATCAATCAGTGAACCCATATCCACTTCATGCGTCGCTTCGACGAACAGACCGGTTAGCACTGTTTCTGGTGTTAATTTTCCGTCTTCATATAACATCCAGATTTCTTGCGCATACCGTGTTTGCAATAATTGTGGCGCGAACTGACCGTAGTAAGCGGTGATGTTATTAACATCACGTGTAAACATGGATTCAGCATGGTTGTTGGCGGCGGCGTCCACAGCTTGTGGCAAATCGATAATTACCGGTCCTTGCGCATCGAGCAGTACATTAAACTCCGATAAATCACCGTGTACAATACCGGCACACAACATGCGCACGATATTGCGGATCATCGTATTAAAATCAGCAACGGCACTCTCTTCCGTAAGAATCACATCGCTAAGGCGTGGAGCAACAGCGCCTTCAACATCCGTGACCAACTCCATCAATAACACACCGTCAATGCAAATATAGGGTTGCGGTACGCGAACGCCAGCATTAGCAAGACGGAACAATGCTTCAACTTCCGCCGTTTGCCAGGATTCTTCTTGTTGCTTGCGCCCGAATTTTGAGCTTTTTTGCATTGCACGGGCGTTACGCGTATTACGGACTTTGCGCCCTTCCTGATACTGTACTGCCTGCTTAAAGCTACGTTGCATTGCTTCTTTGTAAACTTTGGCACACTGAATTTTGTCACCACATAAAACAGTGTAAACGTCCGCTTCCTTGCCGCTTTTCAAGCGTTGGAGCACATCGTCTATCAGGCCATCATCGACCAGAGGTTGGAGCCTATTTGGGATTTTCATGCGGCTTTATACCTTATTTCAGCCGCTTTTCGTATCAATAACAAAGACGGTGATACTGGAAAAAATGGCAGAGTCTGAAGAAAGATTTTAATTTTACCAATAATCATCGGATTTTGCTTGCCTACTCCCCGCTGAGATCCTTTTCTTTACATCATTAAGCCGTTCACACGCCTCCGAAAGAGTCATCCCGCCAGCACCATATCGGCCAAAGGTGATGGTTTCTTGTCTGCCGTGGATCAGGTAGTTATCGTGAAACGAGATGGCTTTATCAGTATCCGGGTAAACCGAACCATTCACTTTTAGAGAGCTTCCGACATACTGATTATGTCCCTCTGAGGAGATCGCTATACGTAAGGCATAATTTACCAAGCATCAGATCATCACCGTGTTGAAGGTCGTGGCAACGTGGGATGCTGCTTGCCGCAGCGATAAAGCATCAATAATTTACTGCGCCAACCTTTCCGTATCAAGCGGCTAACGCGCGGCACTTGTTGGCTCCTTAACGGATTTTCATTCCATAGAAATCCGCTAAGGAGAGCCGAAATCAGCTTATTCATGATGCAAGGTTTTGTAAGTTGACGAGGAGCTGGTTTTCACTTTGTCTTCCCTGCCCCGCCCTGCACACGCTCAGTGTTTTGATAACGCGACGGCCATATCTCTTCGGGATATTTATTTAGCGCCTCGGCGATCAGACGCTTGCCTTTCGGCCAATGCCGCGTCAGCGCGTTTGCCAGCGTAGATGACGCCAGCCCCGCCGCTCTGGAAACTGCCGCTAGCGTTGCCCCTTTCTTCCGTAACCCTGCGATGATATCAGCCGGATGCCAATCAGTGTGATTCATTCCATTTCCCCCCACCTATCAAAAACCATTTTGATTTCCGTGTGGATAGGATCGCGTTTTGTGATGGGTAAGACCACGGACGATGAGTCACATATTTAAGGCGTTAGACAAGCATTATGGTTCTGGCTACCTATTATGCGGATAGATACAAAAGTTTCGTGCGTGCTAACCACCGTATTTCTCTGTGATTTCATCACACGCCCGAAATCTCCCCCTATTCGTAAATAAAAAACTTAGTTCCAAAACCTGATACACCAATACGCTTGAAGGCATCCTTGCAAAATTGTCGTTTTTAAGTTACAAACAGTAAAGGACTAAAGACTTGCGAGGACGCTATCTTGTATACAGTAAAACGTTACCAAAGCAGCGACGGTAAAGTCCCTTACACTGAATGGATACAGAAACTACGCAAGAAAGATCCTCGCGCTGCTTCAAAAGTAGATATCCGAATAGACCGTGCAGAAAAGGGAAATTTCGGCGACCATAAGTTTGAAATAGACGGAGTCTGGGAGCTCAGGGTTGATTATGGTCCAGGCTATCGAGTGTATTACGCGATAGAAGGCGATAAGATGATCTTGCTCTTCACTGGTGGCGATAAATCAAGCCAAAGCAAAGATTTAGATAAAGCGGTGCAATACTGGCGGGATTATCAAAAGAGGTAACATCATGGCAATCATCACCCAATCCACTAAATTCGAAAAAACCATTAGCCACAATGATACAATGGTTGCGGAACTACGAGAAAATCCTGAATACGCAGAAATATACCTCCAGACAGCACTAGAGGACATTTATGAGGAAGGTGGCATCGCTGCATTCCTAACAGCATTACGCCGTGTCGTTGAAGCGCGTGGCGGAGTGGGTGAAATAGCCAAAAAATCGGGACTGTCCCGCCAGCAACTGTACAGAACACTGTCTGAGAATGGCAATCCAACGCTAACAACACTCACAGAAATCACCAGAGCCGCAGGCGTTCGGCTTATTCCCAATGCTCATAATAATTAAAAATATCAGTAGCTCAACCATGTAGAAAGATTTCGTCAGACGTAAAAAAACCCACAGTTATGCGGGTTTTTTGCTGTTTAGCACAACGCTATTTCAGACGTGGGCTTATTCCCACTCGATCGTTGCTGGTGGCTTGCCCGATACGTCATAAACGACACGGGAGATACCGTCGACTTCGTTGATGATGCGGTTGGAGACGCGGCCGAGGAAATCGTATGGCAGGTGTGCCCAGTGCGCGGTCATAAAGTCGATGGTTTCGACTGCGCGCAGTGAGACAACCCAATCGTATTTACGACCATCACCCATCACGCCCACGGAACGTACTGGCAGGAAGACGGTGAATGCCTGACTAACTTTGTTGTACAGGTCGGCTTTGTGCAGTTCTTCGATGAAGATCGCATCCGCACGACGCAGCAGGTCACAGTATTCTTTCTTCACTTCACCCAGCACGCGCACGCCCAAGCCTGGACCTGGGAACGGATGGCGGTACAGCATATTATACGGTAGACCCAATTCCAGACCGATCTTGCGCACTTCGTCTTTGAACAGCTCTTTCAGCGGCTCAACCAGACCCAGCTTCATCTCTTTCGGCAAGCCACCCACGTTGTGGTGAGACTTGATCACATGCGCTTTACCAGTAGCAGACGCCGCAGATTCGATCACATCTGGGTAGATGGTGCCTTGCGCCAGCCATTTCACGTCGGTTTGCTTGTTGGCTTCTTCATCGAACACTTCAACAAACACGCGACCGATGATTTTACGCTTGGCTTCTGGCTCATTCTCACCCGCCAACTCGTTCAGGAAGCGATCTTCCGCCGCCACATGAACAATGTTCAGGCCGAAATGATCGCCGAACATTTCCAGAACTTGATCGGCTTCATTCAAGCGCAGCAGGCCGTTATCGACAAACACGCAGGTCAGACGGTCACCAATCGCACGGTGCAGCAGCATCGCGGTCACAGAAGAATCCACGCCGCCAGACAGACCCAAAATCACGTGGTCGTTACCCACCTGCTCACGAATACGATTCACCGCATCGTCGATAATCTTGGCCGGTGTCCACAGCGCTTCACACTGGCAGATATCGCGCACAAAACGCTCCAGCATGCGCTGGCCTTGACGGGTGTGCGTCACTTCCGGGTGGAACTGCACACCGTAAAAACGTTTCTCTTCGTTAGCCATGATAGCGAACGGACAGGTATCGGTGCTGGCAACGGTCTCAAACCCTTCCGGGATCGCCGTCACTTTGTCGCCGTGGCTCATCCAGACATCCAGCAGCGGTGCGCCCGCGGCGCTCAACGCATCCTGAATATCACGCACCAAAGCGCTATCCGTCTTAACTTCTACCTGCGCATAACCAAACTCACGCTCGTTGGAACCTTCGACGTGGCCACCCAACTGCATCGCCATCGTCTGCATGCCATAGCACACGCCTAATACCGGCACGCCAGCGTTGAAAACGTATTCTGGCGCGCGTGGGCTGCCAAACTCGGTGGTGCTTTCCGGGCCACCGGACAGGATGATCCCGTTCGGATTAAAGCCGCGAATCTGCGCTTCCGTGACATCCCATGCCCACAGTTCACAGTAAACGCCCAGTTCGCGCACGCGACGTGCGACAAGTTGCGTGTACTGCGAACCGAAATCCAGAATAAGAATGCGGTGTTGATGAATGTTTTCAGTCATGAGGAGCGTGTTCCAAAAAGCTAAAAAATAAGTAAACCCGGCGAATAGCCCTAAAAAGGTAGGCAATAGTACCGGGTTTATCGGGTTAAATCAGCCCGCAAATTACCTTATGAACCCATACGGTAGTTTGGTGACTCTTTAGTAATGGTAACGTCGTGAACGTGGCTTTCCTGAATACCCGCGCCGCTGATGCGCACAAACTCAGCCTGAGTACGCAGCGCGTCAATGGTGGCACAACCAGTCAGGCCCATGCAGGAGCGCAAGCCCCCCATCTGCTGGTGAACGATCTCTTTCAGGCGACCTTTATAGGCTACGCGGCCTTCGATACCTTCCGGCACCAGTTTGTCAGCCGCGTTATCGGTCTGGAAGTAACGGTCTGATGAGCCTTTAGACATCGCGCCCAATGAACCCATACCACGATAAGATTTGAATGAACGCCCCTGATACAGTTCGATTTCACCCGGGGATTCTTCCGTACCTGCCAGCATAGAGCCGACCATGACACAGGCTGCACCGGCTGCAATAGCTTTAGCGATGTCACCAGAGAAACGGATACCGCCATCGGCGATGACCGGAATGCCGGTACCTTCCAGCGCTTCAACCGCATCGGAGATCGCAGTAATCTGTGGTACACCCACGCCAGTAACGATACGGGTGGTACAGATAGAACCAGGGCCGATACCGACTTTCACTGCGCTAACACCAGCTTCAACCAGCGCTTTCGCACCGGAGCCCGTTGCAACGTTACCGCCGATGATTTCGAGGTTTGGGTATTTAGCACGTGTTTCACGAATACGCTGCAATACACCTTCGGAATGGCCGTGTGAGGAGTCGATCAGCAGTACGTCAACGCCCGCGGCAACCAGTGCATCAACACGCTCTTCGTTACCAGCACCAGCGCCAACAGCCGCGCCTACACGCAAACGACCGTGTTCATCTTTACAGGCGTTCGGTTTACGTTCTGCTTTCTGGAAATCTTTTACCGTGATCATACCGATCAGGTGGAATTGGTCGTCAATCACCAGCGCTTTTTCAACGCGTTTTTCGTGCATCTTTTGCAGCACGACATCACGCGCTTCGCCTTCTTTAACGGTGACCAGACGCTCTTTCGGCGTCATGAACGCGCTAACCGGTTTTTCCAGATCGGTAACAAAACGCACGTCACGACCAGTAATGATACCGACCAGTTCGTTGTCTTTTGCTACGACAGGGTAACCTGCAAAGCCGTTACGCTCGGTCAGTTCTTTCATTTCACGCAGCGTCGTTTCTGGCGTGACGGTTTGTGGATCGACCACAACGCCGCTTTCATGTTTTTTCACGCGGCTAACTTCTTCAGCCTGACGCTCAATCGACATATTTTTGTGAATAAAGCCCAGACCGCCTTCCTGCGCCAGCGCAATGGCTAGACCGGATTCGGTAACGGTATCCATCGCTGCGGACAGCATAGGGATATTCAGGCGAATGTTTTTCGTCAACTGCGTGGACAGATCGGCAGTGTTAGGCAGAACGGTAGAATGAGCAGGAACCAGGAGGACGTCGTCAAACGTCAGTGCTTCTTTAGCGATACGTAGCATGGGCAATATCTCACCAAGGTGGATGTAAGAATAGATAAAATATTGCCGTGGCATTATACAGAGCGTAATCGGTTGCCTCCAGCATTATTTTACTAAAATGCTTGATTACCTGTTTCAGGTAGGTAGTATCGATCAATTAAGTGACTGTTTTAAAATTTGATCTGGCTCACAATGTCTCAATTTCCCTCCTCTGCAATTTTTACCGTTAGCCGCCTTAATCAGACGGTCAGACAACTGTTGGAAATGGAAATGGGCCAGATTTGGCTCTCCGGCGAAATCTCCAACCTTTCTCAGCCCTCATCCGGCCATTGGTATTTCACGCTGAAAGACGAGCGTGCACAGGTGCGCTGCGCGATGTTCCGCACCAGCAACCGTAAAGTGACGTTCCGACCGCAAAACGGTCAGCAGGTGCTTATTCGTGCGAGCATTACGCTGTATGAACCCCGTGGCGACTATCAGCTACTGGCGGAAAGCATGCAGCCTGCTGGCGACGGCCTGTTACAGCAACAGTTTGAACAGCTTAAGCAGCGTCTCGCCGCCGAAGGGCTGTTCGACCAACAGTTTAAGCAAGTGCTCCCTTCTCCCGCCAAACAGGTCGGTGTGATTACGTCAACCAGCGGTGCTGCCCTGCACGATATTTTGCAGGTGTTACAGCGCCGCGATCCGTCACTGCCGGTTATCGTGTATCCCACGTCGGTGCAAGGTGCGGAAGCGCCGCTACAGATTGTCCGCGCCATCGAACTGGCTAACCTGAGAGATGAGTGTGACGTATTAATTGTTGGGCGCGGCGGCGGTTCGCTGGAAGATCTCTGGAGCTTTAACGACGAACGCGTAGCTCGCGCCATCTTCGCCAGTCGCATTCCGATCGTCAGCGCCGTCGGCCATGAAACCGATGTCACCATTGCCGATTTCGTCGGTGACCTGCGCGCACCTACGCCGTCCGCCGCTGCCGAGTTAGTAAGTCGTAACCAACTTGAGCTGTTGCGCCAAGTCCAGTCCCAGCGTCAACGTCTGGAAATGGCGATGGACTACTACCTTGCCCAGCGCAATCGAGAGTTTACCCGCCTGCACCATCGCTTACAGCAGCAGCATCCGCAACTGCGGCTGGCACGTCAGCAGGCTCAGTTGGTCAAATTGCGCCAGCGGCTGGATGACGCTATACAGCAGCAGCTTCGGCAGACTTCGCGCCGAAGTGAACGCTTACAACAGCGCCTGATGCAACAGCAGCCGCAGACCCGAATTCATCGTGCACAACAGCGTTTACAGCAACTTAGCTATCAGATGCAGAGCGCGGTCGATCGTCAGTTGAATCAAAATAAGCAAAAACTGGGCGTCGCCTGTTCGCGACTGGAGGGCGTTAGCCCGCTGGCAACACTGGCACGCGGTTATAACGTCACCACGGCACCGGACGGTAAGGTGCTGAAAAATGTCGCGCAAATTATCCCCGGTGAAACACTGAAAACCCGTTTGCAGGATGGCTGGGTGGAAAGTCAGGTCACGACGCTGGTTCCAAATCCAAATTCCGTGAAAAAGCGGCGAAAACCCTCATCCCAGCAGCCAAAATAACGCGACTGGCATAAAATACACGAAATGGGGATTTATCCTAAAACGACGTCGATCCCCCATTCTTCCCCCTGACATCTGAACTATACTCATTTCCAGCTCGCTAAAATTTATCCCCATCATTCTTCTAAACAGCACCTGCGCGATGAAGCAGATGGGATAAAAATACAGTGAGCTTTATTGATCGTCTGTGTTACCCCTGATGAGTGTTTTCAAGGAGATGAGGTATGAAGTCCAGACCGATTTGTAGCGTGATCCCCCCTTATATTCTGCATCGTATTATCGCAAACGGAACCGATGAGCAGCGCCAATGTGCGCAACAAACGCTCATGCACGTCCAGTCATTAATGGTCAGCCACAACCCGCGCCCAGAACCCCATGAAAAATTGCCCGTCGGGCAGGTAAATCGCCGTATCCTTGATGCCGAACAGCAGCAACAGTTGCCTGGCAAACTGGTACGCGCTGAAGGCCAATCCAGCAACGGTGATATCGCTGTGGATGAGGCCTATGACTATCTAGGCGTAACCTATGATTTTTTCTGGAAGATTTTCCAACGTAATTCGCTGGATGCTGAAGGGCTGACACTGGCTGGCACCGTGCATTATGGTCAGGATTACCAGAATGCCTTCTGGAACGGGCAGCAGATGGTATTCGGGGATGGTGACGGCAAAATATTCAATCGCTTCACGATCGCGCTTGATGTAGTTGCGCATGAACTCGCTCACGGTATCACCGAACATGAAGCGGGGCTGATTTATTTCCGCCAGTCCGGCGCGCTCAATGAATCGCTATCCGACGTCTTTGGTTCCATGGTCAAACAGTATCATTTAGGGCAAACCGCCGAGCAGGCCGACTGGTTTATCGGTGCCGAACTTCTGGCAGACGGTATCCATGGTATGGGGCTGCGTTCGATGTCTCATCCGGGCACTGCGTATGATGATGAGTTATTGGGTACCGATCCCCAGCCCTCTCACATGAACGAATATGTCAACACGCGTGAAGATAACGGCGGTGTACACCTGAACTCAGGTATTCCCAACCGGGCATTCTATCTGACAGCTATCGCGCTGGGCGGTCATTCCTGGGAAAAAGCGGGTCGCATCTGGTACGACACACTGTGTGACAACGCATTGCCGCAAAATGCGGATTTCGAGATTTTCGCGCGCCACACCATTCAACATGCCGCTAAGCGTTTTAACCACACCGTTGCCGACATTGTTCAGCAGGCATGGGAAACCGTGGGTGTGGAGGTACGCCAGGAATTCTTATGAGGACACAGCCAGAGCTCAACAACGATGCCATCATTGAACTGGCGCGTGAAGGCGGATTTGCCTGGATACCCAAGCTGGCGGAGCCGCGACGCTTCGCGCTCGCCAGCGTGACACCATCCGAACGGGAGCGCATTTGTAATGCGCTCCGTGATGCCTTTCCCCAAGCTCATGAACCTGGCAAACCAGATGGCCCGGGACGCGGCGACCAGTTCTATTACCGCATCCACATCAGCTACAATCGCCCGCAGCAGAATCAATATGCCGATGTCATCCTGCTGATCCCCGAAGACCGCGCACCGCCGGAACTGACCGAACTGTGGCGCAACGGCATACAGGAGTAACTATTGATTCAGTAATAATGGGCTTAATCGGCGGGTACGTAGCTGAACACGATCCGCCGTTTGGAAACCATCCCGTGTTGCTGACAAAAGTAATCCACCGCGCCACAGGCTTTCAGTTCCTGAAGTGAGTGGTTACATTCAGGGCACGCCGCCTTACGCTGATAATGCTGCTGGCAGGCGACACACTGAAATGTGTTGCCGGTTTGCCAGTCCATCACGCTATGGCAGTGTGGACAGATTGCATCCATCTTATCGCCTCCCGATCTTATCGCTAAACATATGATCTCAATGCCCGTGTTAAATTACGCCCAGTGAGCGTAAAAAGTAGAGTCCTAGCGCAATCACAAAGAAGCCTCCCGCTGTCGTCAGCCCGATGATATTCGCCGCCAGCGTGGCGTTGCCCCCCATCGCCCGCGTCATTACGTAGCTTCCCGATGCCGTCGGCGTTGAGGAAAACAAGAAGATGATACCCAATTCAACACCCCGGAAACCAGCCAACCATCCCCCGAGCGTCAACAGTCCCGGAACGACCAACAGCTTAGCCACGGAGGAGAGCATGGCGACGTTGGACGAACGAAACATGCTACGCCATTCCAGACTCGCACCGGCACAGAGTAACGCCAGCGGCAGCGCCATTGAGGAAATAAAGCTGCCGGTTTGCTTAATCATACTCGGCATCGGCAATTGGCTTTGTCCATATGCAGCCCCCAGGAGCAAACCAATGATCAGCGGGTTCGTCACAATCCCCCGCAACAGTTGGCTTACCGGGATCTTCTGCTCAGGAGATTGCCGCTGCAGGCTGCGCGTCAGCGTAATGACCGACAGTGCGTTAAACATAATCACTGTCACCATCAGATACATGGACCCGACAGCCACGCCTTCCTCACCATAGGCGCTCATCGCAAACGCCATGCCCATGATGCCCGTGTTGGAGCGGAAACCACCCTGAACGAAGATGCCCCTCTCCGTGGGTTCTTTGACCAAACGAATTGCCGCTATTTCCAATAGCAGGAAGGTTGCCAGCGTCCCGATGGTGCCATACACCACTAGCGGCCACTGCTCTGAGAACGATTGATGATTGGTCGCAACACTGAAAAACAACAGACAAGGCAAGGAAAGGTTGAACACTAACCGCATCGCGGCGTCGCAAAAGGTATCGTTCAACAAATTTAGCTTACGTAATACCATGCCAATCAATAACATAAGCACATTAGGCATCGTAACATTGAATGCAAAACTCCAGGTTTCCCAGGACATGGCTTTCCTTGATTATTATTCGGTTGGTCAGAGATGAAACGGGGGCGAATATCGCTATTCGCCCCCGCTGTGAATCACTTACTCTTTTTAAGATGCGACATCAGCCGCTTACGCTTACGTAATTGGTTTGGCGTCAGCGTGTTGCGCTTGTCTGCAAAGGGATTTTCCCCTTCTTTAAACTGAATACGAATCGGCGTGCCCATCACTTCCAGCGAACGACGATAGTAGTTCATCAGATAGCGCTTGTAGGAATCCGGCAGGTCTTTCACCTGATTACCGTGGATCACCACAATCGGAGGGTTATAACCCCCGGCGTGCGCATATTTCAGCTTCACGCGGCGACCGCGTACCAGCGGTGGCTGGTGATCGTCTGCTGCCATTTGCATAACACGCGTCAACATCGCGGTACTCACACGACGCGTCGCGCAAGAATAGGCTTCCATAACCGACTCAAACAGGTTACCCACACCGCTGCCGTGTAGCGCAGAAATGAAGTGAATGCGGGCAAAGTCGATAAAACCGAGACGCAGATCTAGCATATCTTTCACCTGGTCACGCACTTCCTGCGACAGGCCATCCCATTTGTTCACCACGATCACCAGTGAGCGCCCACTATTGAGGATAAAGCCCAGCAGTGAGAGATCCTGATCGGAGATACCTTCACGTGCATCAATAACCAGCAGCACTACGTTGGCATCTTCAATCGCCTGCAACGTCTTGATGACGGAGAATTTTTCTACCGTTTCCGTGACCTTACCGCGCTTACGCACCCCGGCGGTATCAATCAGAATATATTCACGTTCGTCGCGTACCATCGGGATGTAGATACTGTCACGCGTCGTGCCTGGCATGTCGTAAACCACCACACGCTCTTCACCCAGAATGCGGTTAGTCAGCGTAGATTTACCCACATTCGGACGCCCGACAATCGCCAGTTTGATCGGCAAATCCTCAGGATTGAAATCGTCTTCAGCTTCTTCTTCGCTAGCTTGCTGTTGCTCTTCCGCTTCTAACGCAGCCCAGTAAGCCGCGTTCTCTTCTTCTTCGGTTAGCTCGACCGGCTCTTCTATTTCATCTTGTACGAACGGCAGCAGAACCGTTTCCAGCAAAGACGTCACGCCACGACCATGAGATGCCGCTATCGCATAGACTTCACCCATACCGAGCGAGTAAAAATCTGCCGTGACCATATCAGGGTCAAGACCATCGGTTTTGTTAGCGACCAGTACCGTCATCTTTTCGCGGCTACGCAAATGCTTGGCAATGCCTTCATCCGCAGGCATCAGCCCCGCACGAGCATCTACCATGAACAGCACGATATCGGCTTCTTCAATCGCTACCAGCGATTGACCCGCCATGCGCGTTTCCACACCGTCTTCCGTGCCGTCGATCCCACCGGTATCGACGATAATAAATTCATGCCCTTCCACCTCTGCACGACCATACTTGCGGTCGCGAGTCAGCCCAGGGAAATCCGCCACCAATGCATCACGAGTGCGCGTTAAGCGGTTAAATAGCGTGGATTTACCCACATTCGGGCGCCCGACCAGCGCGACGACAGGTATCATTGTTACAACCTCATTACTTATATTTCAATACGTTACAGCGAAATACTCGCTGACGATAAAAAGACGAAACGGCCCCTGATAGTGTCAGGAGCCGTTATGGGAACGCATCCAAAAGCGCTGCGCTCCAAATCAATACGGGATTACCTAGCGAGTAAACGCGTAGACATCACCGTTTTTCGCCTGAATCAACAGCTTGTCGCTGGCAACGACAGGGTTGCTCAGGAAACCAGAGCTATCCACTTTTTGTTGCGCCACAAAGCGACCATCCGCCGTATTCAGCCAGTGTAGATACCCTTCAGTATCGCCCACAACCAGATAGCCGTTATACAGCGCCGGAGCCGTTAAGTTACGGTGCAGCAGATCGCTTTGACGCCACAGGCTCACGCCGCCGTTGGTGTTCAATGCAACAACGCGATCGTCTTGATCGACCAGATAGATACGATCGCCGTCAATGATGAAATCATGCACGGAACCCAGTTCACGCTTCCACAGAACCTGACCAGAACGCAGATCCAGCGCGGTCATGTTACCATTGTAACCCAATGCGTATACCACTTCGCCCGCAACAACAGGTGTTGTGTCGACATCGTTCAACCGATCGATTTCGGTTGCGCCACTCGGCTGTGAAATACGCTGTTGCCAGATGAGCTGGCCCTGATTGATCATTACAGCATTTACACGACCGTTGTCACCGCCGACAATCGCCGCACCGAATGCGGTTGTCGGTGCAGATTCACCGCGCAGAGACAGCGTTGGCATATCCAGATTGACGCTCCACTTGATTGCGCCATCCGCTTCATTCAAAGCCTGCAACATACCGTTGCTAGTGTGAATCAGCACCACACCATCACTAACCACAGGTCTGGACAGCGCTTCTCCTGCCACTTTCGCCTGCCACACCGGTGTACCATCTTCCGCATTCAGCGCATAGACCTGCGCCTTTTCGCTGCCGACATAGACATGGTTACCAGAAACCGTTACGCCGCCAGACAGCAGCGCTGGATTATTGCGAGAGAAGAAATTAGTCTTCTCGGACAAGTCGGCGCGCCACACCTCTTTGCCATCATTCAAATCCATCGCTTTTACAGTGCCACGACGATCGGCGGCAAAAACGCGATTATCTTGCCATGCTGGATGAAGATTAGAATAAAATTCACCAATGCCACTCCCAACCGAGCTGTTCCACACTTTGGTTGGCATGAACTGGTTTTCCACCTTCGGCAGTGGAGACATAGCGACGACATCTTCTTCGCTGTTAAACAGCGAGCATCCGCTCAGCAGGGCAACAGAAACCAGTCCTACCAACAGTGTTTTACGCAATTGCATGGAATTCCTCTTAGCTGGATAGGTTATTCAGTTTCATGCGCAGTAACGCTTGCTGTGCCTGCGATGGATTGGAAGACAACCCTTTGTTGTAGGCATCACGCGCAGCCTGGTTGTCCCCTTTGCTCACCAGAATATCGCCACGAACTTCCGCTGCCTGTGACGCCCAGCCTTCCGGCTTGATGGCATCCAACGTTTTCAGCGCGTCATCTGCTTTGTTTTCCTGTAGCTGAACCCGCGCCAGACGCAGATTCACGACCGCCAGCAGATCGGCATCTTTAGTCTGCGACTGTGCCTGTACCAGTTGCTGCGCTGCTTTAGCAAAATCTTTCTGATCAACGTAATGACGAGCCAGTTCCAGAGAAGCCAGCGCACCATAGGTATTCTTATTCTCAGCCGTAAATTTCTCTGTTGAAGCAATCGCTTCCGCTTTGCCTGCCGCCAGTTGCTCCGTCACCTGCTGATAAGACGCAGATGCCACCTGCACGCTGTCATTTTGATGGCTTTGCCAAAAACGCCAGCCAACCAGTGCACCAACGCCCAACACAACACCGACAACCAACGCCTTTCCGTTCTCCGCGAGGAAACGACGTAGCGCATCAACCTGTTCATTCTCTGTGGTATAGACTTCCACGGTGTCTCTCTCCTCAATCCAGTAACGTTGCCAGCCGCGATGCGACGTCGGCCTGTGCCAGTGTATCCTGCTCGCCATTGCTCAGATTTTTAACCACAACCTGACCGGCCGCCACTTCATTTTCGCCTAATACCAATGCGACGCGTGCGCCCCATTTATCAGCGCGGGCGAATTGTTTCTTAAAGTTGCCACCACCGTAGTTGGTCATCAGTTTCAACTGCGGCAGCGCATCACGTAATTTCTCCGCCAGTTGCATTGCGGCGACCTGCGTTCCCGCACCGGAAGAAATCAGATAAGCATCTACGCTTGGCTGTGCTTTAAAATCCGGGTTCACAGACTGTACCAGCAGAACCAGACGCTCCAAACCCATTGCAAAGCCGACCGCTGGCGTCGCATGGCCGCCTAGTTGCTCCACCATACCATCATAACGACCACCGGCACAGACCGTACCCTGAGCGCCCAAACTGGTGGTAACCCATTCAAATACGGTGCGGTTATAGTAATCCAAACCACGAACCAGACGCGGATTAACGGTATATGGGATACCGGACTGCGTTAAAAGTTCACCCAGTGCCTCAAAGTGTTCACGCGATTCGTCATCCAGGTAGTCCGTCAGCACCGGCGCGTCATTCAGCAACACTTGAATCTGTGGATTTTTCGTATCCAGAACGCGCAGAGGATTAGTGTACATCCGGCGCAGGCAGTCTTCATCAAGCTGATCTTTATGCTGTTCAAGGAATGCCACCAGCGCTTCACGATAGCGGGCACGTGCGTCCAATGAACCAATCGAATTCAGTTCCAGCTTCACATGATCGGCGATGCCAAGCACACGCCACCAGCGGGCCGTCATCAGGATCAGTTCGGCATCAATATCCGGCCCTTGCAGGCCAAAAACCTCACAGCCCAACTGATGAAACTGGCGATAGCGCCCTTTTTGTGGACGTTCATGGCGGAACATCGGACCGACATACCACAGTCGCTGTTCCTGATTATAGAGAATACCGTGCTCAATACCGGCGCGAACGCAAGATGCGGTATTTTCAGGGCGCAATGTCAGGCTATCGCCATTGCGATCGTCAAAGGTGTACATCTCTTTTTCGACGACATCGGTCACTTCGCCGATCGCGCGCTTAAACAGCGATGTTTGCTCAACAATCGGTGTGCGGATTTCACTATAGCCGTAGCCGCTGAGCACCTGTTTCAGGCTGTTTTCAATACGCTGCCACAATGCCGTTTCGGCTGGCAGGTAATCGTTCATGCCGCGAATGGCTTGAATATTTTTTGCCACGTCAGTTCTCTATGCGTTTTTCAAAAAATAAACCCGATTATAGAGGGATTGTCGTCGCATCTTCAATGCGGGCATCCCCATCGGGTTCAGGAGTCGTGAATTATGCAGATGACGTCATGCCGTCACGCCTGCAAACTTATTTATCCACCAGATTGACGGTAATGCGCTGATTTTCGTCCATCATGGAGGCTTTCGCGCGAATTTTGGCTTCTAACTGATCGATCATTTGTTCGTTATCGAAGCGTTCTCTCTGCCGCACGCCGTCTTCATAGAAGCCGCTCTTATTGTGCCCACCCGTTACGCCAATGGTAGAAACCAGCGCTTCACCGGGGCCATTCACCACGCAACCGATAATTGAGACATCCATTGGCGTGATGAGATCTTCTAGCCGTTGTTCCAACGCGTTCACTGTACCGATCACGTCAAATTCTTGGCGAGAGCAGGTCGGGCAAGCAATGAAGTTGATTCCGCGAGCACGAATGCGTAGTGACTTCAGGATATCGAAGCCGACTTTCACTTCTTCAACCGGATCGGCTGCCAGCGAGATACGCAGCGTATCGCCAATACCTTCAGACAGCAGCAGACCTAAGCCGATAGCCGATTTCACCGCACCGCTACGTGCACCACCCGCTTCAGTGATACCAAGGTGCAGCGGCTGATCAATGCGCGCTGCCAGCAGACGATAGGATTGCACCGCTAGAAAAACATCCGAAGCTTTGACGCTGACTTTAAACTGATCGAAATTCAGGCGGTCAAGAATATCGACATGACGCATCGCCGATTCCAGCAATGCTTCCGGCGTTGGTTCACCGTATTTTTCCTGTATATCTTTTTCCAGCGAACCGCCGTTAACACCAATGCGGATCGGGATATTGTAGTAACGTGCACAGTCGACAACCGAGCGAATGCGCTCTTCGTTACCAATATTACCGGGGTTGATACGCAGACAGTCGACGCCGTATTCTGCGACTTTCAGCGCGATGCGGTAGTCAAAATGGATGTCGGCAACAAGCGGGACATTCACCTGCTGTTTGATAAGCTTAAAGGCTTCCGCCGCATCCATGGTTGGTACGGAGACGCGGACAATATCGACACCAACACGCTCTAGCGCTTTAATTTGATTGACGGTAGCTTCAACGTCGGTGGTTCGAGTGTTGGTCATGGATTGCACCGCAATCGGCGCGCCATCACCAACAGGCACCTTGCCGACGTAAATCCGTGTTGATTTTCGACGGGTTATGGGTGCAGCGTTATGCATTACTTCATCTCCAACATTGCAGTCTTAACTTGAACAACACGTTATTCGGCCGTCAGCGTCAGGCGTGCAACCTGGCTGCTGCGCACAAATTGGCTTAAATCGACCGACTTACCTTGAAATTGGATCTGTAGCGCCGCTGGCGCGCCAATTTTAAGTTTATAAGGTGACTGACCATCCAGATTCAGCGTGCCGCCATTACGCTGCATGCCACTAAACAGTTTCTTACCGCTAGCATCCGTGACTTCCAACCAGCAGTCAGCCGTAAAGGTCATTACCAATGCATGAGTTGCAGATACCGGAGTGCTCTGCGCTACCGTAGCAGCCGGTGCGACTGCCCCAGCACCCAGTAGGGTATTACCCGCAGCCTGTGGCTGTGTCACGTTCGCCGGTGAAGATGATTGGCTAGACGGTGCGGCAGAAGGGGCTGTTGTGGAAGAAGGAGGCGTTGACGGTGTCGCCGCGATAGTGGCGGAAAGATCGACTGGCGTTGCAGAAGGTGCCGTTGCAGAACTCGACGTCGCGGTTTCCTGCGGAGCGCTGTTATCCATCAGTGAAATGGACTGCCCTTCCGTTTGCGCCTGCACCGAACTGGCGTGATCGACCATGCTGTTGATCTCCGCCTGTTGAGCCTGATGGTTTTGCCACCACCATGCACCCGTTAGCCCCAGAACAACCAGCACGACCAGCCAGGTGATTGTCATCAACCAGCTATCACGCTTTTTGCGGTTTTTCTTCAGTGAAAAACTCTGCATCGGCGAAACCGAGATCGTTTTAGGCACAGCTTGTTTATCCACTATGGGAAGCAGGTCATCTTCGGGTAAATGAACCAGCTTGGCATAAGAACGGATATAGCCGCGCAGAAAGGTCGGTGCTAAATCAGCAGGCGTCGTACCGTCTTCAATATCACGAACGGTGGTGATTTTAAGGCACAAACGCTCGGCAATAGTTTGCTGAGTCAGCCCAAGGCGTTCACGCGCCTCACGCAGACGTTCACCGGGTAGTTTTGCTTCTGTTGTATTTTGGGTGGCTTCAGTATTCATTAGCTAAGAAATGCTGGTACTGTTTAGATTGTGGAAAACTTCGCGCCAGCACGTTGCCATAACGTTCTTTATCGCCATCATGGCCCGCTAACGCGGCGAAACGAATCTGTAACCATAAACTTTCGGCACTGGCCGGAAGACTATGCTGATAAATCTCAATCAGCAGTCGCGTTTGCTCACTTTTTCCGGCAGAAAACTGTTGGTTTGCTTCCGCCAGCAATGCGATGCCTTTCTTCGGGTCATATTTCAGCGCCCGACTTAATAAATTGCGTGCGTCATCAATCTGTCCAGCATTGAAAAAGCAGTATCCCGCATTTTCCAACGCATCAGCAACCTGACTGTAATCAGGAAGTTGTGCAGCCGCACTAAACTGTCGCTGCGCCGCTACATACTGCCCTAAACTACACAGAAACGCACCGTAATTATTCATGACGCTGCCATTTTCCGGTGCCATATTCAGCACCTGTTGATAACGCTGTTCGGCCAGACGGTTTTCACCTATCCGCTGTTCGTAAAGCGCCATCCCCAGTTGTGTTCGATAATCCTGTGGAGCAACCGCGACCGCCTTCTCAAGATTCTGCCGCGCCGAATCCAGATTATTGTGCGCCAGATACGCCAACCCCAACTGTAAGCGGGTTTGGGCGACCGCGGGATTTGTCGCCTCCTGAGGCGAATTCACACACCCCACCAGCAGCAATATCGCAAACAAGTTACTCAGCGGTGATAACGCTTTTCCATGTAATAAAAACAGTCCCTGCAATAGAGGCTCCGCCATCCCTGTTCCCTCGCGTTGTCATTTCTGACAAAGAGGTTACCTGAATACAAACAGAGTGGCAGTCAAGCCTTGCAACAACGCGGCACGCCTCGCAATTCGCCCACCATTGCCCTGAAAATGCCCCTGGCGAAACGACATCGGCGGCAAGGCGCTGGGTTAACGCTTCCGCATTAACCCGCACCATCTGTTATCAGACCGCTTTCACCGCGATAGGTTCACCGGCCATTTTCTTCTTCAACGTGCGCTTGGTTCTGTCCACGACTTCACCCGCCAACTGCCCGCAGGCAGCATCAATGTCATCCCCACGCGTTTTACGTACTATCGTCGTGAAACCATATTCCATCAGCACCTTGGAGAAACGGTCAACGCGGCTGTTTGAGCTGCGGCCATACGGCGCACCCGGGAACGGGTTCCACGGAATCAGGTTGATCTTGCACGGCGTATCTTTCAGGCATTCAGCCAGTTGATGCGCATGCTCGGTGCCGTCATTAATATGATCCAGCATCACATACTCAACCGTAACGCGCCCCTGATTCGCATTGGATTTCTCCAGATAACGACGCACTGCGCTCAGAAACATCTCGATATTGTATTTTTTGTTGATCGGCATGATTTCGTTACGAATATCGTCTGTCGGCGCATGAAGTGAAATCGCTAGCGCAACATCAATCATATCGCCCAGTTTATCCAATGCAGGCACCACGCCTGACGTAGACAGCGTCACACGGCGCTTAGACAAACCAAAGCCGAAGTCATCCAGCATAATTTCCATCGCTGGCACCACATTAGTCAGGTTCAACAGTGGTTCACCCATCCCCATCATTACCACGTTGGTGATCGGGCGCTGACCGGTGACTTTAAAGGCACCGATGATCTTCGCCGCGCGCCACACCTGGCCGATGATTTCCGATACGCGCAGGTTACGGTTAAAGCCCTGCTGCGCCGTTGAACAGAATTTGCACTCCAGCGCACAGCCGACCTGAGACGATACGCACAGCGTGGCACGATCTTCTTCTGGAATATAAACCGTTTCAACCCGCTGACCGCCCACCAGAATCGCCCACTTAATCGTGCCGTCGGAAGAGCGTTGTTCATCCACCACTTCAGGTGCGCGAATCTCAGCAATTTCCTGCAATTTGGAACGGAAAACTTTGTTGATATCCGTCATCTGATTGAAGTCATCACAGCAGTAGTGATAGATCCACTTCATGACCTGATCGGCGCGGAACGGTTTCTCCCCCATAGACATGAAGAGATCGCGCATTTGCTGACGGTTAAGATCAAGCAGGTTAATTTTTTCCGCACTGGTTTTAACGGATTGAGAAGCATCAGCAGATGCCGGGGAGAATTCAGACACGATAGTTTCAGACTCAGACACGATTTGCTTAGACATTGATAGATCCTGGCCTCGTTGTTACACGTTATGGCGCTAAAAAAGAGGGTTGAATTCGATGGTAATGACCAAAGAAATGCCCCGGGCAAGTGCAGGCTCATCCGGGGCGCAGCATTGTACAAAGTTTAAAACAGGTAAGCTACTATCACCGTTTTTTTTCTGTGTCATTGCATTAGCGTCGCGCACTGACTTGGTGAAAAAAGGGCAATATTATTAGTACTCACCTGCGATTACCCACGCAGAATTACGCGCGCGGGCAGATTTCGTCTTCGCTAAAGAAATAAGCAATTTCGCGCTGAGCAGATTCGATGGAATCGGAACCATGCACCGCGTTCGCCGTAAAGCTGTCCGCATAATCAGCACGCAGCGTTCCCGCTAGCGCGTTGGCTGGGTTGGTGGCACCCATGATGTCACGGTTACGTTGAACGGCGTTTTCACCTTCCAGGGCCTGCACCATGATCGGACCAGACATCATGAATTCAACCAGACCGTCAAAGAATGGCTTACCTTTATGCTCTGCGTAGAAACCTTCCGCCTGTTCACGGCTCAGGCGCAGCATTTTAGCCGCAACAATGGTAAAACCAGCGCTTTCAAAGCGTGCGTAAATCGCACCGATGGCATTCTTGGCAACCGCATTAGGTTTTACGATGGAGAAGGTACGTTCTATCGTCATATTGACCTCATTAACTAAACTGTCGGATTACAGCCGGATTATAAGAATTGTTTACCCAGCCGGTGAAAGTGGCGCAAATTATAGGGGTACTGGCCTTTATTGCCTACCAAGGAGATAACATTTTTATTAAAAAAATATTACCTCTTCTTTTATCTTCATTAACGATTCTATTCTCAATGACTGATGCCAATCAGGATGACTGGCCGCAATTAAAACAAGCATATACAAACAGTATCACCCAATAATCCATGACTTGTCGGATTAGGGAAAATCGCTGACAATGAATCTATCATTGCACATCGGGGCTGAATTCCTCAGCCCTAGCGTGGAGGATCTATGTCAGCATCGTCTTCTGATTTGCCCGTTTCTCATGAGCGGTTTGTCTGCGCAGACTGGCTTGCCAGCCACCTGAATGATAGCAACATCACGCTCATTGACGCCCGAATGCTACCGCCGGGTAACGATAGCCGCGATATTCATGCCGAATACCGCAACGGTCATTTGCCAGGCGCCGTTTTTTTTGACATTGAAGCCTTGTCCGACCACAGCACAGACCTGCCGCATATGATGCCAACTCGCGAAAATTTCGCACGCGCGATGGGTGAGCTGGGGATCGATAATCAGCAGCATCTGGTGATTTACGATGAAGGTAATCTCTTTTCCGCCCCCCGTGCGTGGTGGATGCTGCACACCTTCGGTGCCACATCACTTTCTATTCTGAGCGGCGGACTAGCAGGCTGGAAAGCGCAAGCCTTGCCAATGGAACAAGGCAATGTCATACGCAAGCCCGCCACGTTTCACGCCACACTGGATGAAAACGCGATTCGCTCACGTGATGACGTACTCTCAATCAGTCGGGATAAATCGGAACAGATTGTCGATGCCCGCCCCGCTCCGCGCTTTCATGCCGAAGTGGACGAACCGCGCCCCGGTCTGCATCGTGGCCATATTCCCGGTAGCTTGAACGTACCGTGGACCGATTTAGTGAATAACGGGACGCTGAAGCCCAATGCCGAACTGGCGACCATTCTGCATAAGCACGGCGTGGATTTCACTCGTCCTATCGTCGCTAGCTGTGGGTCTGGCGTGACAGCGTCCGTCGTAGTATTAGCGCTGACGCAGTTAAATGTCCCTAATGTGACGTTATACGATGGGTCGTGGAGCGACTGGGGTAGCCGCGATGATGTCCCGATTGCACGCGATTAATGCTGGGTGAGATTGCATTTAACCGCGAATGACGGTCAAGTGCAGAGCAGGCAACAGCGGAAGAAGCGTAATCCGCTGTCGCCGTCATGCCGATTACGCGTTGCCGGTAGCCTTAAACTCCCGCAGGAAACTACCCCACTTGCGCTCGTAGAACGGCGTGGTGTGTTTAATCATGTAATGGCTGATGCCCGGCTCGCCGTCCTTCACCAGACATAGATCGACAGGACGCTCGTCCGGTAAGGTATCACTAGCGACGCTGCCCGCTTCACGAATGATGGTTTCCTCATCCTGATCGACATCAATACCAATCAATAGGTGCGGCTGTTCTTCACCGGGCTCCTGAATCTGTGCCAAAAATGCCCGTTTTACCTGGCGATGCTTGGCAAACAGTTGCGTCAGGGAGTCAATCATCTGTGCTGGCATCTCGGCTGGCTGACTCAGCATCACCTGCATATCTTCTTCAACAACGCGCTGCTGAACAAATCCATTGCCTTCGCCAGACAGAATATGTTCAATTTCCTGCGGCAAAAATTCTTTGCCATACGGCAACTTAGGATTAAGGAACAGCGTGACACCCTGCGTCATTTCAAACAACGACCGCACTGGCAGTGCCAGAAAAGGCGCTTCTTCCGTAATCACACTCTGTAACGCTTCCAGAGAAGAAAAGAAAGGAATGGCGGATGAACCATCGTCTTTTTCCCAGTGCTGGATGTTCACATTACTGCCCGCATGCAACACCACCTCATCGGATTCATCTCCGTCATCGGTACTGCCCAGCACAAACACCGTAGCTTCCATCAGTTCACTGAAAAATTCAGGACGATGCGCTGGCTCCGTTGCGGCCAGAATCAGCACTTCTTCCAGTTTGTTACGTGGCGAAAACTCCATACTTTCCTCAACATGATTACGTTAAAAGCCGGCACGTTGAGAGCCGGCTTTATTTCTCAAAACATTCTGTACATGGCAGACAAACCTGAAGCGACTACTTGGCGTTGCTCAGCAGGAGATTCGCCAATGTGCGAACACCAAGCCCGGTCGCGCCTGTCGCCCACTGTTCTACCGCACTTTTGCGGTACGTCGCAGAACAGTCAATGTGCAGCCAACCCTGCTGATAATTTTTCACAAAATGCGACAGGAAAGCGGCTGCCGTACTGGCACCAGCGGTGTGTGCACCACTGGCAATATTATTCAGATCGGCAAAGCTGGACGGCAGATGGCTGCGGTGGAACTCTTCCAGCGGCAGACGCCAGAACGGCTCATTTTCTTCTTTCGCACTTTCCTGCAATGCCGCCACCAGCTCATCATCAAAGCTGAACAGCGCGTGATAATCGTTGCCCAGCGCCATTTTCGCTGCGCCCGTCAACGTGGCACAGTCGATAATCCACTGCGGATTCTGCTCGGAGGCATCGATCAGGCCATCTGCCAGTACCAGACGTCCTTCCGCATCAGTATTCATCACTTCAACCGTTTTGCCGTTGCGGTAGCGAATAATATCGCCCAGACGGAACGCATTACCGCTCACCATGTTGTCTGCACAGCACAGGTACAGCTTCACGCGCTGTTGCAAACCACGTGACGCCGCCAGCGCCAGTGAACCTGTCAAGGTGGCAGCGCCGCCCATGTCCGACTTCATAGAATCCATAGACCCGCTAGGTTTCAGGCTGTAGCCGCCGGTATCAAACGTAATACCTTTACCCACCAGGCAGGCGAACACTGGCGCATCCGGGTTACCCGTCGGGTTATAGTCCAGCGCCAGCAGCACTGGCTGACGTTCAGAACCGCGACCGACCGTGTGCAGACCGGCATAGTCCTGTTCGCGCAGATCTTCACCTTTGGTGATGCGGTAGCTGACAGCATCACACGCCACATCACACAACAGGTCGACCGCACGGGTCGCTAACTGCTCTGGCCCCAGATCTTCAGCAGGCAGATTGATGGTGTCACGAACCCAATCCACAATTTTCAGGCGGTCGTTCAGCTCTTTCTTGTCGGCATCGTTCAGTTCAGCCCATTCAACCGTTCTTTGCCCTTTCGGCCCGCGATACCCCTGCCAGAATGCCCAACTGTTTGCCAGGTCCCAACCTTCCCCCGCGAGCTTAACGTGTTTAATCCCCTGCCCGTCAATTTTACGGGCGGCACGCTGGATCGTTGCCTGCGCAGCTTTGCCATTCAGTGGCGTCGTCCCAACATGAATGGTAAAACCCTGCTCATTCACACTCAGCGTCGCTTTTTCTCCCCAGCGTGCGTCAGCAGGTTGGGGGGAGAGTGAAATCAGCATGGTATTGTTCGTCATAGTGCTTCTCCGATAATAGGTATTCCTGCCACTTTTCATGTTTGCAGGTGCTTTTCATATTTGCAGATAAGTAAACGATGCATGATGACATGAAAATGTTACGAATTTTGGCACGAAAATAAAACGGGCCACCCGCCTAATACCAGTCACGTAAGCCTCATATTAGGAGAAACACGGGGATGAGGTTCCCGCAGGGATACCTCGCCCCATGGTCGCTCCGTGTATCTCGGTTCTCAAACGATCGGCATTAACCAGGCAGCCCCGTCATATTACTTAGTCGGCTTCATCTAACCAGACCAGCAGGATCGCTTCCAGAATTTTTTCATTGGAGGCATCTGGTCGGTCATCAAATTCATCCAGTTCGCAGATCCACTGATGCATATCCGTGAAACGTACAGTTTTCGGATCGAGATCGGGAAACTGGTCGTAAAGCGCTTCGCCGATCGCCCGGCTGTCCGTCCATTTTAGTCCCATAACGGTTCCTATCTATTCAGATCAATGCTCACGCGCATGGTTGATCGTATAGCGCGGGATCTCGACGACCAGATCGTCCCCGGCGATACGCGCCTGGCAACCCAGACGACTTTCCGGCTCCAGCCCCCAGGCTTTATCCAGCATATCGTCTTCTTCTTCCGTACTTTCCGCTAGCGAATCAAAGCCTTCGCGCACGATACAGTGACACGTGGTGCAGGCACAGGATTTCTCGCAGGCATGTTCAACGTCAATTCCGTTACGCAAGGCCACTTCCAGAATACTTTCGCCGCGTTCCGCTTCCAAAACCGCGCCTTCAGGACACAGATCCTGATGCGGTAAAAAAACTATCTTAGGCATGTTACACCTCATCCACTGAATGGCCTGCCAGCGCGAGACGGATAGAGGCATCCATACGGCGGGCGGCAAATTCCTGGGTTTGTTGATCGACTGTTTTAATCGCGGCTTCAATTGCCACGGGATCGCTTCCCTGCATCATTGTATGCAGATGTTCGGATGCCGCGACAATGACGCCTTTTTCGTCATTGCTCAATAATTCTGCGTCAGCCGCCAGCGCAGTTTGCAAACTTTCCAGCACGCGTGCCGCCTCCACTTTTTGCTCTGCCAAACGACGTGCGCCGACATCTTCCTTCGCGTTCAACATCGAATCGGTGATCATCGTGGCAATTTCCGTGTCGCTCAAACCGTATGACGGTTTAACCTGAATGGATGCCTCAACGCCTGTCGATTTTTCCATTGCCGTCACGCTCAGCAGGCCATCCGCATCAACCTGAAAAGTCACGCGAATATGAGCCCCACCAGCAGGCAACGGCGGCAGACCGCGCAGCGAAAAGCGCGCCAGCGAGCGGCAATCCGCTACCATTTCGCGCTCGCCCTGCAAGACATGGATCATCATGCCACTCTGGCCGTCTTTAAACGTCGTGAATTCTTGCGCGCGGGCAACGGGGATCGTGGTATTGCGTGGAATAATTTTTTCCACCAGCCCCCCCATCGTTTCCAGTCCCAGCGACAAAGGGATCACGTCCAGCAGCAGCATTTCGCTATCTGGCTTGTTGCCCACCAGAATATCCGCCTGGATCGCCGCACCGATCGCCACAACCTTGTCTGGATCGATCGAGGTCAGCGGTGTACGACTCAAAAATGCTCCCACTTGCTCACGCACCAGCGGAACACGGGTAGATCCACCGACCATCACCACTTCCTGCACATCTTCTGCCGTCAGCCCCGCATCTTTCAGCGTGCGGCGACAGGATAGCAACGTGCGTTTCACCAGCGGAGCAATCAATGCATCGAACTGTTCACGGGTGATAGTCCCCTGCCAACCAGCAACATCCACACATACCGCATCAGCGCTGCTGAGCCCAATCTTGGCTTTCACTGCCGCGTCGCGAAATGCATGATCCAACTGGCGATCGTCACGATCGTGAACACGGGCCTGCTCACGCAGCCACTCTGCCAGCAGATGATCGAAATCATCACCGCCCAGCGCAGAATCGCCGCCAGTCGCCAGCACTTCAAAGACGCCACGGCTTAAGCGCAGAATGGAAATATCAAAGGTGCCGCCGCCCAGATCGTAAATGGCGATCACGCCTTCTTTACCGGAATCCAGCCCGTAGGCAATCGCCGCCGCGGTTGGCTCGTTGAGCAGACGTAATACGTGCAGTCCAGCCAAACGCGCCGCATCTTTGGTACCCTGACGCTGTGCGTCATCGAAATAGGCAGGGACGGTAATCACCACGCCATCAGGCACACCGCCTAGCGCCGCTTCCGCACGCGCAGCCAGTGCGGACAAGATATCCGCCGATACCTGCACAGGGTTGAGGTTGCCAGCGGGAGTCTGAATCAGCGGCAAGCCGTTATCGCTGGCATGAAAACGATAGGGTAAATGGGGGTAACGCTGCTGAATGTCGGCCAGAGAACGCCCCATCAGGCGTTTGACTGAACTGACCGTGTTTTCCAGATCGTGAGCGGCATTGTCACGTGCTTGCCAGCCGACGCTGTGGCCATCGTGACGATAGTGGACAACTGACGGCAGCAGATCGCGTCCGTCGCCATCCGCCAGCGTTTGGGCTTCGCCGCTGCGCACGGTGGCAACGAGCGAATGGGTGGTGCCTAAATCAATACCAGCGGCCAGACGTCGCTGGTGCGGTGCGGCACTAAGGCCAGGCTCACTAATTTGTAATAAGGCCATATTGAGCTTCCATCAATTGGCTGGCGAAAAAATCCGTATGGTAATCACCACTAGATTTACCGCCGGATTAACGAGTTATCTATCCAGCAATTGTTCTTCGAGTTCTTCAACCTGTTGCTGGAGCTTGTCTAAAAAGCGTAGCTTGCGCACGGTGTCCGCAGCGTCTGTCCACGTCTCATTATCGAGTTCATCACGCATGTGAGAATGACGTGTGGCGATCGCGGCCTGCAAACGCTCGGCGAAGGCCGCCAGCGCATCATCCGCATCGGATCGCCGCGAAATCGACTCTAACTCTTCGCGCAGTTCAAGCTGTTCCATCAGGAATGCGGTGTCACGCATCGTATGCTGTTCGTTGTTCACATCAAAACCGTGCAGTGACAGCATGTACTCCGCGCGTTTCAGCGGATGCTTTAGCGCCTGATAGGCGTTATTGATCGTCGCCGCCTGCTGTACCGCCAGCATACGCTCGCGCTCAGGGCTGGCAGCATAACGGTCAGGATGGAA
Organism: Pectobacterium wasabiae CFBP 3304; assembly: GCF_001742185.1. Classification (NCBI taxonomy): domain Bacteria; kingdom Pseudomonadati; phylum Pseudomonadota; class Gammaproteobacteria; order Enterobacterales; family Pectobacteriaceae; genus Pectobacterium; species Pectobacterium wasabiae. The sequence continues at coordinate 430,208 of NZ_CP015750.1, forward strand.
CTGCCGTTGCAAGTCCTGAAACCGGGATGCAAGCAGGCCACCATCCACATCATAGCGAATAGGCAGCCCGAATAACGTAAAGTAATCCATAGTGGTACTCTGGGAGTTCTGGGTAGCGGCACTTGCCATTCGTTAATAGCATGCTCACTACCCAAGAGAGGTCAGACGTTGAAACTTTCGCCGCAACCACATTCGCCGGTAATGTTAGGATTATTGAACTTAAAGCCTTCGTTCAACCCTTCCTTGACGAAATCCAACTCGGTTCCGTCAAGATAAACCAGGCTTTTGCCATCCACGATGACCTTGACGCCTTTGTCTTCAAAGACTGTGTCACCGTCGTTCAAATCATCCACAAACTCCAGCACATACGCCATACCAGAGCAGCCGGATGTACGCACGCCAAGACGCAGTCCAAGGCCTTTGCCCCGGTTTGCGATGAAAGCGCTCACGCGTTGTGCCGCACTTTCACTCAGAGAAATCGACATACTGTTACCTCGATCGTTCGCCAGCTCGACGGGATCAGGCACCGAGAACCACGGTGCCCCCGACGAGTTCAGCCGCAGAGATTACTGCGCGTCGCGTTTACTTTTGTAATCCGCAATCGCTGCCTTGATAGCGTCTTCTGCCAGAATGGAGCAGTGGATCTTCACTGGCGGTAGCTCAAGCTCTTCGGCAATCTGCGTGTTCTTAATCGCTTCAGCTTCATTCAGCGATTTGCCTTTTACCCACTCAGTGACCAGCGAGCTGGAGGCAATAGCAGAACCACAACCGTATGTCTTGAAGCGGGCATCTTCGATGATACCCTCATTGTTGACTTTTATCTGCAACTTCATCACATCGCCGCACGCTGGCGCGCCGACCATGCCACTGCCGATAGAAGGATCGGCGTTGTCAAACGAACCCACGTTGCGTGGATTTTCGTAGTGATCAATTACTTTTTCGCTGTAAGCCATGATAGTCGTCCCCGATCTGGTGAATTAATGATGTGCCCATTCGATGCTGCTGATATCCACGCCCTGCTTGAACATTTCCCACAACGGAGAAAGATCGCGCAGACGGCCGATGGATTTACGTACCAGCTCGATGGTGTAGTCGATCTCTTCTTCGGTGGTAAAACGCCCCAGCGAGAAACGGATCGAGCTATGTGCCAGCTCATCATTCATGCCCAACGCACGTAACACGTAGGAGGGCTCCAGACTAGCCGACGTACAGGCAGAACCGGACGATACCGCCAGATCCTTGAGCGCCATAATCAACGATTCACCCTCAACATAGTTGAAGCTGACGTTCAGGATGTTAGGCACGCCCTGCTCGATATCACCATTCAGATAGACTTCTTCAATATCATTAATACCGTTCCACAGACGATCGCGCAGCGCACGCAGGCGATCCATTTCTGCGGTCATCCCTTCTTTCGCGATGCGGTAGGCTTCGCCCATACCGACAATCTGATGCACAGGCAAGGTGCCAGAACGCATACCGCGCTCATGGCCACCGCCGTGCATCTGCGCTTCAAGGCGAATACGGGGTTTACGACGAACATACAGTGCTCCGATCCCTTTCGGCCCATAGATTTTATGGCCGGAGAAAGACATCAGATCCACTTTTAACTGACTGAGATCGATAGGCAGTTTACCTACGCTCTGCGTGGCATCGACATGGAATACGATACCGCGGCTACGGCACATCTCACCGATGGCTGCGATATCCTGCACAACGCCAATTTCGTTGTTAACGTGCATGATGGAAACCAGAATGGTGTCCTCACGCATTGCGGCTTCAAGTTCAGTCAGGTCGATAATACCGTTACGCTGCGGTGCCAAGTAAGTGACATCGAAACCTTCACGTTCAAGCTGACGACAGGTATCCAGCACGGCTTTGTGTTCAGTCTTGCTGGTGATGATGTGCTTGCCCTTCTTCTGATAGAAGTTGGCAGCACCTTTAATCGCGAGGTTATCGGCTTCGGTCGCGCCTGACGTGAAGACGATCTCACGCGGGTCGGCACCAACCAGTTCAGCAATTTGGTTACGGGCGATATCAACCGCCTCTTCCGCCTGCCAGCCAAAACGGTGTGAACGGGAAGCCGGATTACCGAACGTACCGTCCAGAGTCAAACACTGCATCATTTTCTCAGCAACGCGCGGGTCAACCGGCGTGGTGGCTGAATAATCGAGATAGATAGGTAACTTCATTGCTCATAAACTCCGTACATCACTTCAAAACGTACAATGCGTTTTGTTTTATTGACAGGTTGTTTATACCCGCAACCTCTCGGGCCAATGCAAAATTTTACGATGTCATCGTCGGAACAATTCATCGTCACAACAACACCGTGACAGCCGCAATAACACGCGTACCACATTAGGCAATATGGTCATCGATTACGCAGCGATCAGAAAGACAAAACGTGACGAGTAAAGATAGCTCGTCACGTTGAAGGTATATCAGGCGCGCAGGTTAACGTTGATCGTTTCCTGGATACGTCCATTAGCGGTACGGCGGATGTCAGCATCCTGACGATCGGCAACGTTCAGCACTTCCTTATTATTCACCAGCTCATCCAGCGTGATGTTATTCAGGAAGTCGGTAATACGGTCGCTCAGATCGCGCCACAGCGTATGCGTCAGGCAGCGATCGCCACCCTGGCAGCCTTCACGACCCTGACAGCGCGTTGCATCAACAGACTCATCGACCGCAGAAATAACCATACCAACGGCGATTTCATTCGCGCTTTTACCCAGCAGATAACCACCGCCCGGGCCACGAACGCTGGCAACTAGTCCGTTCTTGCGCAAGCGCGAAAACAGTTGCTCCAGATAAGACAGTGAAATGCCTTGGCGTTCAGAAATATCCGCTAATGGAACCGGACCTTCCTGGGAGTGTAGAGCCACATCGAGCATGGCGGTAACGGCGTAACGGCCTTTGGATGTCAGTCTCATGATAGTGGTACCTGTAGGTAAAACATGTATTATGAAAACATGTATTGGCAGAACATACCGCGAGTCTGACATTCCCGAGTGTTTTAGTCAACTATTTAACCGAGTAAAATACTCAAGTATTATTCGTCGTGTGTTTTCTGTACTGAACTCAGTATCCCACGCAGGATGTTAAGTTCCTGCGCTTCAGGTCTGGCGCGGGTAAACAGGCGACGCAGCTTGTTCATCACCTGCCCTTGATGTGCGGGTCGGATAAATCCGGTTTGCAGCAATGTCTCTTCGAGATGCTGATAAAAGCGTTCCAGATCGTCGACTAGCGGATACGGCGACTCTTCATGTTCCGGCTTACCGGCCTGTAGCCGATCTAAATGCGCGATACGGACTTCATAAGCAATAATCTGCACCGCCATCGCCAGATTTAACGAGCTGTATTCCGGATTAGCGGGGATGGCCACGTGATAATGGCATTTTTGCAGTTCATCATTCGTCAGCCCGACACGTTCACGCCCAAACACCAATGCAACTGGAGCGTGCTCCGCTTCCTGTGCGCTACGAACACCGCACTCGCGCGGATCCAGCATCGGCCAAGGCAACGTGCGAGAACGCGCACTGGTGCCAACGACCAGACTACAACCCTCAAGCGCCTGATCGAGCGAATCAACAATCGTAGCATTACCGATGACATCGCTGGCACCGGCCGCCAGCGCAATCGCCTGCGAATCAGGCTTAACCAGTGGATTGACCAAATAAAGTTTGCTTAATCCCATGGTTTTCATCGCTCTGGCCACCGACCCCATATTGCCAGTGTGCGACGTTTCAACCAGAACAATGCGAATATTGTCTAACATATGTACTCTGTTATGCGAAAAGGAAGAAATAGTAGTGTGAAAAGGAAAGCGCCATACCTTAACACAAACTTAGCTATTTTACTTTTCCACTGCTATACTCTGCGCCGCTTTCCGTTCTTTAACATTCCAGTGGACCGATACCATGCATCCGATGCTCAACATCGCTATACGCGCTGCGCGTAAAGCCGGTAATTTAATTGCCAAGAACTATGAAACGCCAGACGCCGTCGAAGCTAGCCAGAAAGGCAGCAACGATTTTGTGACCAACGTCGATCGGGATGCAGAACGTCTGATCGTTGAAGTCATCCGTAAATCTTACCCACAGCACACCATTATTGGTGAAGAGTGTGGCGAGCTGGTTGGCGAAGATCCGGCAGTACAATGGGTTATCGATCCTCTGGATGGCACCACCAACTTCATCAAACGTTTACCCCACTTCGCCGTTTCTATCGCGGTTCGCATTAAAGGCCGTACCGAAGTTGCCGTTGTTTATGATCCTATGCGTAATGAACTGTTTAGTGCTACCCGTGGTCAGGGTGCGCAGTTGAACGGCTATCGTCTGCGCAGCAGCACTGCCCGCGATCTGGACGGCACCGTGCTGGCAACCGGCTTCCCTTTCAAATTAAAACAACACAGCAAAAGTTATATCAATGTCATCGGCGCGCTGTTCACCCAGTGTGCGGATTTCCGCCGCACGGGTTCTGCTGCACTGGATCTCGCCTATGTAGCCGCGGGTCGCGTTGACGGTTTCTTTGAAATCGGCCTGAAGCCGTGGGATTTTGCTGGTGGCGAACTGCTGGTACGCGAAGCTGGCGGGATCGTGACAGACTTCGTTGGTGCTCATAACTATATGACGTCCGGCAATCTGGTTGCAGGTAATCCGCGAGTGGTTAAAGCCATTCTGGGCACCATTCGTGAAGAACTGAGTGACGCGCTGAAACGCTAATTTCGCCCCACTCCGGCCCACCCACATAAAAATGAAATCGGGTCGGAGTTGTTATTTTTCTTTACATATGAATCCTGTATACGCATTGTTTATCCTTATACGATAATAATTATCAAACTCATTACACTGATGAGTTCAGTACTCTACTGATAAATTCAATACTCTGATAAATTGTGAATTAGGATGACCACCATGTTAAGAACATCAGTAAGATCGCTCTTTCTGACTGCATTACTCTCCGCTCCGCTCTTCAGCTACGCCACCCAATATCCTCTCACCGTTACCGACTTCGACGGCAGAAGTGTCACCATTCAACAAGAGCCACAGCGCATCATTCTGCAAGACGGCCGCGACATTATGGCGATGGCCCTGCTTGACCGCGATAATCCCTTTCAGCGTCTGGTTGCCTGGAACAATCTGGCAAAAAAACAGGACACCGCAACCTGGGACATGCTGAAAGGAAAGTGGCCTCAGTCCGTTGGTATTCTGGACATGGGATTCAGTGATAAAGGCAACGTCGATCTGGAAAGCGTGCTGTCAAAACAGCCGGACCTGATGATTGCCCAGTTGCGTGCCAAGGCGGCGCTGAAAGAAAGTGGCGTGATCGACAAACTCAGCGCGCTGAATATTCCCGTACTCTTTGTCGATTATGAAGTGAATCCGGCGAAAGATACCGCCCCCAGCATCGACCTATTGGGTAAGGTTCTGAACCGCGAAACTAATGCCAAAGCGTATACCGATTTCTATCGTCAGCACTTTGATGCCATTCAGCAGAAAACCGCCGCAATCACCCCGAAACCCGGCGTCTTTGTAGAACCGATTGCCGGTAACTCAGACTCCTGCTGCTTCACACACAGCAACAGCGGTTGGGGCGGACTGATTGAAGCGGTCGGCGCAAAAAATATTGGTTCTGATTTGCTGCCGGGCGCAACAGGTTTTGTCTCGCTGGAAAAGATTATCAGCATGAAACCTGATGTCTACATCATGACAGGCTCTAAACGTGGTAACAGTCAGGTACTGCCGCTAGGCTATGGTGCCAGCGTAGAAGGTGTTCGCACTCAGGCTAACGTGCTACTCAACCGCACCGGTATTAGCCAAATTCCGGCCGTTCAGGCTAAGCACGTGTATGGCGTTTACCACCATTTCTACAACCATCCCTACAACATTGTCGGTATGGAATATCTGGCAAAAGATATTTATCCTCAGGCGTTTGCCAGCTTGAATCCTGATGACACGTATCACCATATCATTCAGAATTTTACCTCACTGCCTGACAGTGACTTTATCTTTGCCTGGAAACAAGGTGAATAATTTTTCATGAGTACAACCACTGAACCGGGTATCCGTAATACTGCCACGGATGCCAACACCATTATGGACAACTATCGCGGCATTATTCGACGCCGTGTAGGTGTTATGGCGATACTGCTGTTGATCATCATCGGCTCGTTGTTGCTGGATTTCACGATGGGGCCTTCGGGGCTAACGCTTGATGTGCTCTGGAACACGCTGACCGATCCGGCCAGCGCCGATGCAGGTACGCGCGTGATCGTCTGGGATATTCGTCTGCCCTATGCGCTGATGGCCATCATCGTCGGGCTAGCGCTCGGCCTGGCTGGTGCAGAAATGCAGACGATCCTGAACAATCCGTTGGCCAGCCCGTTTACGCTCGGCGTTTCCTCCGCTGCCGCATTCGGCGCGGCGCTGGCGATCGTGCTCGGCATCGGCATCCCCGGTATTCCGGCTCAGTGGTTTATTTCTGCTAACGCATTTATTTTCGCCCTATTGGCAGCATTGCTGCTTGATGGCATTACGCGCTGGACGCAGGTCGCCACCTCCGGCGTGGTGTTGTTCGGCATCGCGTTGGTGTTCACTTTCAATGCGCTGGTTTCCATGCTCCAGTTCATCGCTAACGAAGACACGCTGCAAGGTTTAGTGTTCTGGACCATGGGCAGTCTGGCCCGCGCCTCGTGGGAAAAACTGGGCATCCTGCTGCTGGTGCTGGTCATCGTTATGCCCATTTCGCTAATGAGTTCATGGAAACTGACCGCACTGCGGCTGGGTGAAGATCGTGCCGTCAGCTTCGGCATTAACGTGCGCCGCTTGCGCCTGGCAACGCTGCTGCGCATTAGCATTTTATCCGCTATTTCGGTCGCGTTTGTTGGCCCCATCGGCTTTATCGGCCTGGTTGCTCCGCATATCGCGCGTATGATTTTCGGTGAAGATCACCGCTTCTATCTGCCTGCCAGTGCGTTAACGGGCGCACTGGTACTGTCGATGGCGTCTGTTGCCTCGAAAAACCTGATTCCCGGCGTCATTATTCCGGTCGGTATCGTCACCTCACTGGTTGGCGTACCTTTCTTCCTGAGTATTATTCTGCGCCACAGAGGGAACGTATGAGTCAGCAAACCCTATCTGGATTACGACTTTCCCATTTTCGTGCGGGTTATCCCAAGCGTCAGGTGATTCGCGATCTGTCCGTACCACAACTGCCACGCGGGAAGATCACCGTTCTACTCGGCCCCAACGGCAGCGGCAAATCCACCCTACTGCGTGCAATGGCAGGCCTGAACCCTTCTGAAGGCGAACTGTGGCTGGATGACACCAACCTGATGACATTGCCGTTCGCTCAGCGGGCGGAAAAGGTCGTTTATCTGCCGCAATCCTTGCCCGCAGGCGTTCATCTGCACGTGCTGGAATCTATTATCGTCGCACAGCGCGCGTCCGGCGGCATGCATAACGCCGAAAAGCAGGATGAAGTCATGACCCTGCTGCGTCAGTTAGGTATCGAGCATCTGGCGTTGAGCTATCTCGATCAACTCTCTGGCGGACAGAAGCAACTGGTTGGGTTAGCGCAATCACTGATCCGCCAGCCCTCGCTGCTCTTGCTGGACGAGCCGCTCAGCGCGCTGGATCTGAATTATCAATTCCACGTAATGGATTTAGTGCGTAAAGAGACGCGCAAGCGCAACATCATCACCGTGGTGGTGGTGCATGACATCAATATCGCGCTGCGTCATGGCGACCACGTGTTGATGCTACAAAATGGTAACCTGATTGCCGATGGTGCCCCCGCAGAGGTCATTAGCCCCGAAAGCCTGTCAGCGGTCTATGGCGTGCGCGGACGTATTGAACGCTGTTCACAGGGCGTACCACAGGTGATTATCGACGGACTGGTCAGCGAGCCGACCATCTAAATGATGGGCCATTCGAACAACCTCCGGTAAGCAAGCGCCCCGGAGGTATAATATTGCTAGTCTAAACGCTCAGTTCCCAACATATCGCGCATGTTCGTCAGCATGTTCTCAAACAGGCGTAATGCCAAGCCAACACTGTTTACATTGTAATACAGCGCCGCGTCATGATGTTTCAAGTAATGCTCAAACTCTGGTTTACCGATCAATTTATAAATTTCAGTAAAACGCAAAATCAGATGACGACAATTGTTGAGATACAGATCAAGCGTGCGGTAATCGCTGTTCATTAGCTGAGTCAGTAGCGTCGTCATGTGTTCGAATTCCGCCAACAAGGACGCATAATCTCCCAAATTTTCAGCGCTGTGCTCGGTCGATTTCATATTGTCATCTCCCTTTATCCTTTCGCCATCCGGCATAGGATTCTATGGCCGCGTACAGCCTTAAGGCACCACACGCGGCTCGATAGATTAGAAACGCTGCCAATCTCCTTCATCCTGAGCAGCAGCGCTTTTTTTCTTCGCGGGGGCGAGACGAGGTACGGACATGCCAGACGGTACAGAGGCAAGAGCGGGGGTCAGTGCCGCTGGAGTCATTTGCCCCACAATAAATTGCCCGACCAGTTGGCTCAATGTGCTTGCCTGTTCCTGCAATGACTGCGAGGCGGCTGACGCTTCCTCGACCAATGAGGCATTTTGCTGGGTCACATCATCCATCTGGTTAACGGCCTGATGCACCTGACTGATACCCTGACTTTGCTCTTCCGTCGCCGCAGCGATTTCGTTCACCAAATCCGTCACCTGTTGGATCGCGTCTTTCATCGCCGCCATGTTTTTCCCTACATCGCTGGCTTGTTCAACCCCTGCTGATACCAGCGAATTTGACGCACCGATCAAATCCTTGATTTCGCGGGCTGCCGTAGACGAACGCTGTGCCAGCGTGCGCACTTCTCCTGCGACCACGGCGAAACCACGCCCTTGCTCACCCGCACGCGCGGCTTCTACCGCCGCATTCAGAGCAAGGATGTTGGTCTGAAACGCAATCCCTTCAATGAGCGCAATGATGTCGGTAATCTTGCCTGAGCTAGTACGAATATGTTCCATCGTACTCAGCATCGTACTGACTGAATCGGCACTATTGATAGAAATCCGGCTGGCATTACCCGCCAACAGGCTGGCCTGCTGCGTGTTTTCCGCATTCTGGCGTACTGTTTCGCTGATTTCCGTCATACTGGCAGCGGTTTGTTCCAGCGAAGCCGCCTGTTCCTCAGTACGTGCTGACAGATCCTCATTACCTGCTGCAATCTGCGTCGCCGCACTACTTACCGACTGCGATGAAGCATTCACCGAAGCCAGCGCCGCGGAAACGCGATGCATCAGGCTATTAAAGGCACGGGCAGTATTCCCAACCTCATCCTTGCGCCGATCGTCAGCCTGAATGGTCAGATCAAGATGATTGCTGACGTCTTCCATCGTTTGATTCATATTGTTCAAACTCTTTCTAATGCCCAGGATGGTTCTCACAGCAAAAAAACCAATCAACAGCACAACCAATAGCGTGCCTGACAACAGGCCAAACCACGTTTGATCATAAACTTGTTTATTCACCTGGCGCAGATCGTCGCCCATTTTAACATTAAGATCGAATTGCTTACGGTAATTGGCGAGGAGGTCACGAACCACTCTCCCCGGACCGTCCATTCCCTGAAGCAGGCCAAGAGCAACATCGTTTTGGTTCGCTTTTGACGCATTAATAAAAGCAGGTAGCGATGCCTGTAATTTTTGGGTCTGGTCAATTGCCGCATTAGTTAGTTGTCGATCCGCCTCGCTGGAAGCATCATTTATCAGGTAATACTCATTGAGCTTCTTTATTTCCTCAATGGTTCTATTAATGTCCTGCTCGATCGCAGGCAGCTTACGATCGTCATCCGTAGTCTGATGACGATACAAAAAAAGCACCAGTGAATTACTTTTATCCACCAAGCTATTCAAATCCTTGATGCTTGGAATAGCATTATCCTGAACGTATTCAAAACGAGACTGGAACCCTGACAATAGTGACAAAGTGACGATAACCAATGCGATAAGTGCTAGCGACATTAACGAAAACGTCAACAGCAGGCGTTGCGTGATATTCATAAACCGCTCCATTTTAAATTTTTATACTGCATATTTTCCTGATTCGGGTATGTCGCATCCGCAACATCCCGTTCTTGCATGCCATTGAGTGAAGATCAGGCATTCTTTCACCACGCTCAGTTATCGACACATCAGCAAGCAGTTTTATATATTCGATCGCCAAAACCATTCAATAATCTCAAATCAATATGAGAAAACTATCAAAACAAGATAATCGATCGTCAAAAACATCTGACGATCCGTGATGACATAAATTGATAGGGAAACGTTTGCTTTACTCTTCGCAAGATAAAGAATTCAGTGACATAAACATCGCCAACGCTGCTGCCGATGGGCACCGGAATCGGTAAGAAAGGTATAAAAAAAGCACTGACCAATTAAGGTTCAGTGCTTTTTTATCTCTGGTTTACTGTCTGATAGCGTTATTTCTTCGCTGGCAGCGTAACCCAATAGCCTGGCTGATACGGCAGCGGCAGGAACTTCTCATGGAAGGTACGGAATGTTGCATCAGGGTCGAGATCTTTAAACAGTTCCGGGTGCATCCATTTCGCTAATACTTGAATCGCCACAAACTGATACGGACTATCATAGAACTGATGCCAGATTGCATGAGCGTTGCCATCGGTTGCTACTGGCAACGTTTTAAATGCTGCGCGTTCCATCAGTTTTTGCAAACGTTGCAGCGCTTCCTTCTGATCGGCTCCCGGTCCGACGCCAACCCAGCCGTTCGCCGTGTTGTAGTTTTTCCAGTTAGCACCCGTTACTACCACGACATCAGGACGAGAGCTGATAATCTGCTCAGGGTTCAGCGTACCAAACGTGCCGGGGATGATGTTCTTGGCAATGTTGTCACCGCCGGCAGCCTCAACCATGCGGCCAAAGTTCTCATCACCGAATGACATACAGCACTCTTCATCATAGCCACCCGCGCGGTCGATCATCACTTTCGGGCGTGGACCCTGATAGTTTTTCAGCCGATCGGTAACGAGTTCAATCTGCTCACGGCGGAACTTAATAATCTCTTCCGCACGTTGGGGCTTGCCCACCAGTTGGCCCATAATGTGAATGCTTTTCTCTGCGTTCTCAAACGGCTTTTCGCGGAAATCGATAAACACCACCGGAATACCCAGCGAATTGAGTTTTTCAATCAATTTGCCTTCATCCGTCGCCGCTTTTGACTCCAGATTCATCAACACCAAATCCGGTTTCAGCGTCAATGCCTGCTCGACGTTGAAAGTACCGTCTTTCGCCCCGCCAAAGGTCGGCAGCTTTGTGATCTCCGGGTATTTCTTTTCATAAGCCAGATAGCCGTCGTAATCGGCTTTTGGCAGATCGTCACGCCAGCCCACCACACGTTGGAACGGCGACTCGGTATCAAAGGCGGCCAGCAGATAAATTTGTCGACCTTCCCCTAAAATAATCCGCTTCACTTCGGATTTGATTTCTACCTTCCTGCCACTAACGTCTTCAATAACAATCGGGTTAGCGCTAGCAGCAACGCTCGCACTCAGCCCCAAAAGCATAACGACTGAGAACAGCCATTTTTTCATTCTTATTCCCTTCTGCGATTATGGTTATAGATGATAATAGTTATCATTAATGAAATAATATCTCGCCGTGATTATCGGAGGCAATGGGTTTTTAACGCGAGGTTAATAAAAAGTGAAATCAGCCGGAGAATGGCCGAATACCGCCCATCATCGCGGGCTGTGCGCTGAGATAAAGCAGGATGCCGGAGCCAACTAAAATCAGCCCGCCAGCAAAAGCCAAAAGAGAAAAAGCAGTACGCTGCCACACGGGCGATGCGCGGTTCGCACCTAGGCGCTCAACAACACGACGACAGTAAAAAACCAACACGGCCAGTGCCGAGATGGTGATCGCCGTTCCGGCAGCCATCACCAGCGCGGAGGCCACGCCCCACACATAAACGCCGATCACTTTAGAGAAAAGCAGCACCAGAATGGCACCGGAGCACGGGCGCATCCCCATCGCCAGCACAATCATCAGACGCGTGCGCCAGCGGCTATCACGCTCAAGTTCTTCCTGACTGGGGAGATGGCGGTGCCCGCAGCCACAGTCAGCATCGTGCTGATGAAGGGAGTGAGGCGGCACAGAAATCGGACGAAGCGTCATACGTCCATGAACTGATACGTTAAGTGGTGTCATGCGAAAAATCGTCGCCGGCTTGGGTTGCCACACTAGCGCGATATATAGCTGCTTCAACGCACGAAAACAGAGCAATAACCCCAGCCCTGCCACCAACACGAAGCTCCCTTTTTCCATCCAAAAACTGCTGTTATGCAGCGTTCGGCTCGACAATTGCAAGATCCCAAGTACTACGGTCACCAGTACTACTGCCATCAACCCTTGAACCAGCGAGGCCGCAAGCGTTAACTTCAGGCTGCTTTTTAGCTTCGACGGATGTGTCGCTAAATAGGTCATGATGACGACTTTACCATGCCCCGGCCCGACCGCATGGAGCACGCCATAGACCAGACTGAACATCATCAAACTCAGCCCTGCCTGATGCGGTTGCTGTTCCACCATCTGCAACAAGTGCGACATCTGCTGGTGCAGCGATTTCTGCCACATCGCACTTTGCAGCACGATTTGCGGCCAATACCCCACGATGTAATGCAGCGCCGTGGCAAGCAGCACCAAAAACAGCCACAGCGGCCACAGATCGCGCAGTCGGCTCAATAACGAGCGTTGATGTAACAGCGGGCCAAGGTTCATTGACATTGCAACGTCACCCGCTGTGCAAACTGTTTCCCCAAGTCCATATCTTCATCCGGTGCATCATTTTTATCTAGCGACAGCGCATAAGATTGCAATTCAGCATTAGGTTCCGGCGTGACGAGCGTGGTTTTACAACGTGAAGCCAGCGCAGGCGCCAGATTAATGGCCTTATCATTCTGATAGGACATATCGACAAAGTAGGTCGGGTCGTAAGTAGAAATCAGCAAAGGCTTGCCAGCCAGCGGCTGTGGGTGTGCCAGCGGCAACACAAATTCCAGTACCGCCTGGTTGCCTTTACGGGAAAGGTGATACTCGGTTGGCAGCCGCGCATATTTTACGGGCTGATTATCGCGATAAATATCGGTGAAATAGTGCTGCCCCAAGACATTCGCCATAACTTCCGCCGCCAGTTTTTTCCAGACGTCAGAATCAGTTTTCGCCTTCCCTGCGTCATACAGCAGGTCGGCCGATGTAATAGGATCCATCGTCCACTGCATGCGTAAACCAGTGATATTGTCGTTCTGACTCTCAACTGTCGTCTGCATATCAATAAAACTGTGTGGGTGAGCGAAAACGGGCTGGCAGAGTGCCAAGCCTGTCATTAGTAACGTTATCCGACCGACTCGTCGTTTCAAAGCGTTATAATGTAACATTATTTTTACCACAATGTGTTACGCCACTCTCTTATGTTTTTGCGACAGTGTGATAGCTCACAGAGGGCCTGATAAACAGGGCTGGAACCGCCAACAGCGCCATCACCCAAAACGTACCGCCCTGCAAATGATCAAACAGGAAGCCGGACACCATGGTCATCACCGCAATACTCCCGCCCATCGCCAATGCGGAATATACCGCCTGTAATCGCAATACGTCACCATCACTGCGTGCTGCAATAAAACGCATGGCGGCCAGATGACAGACGGTAAACGTACCACAGTGCAATATCTGTATCACAATCAGCCACGGCAGAGCCACCGTCGCCCCCATCAAACCCCAGCGCACCACACCGCATACCGCAGAAAGCAGCAGAAGCTGTCTGGCGCTCCAGCGTCGGAAAAGACGCTGACTAAAGGTAAAAATGACGATCTCCGCGACAACACCCAGCGACCAGAGATAACCGATAATCGAGGCGGAGTAGCCTGAATCCTGCCAATAAATCACGCTGAAACCATAGTAAGCCGCGTGCGCCCCCTGCAACAGCGACACGCAAAGCAGGAAACGCCATACCGCCGGTTCACTCAGTAATTTTTTCCATGGCGTAACGCTGGCAGATTGCGCTGTAGACGCAGCAGCCTGTGGCATCACACTCGGCCGGAACAGCATACCAAGCAGCATGGCGACAAGGCCTGCACTCAGAATCGCCAAGATGGCGGAGTGCCCCCAGATAGCCACCAGTTCCCCCGTCACGGCAGAGGCAATAACAAAGGCAATTGATCCCCATACGCGAACCTTGCCGTAATCCATCGCTACCTGCTTTTGCCACGTGGCAGCCAACGCATCAGTCAGCGGCACCAGCGGCGCAAAAAACAGGTTAAACCCGATCATCACTATCATTAGCCACAGCCAGGCATTACCCAGCCAAAAACCCACCACCAACGCCAATGACAGCAGCGCTAACCCCCGCAATACCGTAATTAATGTGGACGGATCTTTCACGCTGGGCGTAATGACCAGACTACCGATGAAGCGCGCCACCAGCCCTGCCCCCAACAGCATGCCGATCGACTCTGCGGAAAGCCCCTCCCCCTTCAACCATCCGCCCCAAAACGGCAGGAAAACGCCATAACAAAAAAAGTATGTGAAATAGCTCAGCGCCAGCCAGCGCGTCGATTGCAAAACCATGATGTCTCCCTTTCGATGATGAACACTCCCGCTCACCATCCGACAAACTGTAACAAACACGACGTATATAATTCTCAACTGAAAGTACGCCAACGTTTCTTGCTGGCGACTCTTTTTGCCAGTGACTGTTTTTGCTGGTTACTGTGTCAGAGTGCATGCGGTGGCGCAACGCGTTATTCGTCATTACACGTGAACGGAAATATCGCCTGATCGACAGCCATAAAAAATTTCCGAGAGAAATTTTTAACGTTGCGTCAGCAACGGCCCGTAAGGGTGGGTGCCAAGGATGGCACGCCATAAAAAAACGTGGGGAACGTTTTTCAACGTCGCTTGCGACGGCCCCTAAGGGTGGCGGCCAGGGATGGCTCGCCATAAAAAACGCCAGCACACAGGCTGGCGTTTAGTACATGTTCCGACGGTGATGTCAGAAACAGTATGGGATTATGCGTAAACCGGGAAGCGGGCGCAGATATCCAGAACTTTTTGCTTCACGCGTTCAATGGTCGCTTCATCATTGATGTTGTCTAACACATCACAGATCCAGCCAGCCAGTTCACGCACTTCTGCTTCTTTAAAGCCGCGACGCGTTGCTGCTGGCGTACCGATACGGATACCGGAAGTCACGAACGGGCTCTTCGGATCGTTAGGCACGCTGTTTTTGTTCACGGTGATGTTCGCACGGCCCAGCGCAGCATCGGCTTCTTTACCCGTCAGGTTTTTACTGACCAGATCCAGCAGAAACAGGTGGTTGCTGGTCGCACCGGAAACCACGTTGAAACCACGTGACAGGAAGACTTCTACCATTGCTTTGGCGTTTTTCGCAACTTGCTGCTGATAGACTTTGAACTCAGGCTCCATCGCTTCTTTCAGTGCGACAGCTTTACCCGCGATAACGTGCATCAACGGGCCACCCTGACCGCCAGGGAAAACAGCGGAGTTCAGCTTTTTATACAGCTCTTCATCACCGCCTTTCGCCAGAATCAGGCCACCGCGTGGGCCAGCCAGCGTTTTGTGCGTCGTCGTGGTCACGATGTGGGCATGAGGAACCGGGTTAGGGTAAACATCTGCGGCAATCAGACCGGCAACGTGCGCCATATCAACAAACAGGTAAGCACCGATGCTATCAGCGATTTCACGCATCTTCGCCCAGTCAACCACGCCAGAGTAAGCAGAGAAACCGCCAACGATCATTTTTGGTTTGTGCGTGCGCGCCAGTTCAGCCATTTCGTCGTAGTCGATTTTGCCGCTTTCGTCGATACCATAAGGAATAACTTTATACAATTTACCGGACAGGTTAACCGGAGAACCGTGAGTCAGGTGACCACCGTGCGCCAGGTTCATACCCAGAATGGTGTCACCCGGCTGCAGCAGCGCGGTGTAAACGGCAAAGTTAGCCTGAGAGCCGGAGTGCGGCTGCACGTTGGCATAATCGGCACCAAACAGCGCTTTAGCACGATCGATCGCCAATTGCTCAACCACGTCAACATACTCACAGCCGCCGTAGTAACGTTTGCCCGGATAACCTTCAGCATACTTGTTCGTTAGCTGAGACCCTTGAGCCTGCATAACGCGTGGGCTGGTGTAGTTTTCTGATGCAATCAGTTCAATGTGCTCTTCCTGACGCACCACTTCTTGCTCCATTGCTTGCCACAGGTCGGCATCATAATCGGCAATGTTCATTTCACGCTTTAACATCCGGATCTCCTGACTCAGCTAACATAAATATACTGGGAATTGATGGCTCATTTGAGAATGGGCCCACCCTTTTGGGGAATGGCGTATAGTGTAAACCGTTTTTCCCTAATGAAGATAGGTCTTGACAGAGGTTTTTACGCAAACGATTAGCTACAGGCGGCGCAAGGCTTCAGCCAATCTACATTGTGTAGCGACAAACGGATTTTTCTTCATTCTCATCCTGCTATTTCTTCATGTTATTCCCTCTGACCCACGCTAAAAGTCCCCACCACCAAAAAGGTAATTTACAGCGACGGATAAACCCAATAAGATGCATATAAAATACAACTTATAAGTCATGCAAATAAATAAGGAGTCACCATGCTGGATAACCACACTATCGCTATCGTTAAATCAACCATCCCTCTGCTGGCAGAAACTGGTCCGAAACTGACCGCGCATTTCTACGATCGTATGTTTACGCATAACCCGGAGCTCAAAGATATTTTCAACATGAGCAACCAACGCAATGGCGATCAGCGGGAAGCACTGTTCAATGCCATTTGTGCTTATGCGACGAATATTGAAAACCTGGCTGCGCTGCTGCCTGCGGTTGAGCGCATCGCCCAGAAGCATGCCAGTTTTAACATTCAGGCAGATCAGTATCAGATCGTGGGTAGTCACCTATTGGCAACGCTGGATGAAATGTTTAGTCCCGGCCAAGAGGTGCTGGACGCCTGGGGTAAAGCCTATGGCGTACTGGCGAATGTCTTCATCCAACGCGAAAATGATATCTACCGCAGCACCGAAACCCAAAACGGCGGCTGGAGCGGTGTACGCGCTTTCCGCATTGTGAACAAACAGCCACAAAGTTCCGTGATCACCAGCTTCACACTGGAACCCGTCGACGGCCAACCTATCGCTGATTTTCAGCCGGGCCAGTATCTGGCGGTTTACATCAAGCATGATAGTTTTGCCAATCAGGAGATTCGCCAATACTCTCTGACTCATGCGCCGAATGGACAGTCCTACCGGATTGCGGTTAAACGTGAAGCGCAAGGCACCGTTTCCGGCTATCTGCATGCTACCGCTCGTGAAGGCGATATCATTCATCTCGCAGCTCCGCACGGCGACTTCTTCCTTGATATTCCCGCCACCACGCCAGTTGCTCTGATTTCCGGAGGCGTGGGGCAAACCCCGATGCTGGGTATGCTGCATACACTAAAACAACAGAGCCATCAGGCGAAAGTGTTATGGCTGCACGCAGCAGAAAACGGCGCAACGCACGCATTTGCTGATGAAATCGAACAGACGGGGCAATCATTGCCGCAGTTCCAGAACCACATCTGGTATCGGGAACCGCAACAGACCGACCGTCCGGGAGAAGATTATCATCACAGTGGCCTGATGCAGTTATCCTCGCTACAAGATGAATTAACCACGCCGGCTATGCACTACTACTTGTGCGGCCCAGTAGTTTTCATGCAGTTTGTCGCACAGCAGTTGCTGGCAATCGGCATCCCGGCCGAGCAACTGCATTACGAATGTTTTGGTCCGCATAAAGTTGTCTAACCCTCATTGATAACGGATCAAACCCAAAGGTCGCTTTTGCGACCTTTTTTTCGTCTATCAAAACATCGCCTTCCCAGAAACACTTTACTGATCACAATTTTATGGGTCGATACATGGATACTCCGCTAAAAAAGAGGTGGGTCACAAAAAAGAAGATCTTATTGAAATAACATTTCATTTTTAATGAATAATTATTTCACCAAAAGAACCTACGTTTAGATCCTAAATAATTCGAGTCGCGGGACAAAACGTTAGCGTTTTGAACAACGCAAAGCGTTGGCCCGTCAGGGCGAGGCACACGCCAGCGTGCCGAGTATCGCAGCTAACGCACATGCAACTTGAAGAATGACGGGTATAAGTATCGCCCTTGAATCGGCTTGGGTGCACAATAACGGCCCCAATGTTCTCTCTAAAGGCCGTGGCAAGAACGATAAAAAACAGCGATCTTTCTTTGATAACACTTGGGTTCATTAACCGTTTCCGATTAACCAACAAGGGATATGTCCTACCATGGCAAAACGTTTTTCAGAAAGTATGGCTTTAGCGTTGATACTTTCCGCCCCTTTCACATTCGTACACGCTAAAACTCCCGCTGCTGCACACCAGACCGCGACACCAGAGAGTGCTAAATTGCTGTCAGGCTCAACGCTGGGTGAGAAAACCGGCCTATCGGGTAACGTCACCGTTCGGGATATTCACCTGCCCGCCACCATCATAATCAGAGACCAACAAGGCCAGAAACGGCAGACACAGACCGATGAGCAAGGGAAATATCACCTTGATGTCTCAGGTCTCACGCCCCCGTTACGGGTTTTAGCCATTGAATCCGGTGGTAATAACTGCCTGCTGAATAATATTTCCCGTGCAATCTGCCTGTCTGCCGTCGCGCCTTCACTGCATGACGGTAAAGAAAATATCGCCAATATCAACCCACTGACTGACCGCATTACCTCAGATATCGCCGTAGCAGCCGGTTACATCGGCCCACAGCAGCTAACCGACGACACGGAATCACCAAAACTGGATGCCGCAGCATGGAAAACAGCCTATGCCGATTTCCATGCTGGCTTTAATGGCGCGTTAAAACAGGCGGGTATCAGCGCTCCCGCGCGCTTCGATCCCCTAACCTACCCAGCAAGCCAGCAGGAAGCCGTCACCAAAATCGTCAACGTTATTAACCATAACCGCAATTATCACAACAATACGGGTTACTCCGGCCACACCGTTCTAACCGACAGCGCATTTCACCCGATTGTCGGCCTGAACGATAAAGGCAACTATGAACCGCTAGATTATCGCTCTGCCCGCCAAAGCCTGGATGCAATCCAGAAAGCGCAAACCCGCATTTTCCTCGTTGGCGATTCAACCGCAGCCACTTATGAAAAAATGCGCTTGCCACGTATGGGATGGGGTCAGGTTTTTGAACAACAATTCAGTAAAAACAGCAGTGTGAAAATCGTCAATGGCACACGTGCGGGCCGCAGTTCACGCGACTATTTTTACGAAGGCTGGTTCCGCCAAATGCAGCCCCTGATGAAAGAGGGCGATTTCCTGTTTATCCAGATGGGGCACAACGATCAAAACTGCAACGGTGCGAAAGCAGTACGCGGTCCCGCTGACGTTGCGAACCTGTGTACTTACCCGAACGATGCCGCAGGGAAAAAACAGGCCCCGCAGGGGAAAGCGGATATGTCATTCCAGACTTCGCTGGAACGCTACATCACTTTCGCCCGTCAACATAAACTGACGCCGGTACTGCTTACCCCAACCACCCGGGT
Source organism: Pectobacterium wasabiae CFBP 3304 (assembly GCF_001742185.1). Taxonomy (NCBI): domain Bacteria; kingdom Pseudomonadati; phylum Pseudomonadota; class Gammaproteobacteria; order Enterobacterales; family Pectobacteriaceae; genus Pectobacterium; species Pectobacterium wasabiae. Next base: position 449,875 of record NZ_CP015750.1, read on the forward strand.
GAAAACGGCTGAAGGGAAAAACGGCACGCCTGCCGTACATAGCCACTTCACCAAACAAAATGCAGACAACGGCTACGCCTTCGTTGGCGATTACAGCCAGACCATCAAGGACACGGCTGCGACTAACAAGGTCGTTTTGCTGGACATTGAGCCCGCTACTATTGCGTTGGCAAATCAGGGCAACAGCGAGCATTGGAAACAATATTGGCTGGTGATCGATCCCAAAAAATACCCTTACTACCGCGATCAGGCCGGTAGTCTGAGCAAACCAGACACCACCCATTTTCAGAAAAAAGGCGCGATCGCCGTGGCAGAGATTGTCGCGAATGCCATTCGGCAAGAACCTGCGTTAGCGTCGCTGGCGGAAAAAACAGTCAGCAAGCACAAGTAATTATCAGTCAGGCAAAACGATAAGACAGAACCACGCGCGGCATGACGTAGCCGCGCGTTATAGACCTTCCTCTTTCCCTTACCGATTACAGGACTCTGGACATGATAAACACCTTACACTTCGGCAAGACGCTGACTTTAGCCATGTTAATTTCCTCACCCTGGGCGTTAGCACAGGCAGCCGACTACAATGCACTGGTTTCCGCCAATGCAACAGACGCCAAAGCCTACAAAACCATTACTGAAGCTATCGCCAGCGCCCCAGCAGACAGTTCTCCATTTGTTATCTATGTGAAAAATGGCGTCTACCATGAGCGCCTCACCATTACACGTCCCAACATTCATCTTCAGGGCGAAAGCCGCGATGGAACCGTCATCACCGCAACCACCGCAGCCGGGATGCTCAAACCCGATGGCAGCAAATGGGGAACCTATGGCAGCAATACGGTAAAAGTCGACGCCCCCGATTTCAGCGCCCACTCGCTGACCATCAGCAACGATTTCGATTACCTAGCCAATCAGGCAAAAACGAGTGAGGATCCAACTAAATTAAAAGACTCGCAGGCCGTTGCGCTGCTGGTTGCCGAAAATAGCGATCGGGCGTGGTTCCATGATGTCAGCCTGACGGGCTATCAGGACACGCTGTATGTGAAAGGTGGACGCAGTTTCTTCTCAAAATGCCGTATCAGCGGCACCGTTGATTTCATCTTCGGCAACGGCACAGCGCTGTTCGACGATTGTGACATCGTCGCTCGTAACCGTACCGATGTGAAAGATCAACCAATTGGCTACCTCACCGCCCCCAGCACTGACATTAAGCAAAAATATGGTTTGGTTATTATCAATAGCCGGGTGATTAAAGAGAAAGATGTGCCCGCAAAAAGCTATGGTTTGGGCCGCCCTTGGCACCCAACGACCACCTTTGAGGACGGTCGCTATGCCGATCCTAACGCCATCGGCCAGACCGTTTTCCTGAACACCAGCATGGACGACCACATCTATGGCTGGGACAAAATGTCAGGCAAAGATAAACAAGGCGAAAAAATCTGGTTCCATCCGCAGGACTCACGCTTTTTCGAGTATAAATCCAGCGGTAAAGGAGCAGAGAAAAACGATCAGCGCCGTCAGTTGAGCGAGGCGGAAGCAGCAGAATACACTGCTGATAAGGTATTAGCAGGCTGGGTTCCTACTGCACCTAAAGGGAAATAAATGTAACAAAGCCAGCCTTCATCAGGCTGGCTTCTCTATCTGTCGTACTTCACGCTACGTGTGCATTAGCTGCATGAAACTCGAAGGATGTAGCGTGTAAACCGTATTGGCTGAGGGAGGCGAAACGATTAAATCGCTTCCTCATCCTCTTCACCGGTACGAATACGAACAACGCGTGCCACATCAAAAACAAAGATTTTACCGTCACCGATTTTACCCGTCTGCGCGGTCTGTGTGATGGTTTCAACACAGGTATCAACAATATCATCCGAGACAACAATTTCGATTTTCACTTTCGGCAGAAAATCGACCATGTATTCTGCGCCACGATACAATTCGGTGTGACCTTTCTGGCGACCAAAGCCTTTAACTTCCGTTACCGTCATCCCTGTGATGCCCACTTCAGCTAACGCTTCACGCACATCGTCCAGTTTGAACGGCTTAATAATCGCATCAATTTTCTTCATGGAGGAACCTTTGTGTTATCTATGTTGCGGCCAAAGCCGAGCATCAGCAAATAAACAGCATGTCAGAACTCAGGCGGACAATCTATACCCGTCATACTTCAAGCTACTGGTGAATTGTGGGCACTGACCCACGCCACACTACATTACGGGCGCCCTACCTGCTCCCTTAGCGCTCATCTTTAAAATCGTTGGCATCCAGTTCGTGGCGACCCAACAGTTTATAAAATTCCGTTCGGTTACGCCCAGCCATTCGCGCAGCCTGCGTCACATTACCTTTTGCAATCTGTAATAGTTTTCGCAAATAGTTAAGTTCAAACTGATGACGCGCTTCAACAAACGTCGGCAGCGCGGTATTTTCACCTTCCAGTGCCTGCTCAACCAGTGCGTCGCTGATTACCGGGGCGCTGGTCAGCGCCACACACTGTTCGATGACATTCACCAACTGACGCACGTTACCCGGCCAACTTGCCGTCATCAAGCGCTTCATCGCATCGGTTGAAAAGGTGCGCACAAAAGGCTTATGGCGATTGGCGGATTCGCGCAGCAGATGATTTGCCAGCAGCGGAATATCTTCAGCACGTTCATGCAGCGCTGGCAGTTTCATATTCACCACGTTGAGCCGATAATACAGGTCCTCGCGGAATTCGTTTTTTTCCATCGCCTTCGGCAAATCACGGTGCGTGGCGGAGATAATCCGCACGTCAATGTCCAGATCGCGGTTGCTCCCCAACGGGCGGACTTTTCGCTCCTGCAAAACGCGCAGTAGCTTAACCTGTAAAGACAGCGGCATATCGCCGATTTCATCTAAAAACAGCGTACCGCCTTCCGCCGCCTGAAAAAGCCCTTCACGGCTGCTGACTGCGCCAGTAAAGGCTCCTTTCGCATGGCCAAACAGCTCCGACTCCAGCAGCGGCTCCGGCAACGCACCGCAGTTAATCGCGATAAACGCTTTCTTTGCTCGCGGGCTCGCCGCATGAATCGCCTGAGCCAGCACCTCTTTCCCGGTTCCGCTCTGACCATTAATCAGCACGCTAACGTCCGACTGTGCCACCATTCTGGCTTGTTCCAACAGACGTAACATCATTGGGCTACGCGTCACGATGGTTTCACGCCAGCTTTCATCACCTGCCGGCGCAGACAGCGCCATAGCCTCATCGATGGCTTTGTAGAGCGCATCACGGTCGACGGGCTTCGTGAGGAAGCTGAACACCCCCTGCTGCGTCGCCGCAACCGCATCGGGAATGGAACCGTGGGCGGTTAAGATGATTACCGGCATCCCCGGCTGATAGCGCTGGATTTCGGAAAACAGCGCCATGCCATCCATTTCATCCATACGAAGATCGCTGATCACCAGATCAAACGTCTCGCGCGTTAACAGCCGTAACGCCTCTTGGCCGCTCTCCGCCGTCATTACGCTAAATCCTTCGCTGGTCAGACGCATGCCCAGCAGCTTCAGCAGACTGGGGTCATCATCCACGAGCAACAAACTCGCCGTTTTCCGGGCTGTCATTGTCTTGCTGGCTCCTTCTTCGTCGTCGGCTTGTCCGTATGTGATTCCATCGGCGGCGTATAGGTGTCATCCGCATCAACGGACTCATTTCTCGGCTTTGTAGCCGAATTGCGTGAGCCGTCTTTATTTGCCCCCGCACTGCCACGGTGATCGACATCGTTATCCGGCATATCTCCTGACAACTGCTTACGGGACGACAGTTGGCGTTCAATATCCGTCAGGTTTTCCAGTTTCTGCGTGGTTGTTTCTAACTGGTATTGCAGGTGATTTTGCTGCACGCGCAAGGTGTCTAGCTGCTTGTCGCTGGATTCCTGTAAACGCTTATAGCGCAAGCGCTCATCCGATAGCGCCAGAAAGAGCGTTTGTCTATCACGCCAGGTTTGCATCAGCGGACGCAGCGCCGCAGGGAATGCCAGACGATATAAATTAATCTGTTCCAGTACCTGACGTCGCTCAACCTGAGTAATACCGGCATTATCCAGCAAAATGCCCTGCTTAAACGCATTTTCCCAGCTATCTCCCGCGACCTGCTCAGCTTCTTCACGAGCCTGAAACTGGGTCAGACGCCCCGCACAATCCATCGCCCGCAGCCAATAAAGCGCATTGTTCATGGAGTCGCGATCGTCTATCTGCCACAAATGCTCACATTGCGCGATACGGAAATCGGCGACCTGCTCTTTCGGTGGCGTCCCTTCTATTTCCAGCGATGTCGTGCCACTGTTCACATAACTATTGCACGCGGCTAAAACAAGTGGCGACAACAGTACCGCCGCTTTCAGCAAACAGGAGAATTGTCTATTCGCCAGCCATCCCTTCATAAACCTTACATTCATTATTTATTCATTCTCGGACTATTCGTTATCGGACAATAAGGGCAGCTCGATGCGGAAACACACATCAGCATAGTCCACGGTAATTAGGCTAAGCTCACCACGCATACGACGGATGCAATCACGCGCAATACTCAGACCAAGTCCGCTGCCTTTTACCGCACCACGGCGCTGATGGCTTCCCTGATAAAAGGGCTCAAAAATCATGCTCCGCTCGGCATCAGGAATGGGTGTACCACTATTGGCGACATCAATCTGAACACGGTTACCAATCTGACGGCTATAAATCCAAATGTTACCGGATTCCTTCCCGTAGTGCACCGCATTGGAATAGAGATTATCAATCACTCGCATCAGCAACGTCGTTTCCGCCCAGCAGTGCCCAACAGCCAGTGTCACATCGGTATGAATCATTTTGGCGCGGGCGGGCAAACTGTGAGACGACACGACAATATCGACGATCTCTTCAATTTCAACCCGCTCTAGCTCAGTCGGCGTATCCGCCAGTTTGCGATTATAGTCCAGCAGTTGATCGATCAACTGCAATAGGTGACGGCTGCTGCTATCAAGAATCGTGACAACCTCTTTCTGGTCAGCCGTCAGCGGCCCGACCACCTCATCGGCCAGCAGTTCGGTGCCCTCCCGCAGGCTAGCCAGCGGTGTCTTGAGTTCGTGGGAAATATGGCGCAAGAATTCATGCCGCTGCGACTCCAGCCAGGACAGACGCTCACTCAGCCAGATAATGCGCTGCGCCAGCGTCCGAATCTCACGCGGGCCTTTGAACGTGCTGGTATTCCCCAGCGAACGACCTTCGCCAAGGCGGTTAATCATCCGCTCTACGCCATTAACCGGGCCAATAATCATCCGCGTAAAAAGAACCACCAGCAGTACGCTGACCAGGAAGAGGAGCAACGCTTGCCAACCAAAGAACTGACCGCGTTCAGAAATAGCCTGCTGGAGTTGCTGACCGCGTGAGAAAACGACGTCACGCGTCACCTGCACCATCTGTCCGTTAGCGCGAGAGAACCCTTCCAGCAGGTTGGACGCCGTTTGTTCCGGGCCGCTATTATGACAGCGTATTTCACCAAGCTGAGTCAGCAGTTGACGTAACGTCTGGTAATAACGGGGATCGGGCAGTACCCGCGCGTGGGAGTCCAGCATTTGCGAATACTGTTTACGCTGATTCTGGTAGAGCGTCGCCAGCGTCTGGTCATCTAATACACAGTATTGTCGATAGCTACGCTCCATCGCCAGCGCTACGCTGGTCATCGCCTCACTGCGGCGGGCATCCGCCAGCGTTGTCCGGTTAATATCCGCAGCTTGTTCGCTCAGCATGTTCAAGCTTTGATAAGCCTGATAGGCCAGCACCAACAGCGGCAGCAGTACCAACAAGAACGCCATAATTACTAATTGCCGCAGAGAACGCGGGAATAAACGCCATCGTTTCAAAGAAATCATCTCGTTACCTATCGAATCCGCTCTGATGCTAACTGAGTCTTATAAAAGTTCAACGTTTTCCCTTACGGCATGCGTAACGCTTCGCAAGACGGCATAAATACCGATGTAACACTGTAGAAAGTAACGTCGTAAAAACAATCAGGGAGATTTTCTGGGGGATGTGGCGGTATAAAGCATCACGCGGCCAGAAGAATCACTCCCTCTGGCCGCGTAACTGAATAGGCGGTGCCTCACTCAACGTGTCGTCCGATGCTTGATAACGTTCGTTTTCACGTACTGTTATCGGTCTGGTGGACGATAGGCACCCTTTCTTTTGGCATCATTCCAGATGTTATGAGCGAAAATATTTGCCAGTTAGCAACGCAATCATAACCAGTTGAATGAGCAACACTGGTTAAAATGCACTTATTATGCCAACTATAAAAATAAAAAATAAATATCTGATTATTAATGTTTTTTAATTTTTATTAAATCGCTAAATAAATTATCCAGAGTGCAAACAGCGAAAATACGCGAAAAAGAGACGATTGATGTCGCTAAAAACAGACAGCTTTATGTCGCCATTACAGTATTCATACAAATCAAATAGTTAAATGTCACCAATTAGAGACAGAAAAAATCAATCCGTCGCAAAAAAACGACAAACTGAGACAACAGGTGTAAAAAAGGGGCCGAAGCCCCTTTCCCTAACAGACGTTAACTCAGCCCAGTTGTCTGCGTGCATTGCGGAACATACGCATCCACGGGCCATCCTCGCCCCATTCTTCTGGATGCCAGGAGTTACTAACGGTACGGAACACGCGCTCAGGGTGCGGCATCATGACAGTTGCCCGACCGCTGGTGCTGGTTACCGCCGTAATACCGTTTGGCGACCCATTCGGGTTAGCTGGATAATTTTCGGTTACCTGGCCGTAGTGGTTGATATAACGCAGTGCTACCAGACCGTGTTCTTCAATTGCCGCCAGATGGGTATCATCACGGACTTCAACTTGTCCTTCGCCGTGTGAAACGGCAATCGGCATGCGCGATCCTGCCATATCATTCATGAACAGCGACGGGCTTTTCTCCACTTCAACCAAGCTGAAACGTGCTTCAAAGCGATCGGATTTATTGCGGACAAAACGCGGCCAGAGATCGGCACCCGGAATCAGTTCACGCAAATTCGACATCATCTGGCAGCCGTTACATACGCCCAGCGCCAACGTCTGCGGACGCAGGAAGAATTCAGCGAATTCATCACGCACGCGAGAGTTGAACAGAATAGATTTAGCCCAGCCTTCACCCGCACCCAGCACGTCACCATAAGAGAAACCGCCACACGCAACCAGCGCTTGGAAATCCTGCAAGTTACGACGATTCGCCAGCAGGTCGCTCATATGGATATCAATAGCATCAAAACCAGCACGGTGGAACGCCGCTGCCATTTCTACGTGCGAGTTCACCCCCTGCTCACGCAGGACAGCCACTTTAGGCCGGACATTCTTAGCAATATAAGGCGCTGCAATGTCTTGCTTCGGATCAAAGGTCAGCGACACATTCAGGCCGGGATCGTTATCATCCTGTCTGGCGATGTGTTCCTGATCGGCACACTGCGGATTATCACGCAGGCGCTGCATTTGCCAACTGGTTTCAGCCCACCAGCGGCGCAACGTCGAACGGTTTTCCTGATAGACCGCTTCAGCCCCCTGATTGATGGTGAAACGCGTCCCTTCTTCAGCCTGACCGAGGTAGTGCACGCAATCAGCCAAACCATGCAACGCCAGAATAGCTTCCACTTCGGCACGACGCGCGGCCGGGATCTGGATCACGGCACCCAACTCTTCGTTAAACAGCGTCGCCAGCGTATCCTCACCCTGAGACGTGATATCAACGGTGACACCGCAGTGACCAGCAAACGCCATCTCTGCCAGCGTCACCAGCAGGCCACCGTCTGAACGGTCATGGTAGGCCAGAAGCGCCTTAGCCGCGACCAACTCTTGGATAGCATTAAAGAAACCCGCCAGTTGCTCTGGACTATGCACATCTGCCGTCTTACGACCTAGTTGGCGATAAACCTGTGCCAACGCCGTCGCACCTAATGCTTTATTGCCTGCGCCCAGATCGATCAGCAGCAACGCATTATCCTGCCCGGTACGCAATTGTGGCGTTACCGTGTTACGCACGTCTTCTACACGCGCAAATGCAGAGATCACCAGCGACATCGGCGAGGTGACTGCGCGATCTTCACCGTCTTCCTGCCAGCGGGTTTTCATCGACATGGAGTCTTTACCCACCGGGATCGTCAGACCCAACGCTGGACACAACTCCTCACCCACGGCTTTTACCGCATCATACAGGCCGGCGTCTTCGCCCGGATGCCCTGCTGCTGCCATCCAGTTTGCAGACAACTTCACGCGAGTCAGCGGACCGATATGCGTGGCAGCAATGTTCGTCAGCGCCTCACCCACAGCCAAACGCGCGGAGGCCGCAAAGTTACGCAACGCGACAGGCGCACGTTCACCAATAGACATCGCCTCGCCGTAATAGCTGTCAAGGCTAGCGGTGGTCACTGCACAGTCAGCCACCGGCACCTGCCACGGACCGACCATCTGATCGCGCGCTACCATACCGGTAACAGAACGGTCGCCGATGGTGATCAGGAAGGTTTTTTCCGCAACCACAGGCAAATGCAGCACGCGTTCGACCGCTTCGGCCAGATAAATTTCGTCACGCTGTAACGGTGTGCCTTCTACCTGTTTGCGCTCTACATCACGCAGCATCTTCGGCGTTTTACCCAGCAGCACATCCAGCGGTAAATCGATAGGTTTGTTGTTGAAATAACGATCGTTCATCGTCAGATGCAATTCTTCCGTCGCTTCACCAATCACCGCGTAAGGGGCGCGTTCACGGCGGCAAATGTCATCAAACTGTGCCAACTGCTCTGGCGCAACCGCCAGAACGTAGCGCTCCTGCGATTCGTTACACCAGACTTCCAGCGGGCTCATGCCCGGCTCGTCGTTCAGAATATCGCGCAGTTCAAAGCGACCGCCGCGACCGCCATCACTCACCAACTCAGGCATTGCATTCGATAAACCGCCCGCGCCGACATCGTGAATGAACAGGATCGGGTTGGCTTCGCCCAATTGCCAGCAGCGGTCGATCACTTCCTGACAGCGACGCTCCATTTCTGGGTTATCACGCTGCACAGAAGCAAAATCCAGATCCGCATCAGATTGACCCGATGCCATGGAAGACGCCGCGCCACCGCCCAGACCGATATTCATGGACGGCCCGCCCAGAACAATCAGTTTAGCTCCGACGCTAATTTCGCCTTTTTTGACGTGATCGGCACGGATGTTACCAATACCGCCCGCCAACATGATCGGCTTATGGTAACCGCGCAGTTCTGCACCATTGTGGCTATCAACACGCTCTTCATAAGTACGGAAATAGCCAGTCAGTGCAGGACGGCCGAATTCGTTGTTAAATGCCGCACCGCCCAATGGGCCTTCGGTCATGATATCCAGTGCGCTGACAATGCGATCTGGCTTGCCGAACTCTTCTTCTTCCCACGATTGGATAAAGCCAGGAATACGCAGGTTCGATACGGAGAAACCAACCAAACCGGCTTTCGGCTTAGAGCCTCGACCCGTAGCGCCTTCATCACGGATTTCACCGCCAGATCCTGTTGCTGCGCCCGGCCACGGTGAAATCGCAGTTGGGTGGTTATGCGTTTCAACCTTCATCAGGATATGTGCGTCTTCCTGATGGTAAGCATATTGCCCGTTGGTGTCGGTATAGAAACGGCCGACGGAGGAGCCTTCCATTACGGAGGCGTTGTCTTTATAGGCGGAGAGAACGTGATCGGGTGTGTGTTCAAAGGTATTTTTGATCATTTTGAACAGTGATTTCGGCTGAGTTACGCCGTCGATCACCCAATCTGCGTTAAAAATCTTATGTCGGCAGTGCTCAGAATTCGCCTGCGCAAACATATACAGTTCGATATCGGTTGGGTTACGACCCAGATTGTTGAAGGCTTCCAGCAGATAATCAATTTCATCTTCCGCCAATGCCAACCCCAGACGGACGTTCGCCTCTTCCAACGCCTGACGCCCTTGCAGCAAAATTTCGATACGCTTGAAAGGTGCAGGTTGATGATGAGAGAACAGCGCTTCCGCCTGCTGCAGGTCGCTAAATACGCTTTCCATCATCCGGTCATGCAACAGTGCCCCCAGCTGCTGCCACTGCTCATCACTCAACGTTGGCGCATGAATATAGAAAGCCAGACCGCGCTCCAGACGCAGCACGTTGCTTAATCCACAGTTATGGGCGATGTCCGTCGCTTTGGAAGACCACGGTGAAATAGTGCCAGGACGCGGCGTGACCAGTAACAAACGACCTTGCGGCTCGTGCTCCGCGAGAGAAGGACCATACTTCAGCAAACGTGTCAGTTTGGCCTGTTCATCGTTGTTCAGCGGGGCGCTGACATCGGCGAAATGTACGTATTCAGCATAGATATCGCTGACTGGCAAAACGTGCTCTTTGCAGCGGACCAGCAATTTATTAATACGAAAAGCCGATAAAGCAGGTGAACCACGCAGTATTTCCATAATCTAAAGTTCTCTCGTCTTCGATGCACTGGCTGCAATACAGCCACTGGGCACAACAGGGGGGAAACGCGCACATTATAGAGAATCCTTCCCTCGGACGAAACCGTTTGCGTGGCGATAATTTCACTTCGCATCTGCCGAATGATTAATCGGTGACCAAATCAATAAAAGTTGCACACTGGCGGTTTGTTAAGCAAAATGCCCCCACTCTGGGAAATGACGTATAAAAAAACTGCCGTTACAGACAGCCTGGCCACCCGGCCACCGAGAGATAACTATTTGAAGCCTTTAAAATTAAATTATTTTTTCATCGGGATTATCACGTTACTACTGGCGTTAGCGCTATGGCCTAGCATTCCCTGGCGCAGCAGTCAGGATGTACAGCTCAGGCAGATCCTCTCACGCGGCGAGTTGCGTATCAGCACCGTTAACTCACCGCTGACCTATGCAATGAGCAACGGATCCCCGACAGGTCTGGATTATGAACTGGCAAAACGTTTCGCCGATTACCTCGGCGTCAAGCTGGTGGTTTCGTCGCGCAAGAACCTTGACGAACTGTTCGACGATCTGGACGGTAACGATGCCGACCTGCTGGCTGCCGGGCTGATTTACAATCACGAGCGTCTGGAGCGTTTCCGTGCTGGCCCAACCTACTACTCCATTTCGCAGCAAATGGTCTATCGCCTCGGTTCACCTCGTCCCAAAACGCTGGATAAGCTACAAGGCCGCCTCGTTGTCACATCGGGTTCCGCCCACGCAGCGACCCTGCGCGATTTAAAAGCAGAGAAATACCCACAGTTGAGTTGGGAATCCGCCTCCGATCAGAGCACGCAGGAATTATTGAAACAGGTTGCCGACGGCAAACTGGACTATGCGCTAGGTGATTCCGTTACCATCGGCCTGATGCAGCGTATTCATCCACAGCTCGCCGTTGCCTTTGATCTTAGCGACGAAGAGCCTGTCACCTGGTATATGCGCCGTTCGCACGATGATAGCCTGTCTGCTGCCTTGTTGGATTTTTTCAGCAAGATTGTCGAAGACGGTACGCTCGCGCGCCTAGAGGAAAAATATCTCGGTCACGTTGGCGAATTTGATTATGTCGATACCACCACGTTTCTGGGGGCGATTGATGAAACGCTGCCAGACCTGCGCCCGCTGTTCGAAAAGTACGCCACCCATATCGACTGGAAGTTGCTGGCCGCCATCTCCTATCAAGAGTCACACTGGAACCCATTGGCAACCTCCCCTACTGGCGTGCGTGGGCTGATGATGCTAACGCGTAACACCGCAGAAAGCCTGAACGTGACCGATCGCGTCGACCCAGAGCAGAGTATCCGCGGCGGCGCACAATATATGTCGTATATGATGCAGAAAATGCCAGACACCATTCCCGAAGATGAAAAAATCTGGTTTGCGCTGGCATCCTACAACATGGGATACGCCCATCTGCTTGATGCACGTAAATTGACCGAAAAACAAAAGGGTAATCCTGACAGTTGGGTAGACGTAAAAATGCGCCTGCCAATGTTGAGCCAGAAGCGCTATTACACCCAAACCACCTACGGCTACGCGCGCGGGCAAGAAGCCTATAACTACGTGGAAAACATTCGACGCTATATGGTGAGTCTGGAAGGTTATCTGATAGAAAAAGAAGCCAAGGCTCAGCAACAAACCCAGATTGCGCAAAGCTATCCGGCAGTTCCTCTCAACAAGGTGCCGGAATAAAAAATACTAGAATGGACCTATACCCTAAATAATTCGAGTTGCGTGACAAAACGTTAGCGTTTTGAGTAACGCTCTGCGTTGACCCTTTAGGGCAAGGCCCATTTATGGCCTTGTAACGCGGCAACTGAGCGACAAATTGGTTTCAAACCGATTTGAACGCCACTTGCGGCGGCCCTTCAGGGCGAGGCTCAGAACTGAGCCGAGTATTGCCAACGCACAAGCAGCTTGAAGTATGACGGGTATACGCTATTCCTGCGCAGCGTTTTTCTCTGCCACACGACGGGCTTTATGCTGCTCGCGACGCAGACGAAAGAACGTGCTGAGCGTTGCAGAACATTCGTCAGCCAACACACCAGATTCAATCACGATCTGATGATTCATGCCGGGGTGACGCAGAATGTCTAACAGCGATCCGGCCGCCCCCGTTTTCTCATCTGACGCGCCATAAACCAGACGGCCAATACGCCCATGTATCATCGCGCCCGCACACATGATGCACGGCTCCAACGTGACATACAGCGTGGTCTCCAGCAGGCGGTAGTTCTGCAACACAATCCCCCCTGCCGCAGTGCCATAATTTCAGCGTGCGCGGTAGGATCGTGATGCCCTATCGGACGGTTCCATCCTTCACCAATCGCTTCGTTATCCAGCACCAGCACCGCGCCAACCGGGACTTCGCCTTCATCTTGAGCACGCTGAGCCAGCGTCAACGCATAGCGCATCCAGTATTCATCATTACGCAGGCTAACCACGTTTCCTCACTTATACCCGTAATACTTCAAGCTGCATGTGCGTTGGCTGCATTCGCTCACCCGAATCACTTACCTGAGTAAGTGATTCGGGATGAAATGAGAGACATCCTGTCTCTCACCGAAGGCCAGCCGCTGGCTGGCCAAATTCGTTCCCGACAAATTTGTCCCTCTCTTGCCGCGTTATTCGGCCTTATGGCCTCACCCCTTCGGGGTCAGCGCAAACGCTGTTCAAAACGCTAACGTTTTGTCCTGAACTCGAATTATTTGGGGTATAGAACCTATATCAGTAGGCCCTTATTATTCACATTTTGGCGGCGCATTATACCTATATGGATGACGTATTGAAGGCGTTACTCTAGTTGTTGTAGGCTACCTTCAGGCGTCACCCGCCAGCGGTGTTCGCAAAAATAGAGCAATGGGTTGTCCTGCTTGCTATCGCTATAGCCGCTGTAGAGCTTGAGCGGGGCACCTAAACGCTGTTCCATCTGCGTTACTTTCTCATGCCCGAGACAGCGCAGCGTGAGTACCCAGCCGCCGTAGCGACGCGTAATCTGACTCCCCATCAGGCGAACGCCAGATAGAAAAGGCGAATCATGATAGACCTGTTCCACCAGCCGCTGTGGCGATCCGGTCACCAGCCAAACCTGAGCATCACTGTCTTCGAGATAGGTTTTCAGCCGCTGCTGAACCTGTGGAAACGGTATGACATCGCGACGAAACGCAGCAACGAACTGTTTTTCAAGCTGAACAAGCTCATCTTCGTCACGCCCAAACGTAATCGCCCACAGCAGCCAGCTCATTGGCCAGCGAGCCGCACGACCACGAATTAATAAGCCCAGTCCAATAACAGGTAAGAGCGGAATAACCAGAACGAGATTTAACGGCAACCGACAAAGCAAGAAACGCAGAAAGTTGCCAAACATGTCTTGCTGATGCAACGTGCCATCCAGATCAAAAAAAACAATGCGTTGCTCTCGCTTATCACTCAAAACCTCTCCCCCGACTTGCATCAAGATAGTCTTATCCGCTAATCAGCGCCTCACGCAGATAACCGTTGTGCTGCTTCAGGCGTTCACGCGCCGTCTCCACATCAATATTAGCCAGAAGCATCAGAATCGCAGGTTTAACGTCATTATCCGCCTGTACCAACGCCTGCCGTGCCTTATCCTGCTCTGCGCCCGTCGCTTCCACCACGATACGGCAAGCCCGATCCAGCAGCTTCACATTGGTCGCCTTCACATCAACCATCAAATTTTGGTACACCTTACCCAGCTTAACCATTACGCCGGTAGAAATCATATTCAGAACTAATTTTTGCGCTGTTCCTGATTTCAGCCGCGTCGAGCCCGTTAACGCCTCCGGGCCGACCACAGGAGATATCGCCACCTGCGCTTCCTGTGCGATTGGGGAGTCAGGGTTACAAGAGATTGCCGCTGTCCGGCTGCCAACGTGGCGCGCATAGCGCAATGCGCCAATCACATACGGCGTTCGGCCCGATGCCGCAAGGCCGATCACCATATCAGCAGCGGTTAAAGCCAACGCTTTCAAATCAGCCTCACCCAGTGCAGGATCGTCTTCCGCGCCTTCTACCGCCTTAAGTAACGCCCCCGGCCCGCCGGCAATCAGACCGATAACCAGCCCGTGTGGCACACCAAACGTCGGCGGACATTCCGATGCATCCAATACTCCTAAACGGCCGCTAGTGCCCGCTCCCAGATAGATCAGCCGCCCCCCGCCTGTAACGAGGCCGTAGCCAGATCGACAGCCTCGGCGATCGCGGGTAAAACCTGCGCGATGGCTTCAGGCACTTTCCGATCTTCCTGATTAAAGGCGTGCATCATCTCCAGCGTAGATAACTGATCCAGCGACATTGTTGCCGGGTTACGAGTTTCAGAAACCAGTTTTCCTAAATTAAGACGCTCTCTATTCACTATGCCTGAACTCATTCTGATACCTCATGCCTTATGCCAGCGTTCTTTCAATGATTTTCACCACTATAATCGCTTTGGAGCCCTGAAAAAGTAAGCTATTCTGCATCGTAGCATCGAATTCACTCTCCCATTCATCTCGCAAAGTAAACAGAGAAACCTCAGTGCGACTCTCCAGGTTCAAGCTCTCCGGTTACAAGCTGTTCTTTATTAGCTGTCTGCTGTTTCTGCTGGCGGGTTCTCTACGTGCGGACTGGGATTTTATTACCATTAATCAGCGGACCGAGCAGCTTTATGGCCCGGCAACGCCCGACGCTCGCCGTCGGATAGATGAATGGCAAACGCTGTTGGTCAATTCCCGCAATAAAAACGAAAAAGCGCTGCTGAGTAGCGTGAACCAGTTTTTCAACGATCGTATGCTGTTTCGCGATGATATTGTCGTCTGGAATCAGGAAGATTACTGGGCAACACCGATTGAAGCACTGCGTAAAGGCGCTGGAGATTGTGAGGATTATGCGCTTGCCAAGTATTTTACGCTGCGCCATTTAGGCGTTCCAGCGGACAAATTACGCATTACCTATGTTAAAGCCTTGCGTCTGAATAAAGCGCATATGGTGCTCACCTATTACCCTACGCCAACGTCAATTCCGCTGGTGTTGGATAATCTGACTGACAAGATCCAACCTGCGACAGAGCGCAACGATTTAGTTCCGGTGTACGCCTTTAATGGCGGTGGTCTCTGGCTACCGGGGGCAAGCGGCAGCAACAAACGCGTCGGTGACAGTAAACGACTTTCACGCTGGCAGGATGTATTAACCAAAATGCGTGCCGAAGGGTTTTCAATTGAGGAGTAAAGGTAGGCTATGTCTTTATACAAACAATTACTGATAGCCATCTGCCTGTTTGTGCTAATCATTTTCAGCGGGAGTTTTTTCGTCAGCCTGGAAAATTCGCGCGAACAATATAATAACCAGCTTCACTCGCATGCACAGGATGCGGCGACCGCACTCGGGCTTTCCCTAACGCCGAATATTGATGACCCGGCGATGGTGGAGCTGATGGTCAGCTCGATTTTCGACAGCGGCTATTTTTCCAGTATTCGCGTGCGAGATTTAAAAACCGGCAGCGTTACGCTGGAACGTACCGCATCACCGGATATCCCTGACGTACCGATCTGGTTTGTCCGATTAGTGGACCTTCAGCCCGGCGCAGGCGAAGCCATTGTGATGCGAGGTTGGGAACAGGCGGCAAAAGTCGAAGTCGTCAGCCACCCAATGTTCGCAGTAACCCGACTGTGGCGCAGCAGTACAGCTACTTTCCTGTGGCTGCTTGGCTGCGGTACGCTAGGCGTACTCATCGGCGCGTTGTTCCTACGCCGCCAGTTACGCCCACTCGACTATATCGTCGATCAATCGCTGGCGATTACCCGCCGTGAATTCCTTAGCCAGCCGGATCTGCCCAATACGCCGGAATTCCGCCGCGTCGCACAGGCAATGAACCTGATGGTCAGCAAACTCAAAACTCTGTTTGAAGAGGAGGCGGAGCGGAGCGAGCGCTTACGTCAGGAAGCCTATCAGGATCCACAAACCGGGCTGAATAACCGCCGTGCATTTGATATGCAATTCAACGACAAACTGGCCGATGAGGAAACGGCACCGGGCTTTCTTATTATGATTCGCGTTCAGGATCTGGCGGGTATGAATCAACGACTGGGCGGCCAGCGTACCGATGCGCTGTTAGCCTCCGTAGGGAATATCCTGCGAAAAACGCAAAAACAGCACACGAATACGGAAAGTCTTCTGGCACGTATCCGCGGTGGGGAATTTGCCCTGTTCTGCCCTGGCTTGGTTGATAAAGAAGCCTATGCGCTGATTGGAGAACTGACGCGTAACATCGAAACCTTGTATCTGACAGGCGAAACCGATGTCTCCCCTGTTGCCCAATTCGGCATGGTGCCTTTCCGTCACGGTGACACCGCACAATCCCTGTTTATTCAGGGCGATCAGGCGCTCACGCGAGCCGAAAGTGATACCGATACTGCCGCCTCTCACCAGATTCCGTCACTCAGTGTCGAACAGATCGAGACCGATCGCCATATGTGGTTTAACCTGCTCGATCCCATCCTTGAACAGGAGCGTTTGCAGCTTTTCCTGCAACCCGTTGTCGCGTGTGACGATCCCAGCCAGATATTACATCACAAGGTACTGGCTCGCATTCAGGATGCGCAAGGAAACAGCATCGCGGCAGGTCGCTTCCTGCCGTGGATCCAACGCTTTGGCTGGGATACCCGGCTGGATCAGACCATGCTACGTGAAGTATTGGCCTATCTCCGCCAGCACGACGGCAACCTCGCACTGAGCCTGTCTGGCACCACAGCCCTGAATCTTCATCTACTCGCCGATCTGCTCGCCCCGCTGAAGCATCAACCAGACGTTGCCAAACGACTGATTTTGGAGCTGGATGAGAACCAACTGCCAGACAGCGTCCAACTGGAAGCCTTAATCAAGCTATTGAATGAGCATGGCTGTGCGCTGGGGTTACAGCACTTTGGTGGACGCTTTAATATGATCGGCAACTTGGCCCAGTGGGGGCTGGCTTACCTGAAAGTCGATGGTAGCTACATCCGTAATATCGATCAGGAAAGCGATAAGCAAATGTTTATCGAAGCGCTGTACCGTGCCACCAACAGCATTGCCTTACCGCTTATCGCCGAACGCGTTGAAACGTCGGGTGAACTGAAAGTACTTCAGGATATGGGATTGCAGGGCGCAATGGGACGACTGCTGGGTGAACCAGCGCCAGCACTCAAGGTCTGACGTGACGCCATTTTGGCTAACGGAATTTTAACCGTCCCGGTTTCTTCTATTGCGGAGAGAAACCGGGATCGACGTTAAAATATTATCGCTTTAACACATTGTATCTTTAAAACATTATCTCTTTAGAACATCGCTTCTTCATCATCACCAATCAGCTTGTTCAATCCGCCATTCAGCGCTTCACGCGCCTGTGCACGGCTGATCAACTTCAACTGTGCCGCCTGAGGGAAATCGGTAATGCTGACTACACCTTTCTGGATCAAAACCTGAATTAAATCTTCCAGCACGCGCACCATTTCCAGATCGCTTTGCTGCAGTTGCTGCAAACTGGATATCGCCGCCTGATGGCTCCGGACCCAAGCCAGCGCCTCACGCGAATCGTCAGGCAGCTCACCATTCATGTCAGGAAAAGGACTCTCTTCTACCTTCATCAGGTGCCCATCACTGTCGCGCTGGATATAAAACATTCTCAGAGACCTTTTACGTTTTCGATAAGAAGGGAGCCGGTCAGGCTCCGCCTTTTCCATCAGTGGGACTGTTCAGGTTTACTCACCAAACTTTCAAGCGATGGTAATGCACCGTTATAATGTTCCAACGTAATCGACACCGCAACCGTTCCGCCTTTATCTGCCGTAAAGTTCCCGGCTGTACTCACTTCAATCACCGGAGAACCTTGGCTATCTGTGATGCGAATATAGCGACTGATATCGGTTCCTTGCTCGAGCTCGCCCACCAGATCGCTTAAATCTATCCGATCACCCTCTTTGGCATTAAAGTCTTTGATCACATCGTTGCCAATATCACCAGCCTGCCATTTAAAGGTATCCGCACCCGCACCGCCGATAAGCGTATCGCCCCCAGCTCCACCAATCAGGATGTCGTCTCCGCTACCGCCGTAGAGCAAATCATTCCCGGCACCACCGTAGAGGGTATCATTTCCTCCCTGACCGAAAAGGATATCATCCCCATCACCGCCATTGAGTATGTCATTCCCCCCTTTGGCTGACGACAGATCAAACTCCGAGCTGTGCGACGCAATATAGTTATGCATATCCTTCGTGGTCGGCACACCCGTTTGCATACCTAATTGCTTGCCGATGTAGTTCTGCAAAGTAGTGATACCATTGCCGTCGATATTCGGGAACGACACGACATCGCCGAACAGAACATCATCATTATACGTGCCGGACATCGTGTCACTACCTGCCGTACCGACACTCAATCCATACTGCTCCGCGCCTTCCGCCGAATAGCCCGTTGCCGTATCGTGGTTGCTAATTTCTGTCGATGTCGCCTGCGCGATGACATTCAATTTACCAGCATCACCTGGCACCTCAAGCGTAATCTTCCCAGCCAGCGTTTGGGCATTATGCGCATTTTGAATCAGGTATGTACCATCAGCACCCACGGTATACTTCACGTTGTTGATCTGGTCAGTCAGCACCGTGCCCGTTGGAATCCCCGTCAGCCGAATCCCTGACAACGTTTCACTACCATCACGATCGGTCAATGCCGCTGAAACATCGAGAACATAGACCTGTTTTCCCGCCTGACCGGGAACTTTGTCCACCGTCGCGCTATTTCCGGCGGTATACGTCGAACCATCGCTGTAGATCACCCCTTCAAGCTGGTTACTTACCTGCTGGATTAAAGACCCCGAATGCCCCTTCCCGTCAGAATAAGTAACTTTAACGCCATCCATTGTGTTGAAGTTATTATTTCTATTATTCGTCGAATTTTCAGCCTGATAGCTAAAGCCTTCTTCTTTTTGGACAAAGATATAATCTTTACCTGGGTTACTCGACTGTGACTGACTGTTCCCGTGGACAGAATCAAGCTGCTTATGCTGTTTCTGTGCTTCAGTCCAATCAGACTGGCGGTAGAAATAACCGCTTTTGGAATGAACAACAAAAATATCAGCATAGCTTGTCGATCCCCCGGGATTACCATTGCCGTTATCTTTGCCGTAATACTTAATCTGTTCCGAAGGGTTAGCAGCAGTAGGCGCAGTGTCGCCCTCTGTCAACCAAACTCGCACGTCACTGCCGATCTTAACAATTTTCCCATCTTGCACATCAAACCCACCAGACTTCCCACTTCCTCCGTTCACCTTGATAATTTCCGCAGAACCCGGCGTCGTGGTACTGGTGGTAGTGCTCAGATTTACTACCGGTGCATCAGCTACTGGGGTAATGCCCACCGTCACCGTGCTGGTTGCCGTGCCGCCGTTGCCATCCGCCACAGTCACCGTAAAGTGGTCACTGCCACTAAAGTTGGCAGCCGGCGTGTACGTGTATTTCCCAGTGGCGCTGTCCAGCGTCAGCGTGCCGTTCTGCGGCTGCGTACCCACTCCGTAACTCAGCGTGTCGCCGTCCACATCGCTTGCCGTGATAGTGCCACTGACCGACGTATCTTCCTCGGTACGGATCGACTGGTCGGCGGTGACTGGTGCATGATTCAGATCGCTGATCGTCGCCTGCCCGGTGTCGCTGATCCCGGCCGGCAGCGGTGTCCCCGACGCCGTGCTTCCGCTCAGGGTGCCCACCAGGGCAAAGGTCTCGTTGCCTTCAAATACCGCATCGTCCACGGTCGGCACCGACACCACTATTCCGCCAGTGGTCCCGGCTGCCACCGGCACGCTGTAACTGCCGTCCGCATTCACCGTCACCGCCACCGGCTGCCCGGCTATCGTGACCGTCGGCGTACCAATATCGTCCGCGTCGGTCGAGCCGTGGCGCAGCGTAAAGGTCAGCGTGGTTGCCGCATCCACCGGCTTGCTCAGCGCCACGTCAAAGCGCGCCGGCTGGCCTTCCGCCACGGTTCCCGCATCCCCGACCGTCAGCACCGGCACATCCGACCCGGCACTCGGGCTGTCCGGCGTGCCGCGGTTCAGATCGCTGATCGTCGCCTGCCCGGTGTCGCTGATCCCGGCCGGCAGCGGTGTCCCCGACGCCGTACTCCCGCTCAGGGTGCCCACCAGGGCAAAAGTCTCGTTGCCTTCAAATACCGCATCGTCCACGGTCGGCACCGACACCACTATTCCGCCGGTAGTCCCGGCTGCCACCGGCACGCTGTAACTGCCGTCCGCATTCACCGTCACCGCCACCGGCTGCCCGGCTATCGTGACCGTCGGCGTGCCGATATCGTCCGCGTCGGTCGAGCCGTGGCGCAGCGTAAAGGTCAGCGTGGTTGCCGCATCGACCGGCTTGCTCAGCGCCACGTCAAAGCGCGCCGGCTGGCCTTCCGCCACGGTTCCCGCATCCCCGACCGTCAGCACCGGCACATCCGACCCGGCACTCGGGCTGTTCGGCGTGCCGCGGTTCAGATCGCTGATCGTCGCCTGCCCGGTGTCGCTGATCCCGGCCGGCAGCGGCGTCCCCGACGCCGTACTCCCGCTCAGGGTGCCCACCAGGGCAAAGGTCTCGTTGCCTTCAAATACCGCATCGTCCACGGTCGGCACCGACACCACTATTCCGCCGGTGGTCCCGGCCGCCACCGGCACGCTGTAACTGCCGTCCCCGTGGTCGGTGACCGGCACCGACTGCCCGGCTATCGTGACCGTCGGCGTACCGATATCGTTCGCGTCGGTCGAGCCGTGGCGCAGCGTAAAGGTCAGCGTGGTCGCCGCATCCACCGGCTTGCTCAGCGCAATATCAAAGCGCGCCGGCTGGCCTTCCGCCACGGTTCCCGCATCCCCGACCGTCAGCACCGGCACATCCGACCCGGCACTCGGGCTGTCCGGCGTGCCGCGGTTCAGATCGCTGATCGTCGCCTGCCCGGTGTCGCTGATCCCGGCCGGCAGCGGTGTCCCCGACGCCGTGCTTCCGCTCAGGGTGCCCACCAGGGCAAAGGTCTCGTTGCCTTCAAATACCGCATCGTCCACGGTCGGCACCGACACCACTATTCCGCCAGTGGTCCCGGCCGCCACCGGCACGCTGTAACTGCCGTCCGCGTTCACCGTCACTGCCACCGGCTGCCCGGCTATCGTAACCGTCGGCGTACCAATATCGTCCGCGTCGGTCGAGCCGTGGCGCAGCGTAAAGGTCAGCGTGGTTGCCGCATCCACCGGCTTGCTCAGCGCCACGTCAAAGCGCGCCGGCTGGCCTTCCGCCACGGTTCCCGCATCCCCGACCGTCAGCACCGGCACATCCGATCCGGCACTCGGGCTGTCCGGCGTGCCGCGGTTCAGATCGCTGATCGTCGCCTGCCCGCTGTCGCTGATCCCGGCCGGCAGCGGCGTGCCTGACGCCGTGCTTCCGCTCAGGGTGCCCTCCAGGGCAAAGGTCTCGTTGCCTTCAAATACCGCATCGTCCACGGTCGGCACCGACACCACTATTCCGCCAGTGGTCCCGGCCGCCACCGGCACGCTGTAACTGCCGTCCGCGTTCACCGTCACCGCCACCGGCTGCCCGGCTATCGTGACCGTCGGCGTGCCGATATCGTCCGCGTCGGTCGAGCCGTGGCGCAGCGTAAAGGTCAGCGTGGTTGCTGCATCGACCGGCTTGCTCAGCGCCACGTCAAAGCGCGCCGGCTGGCCTTCCGCCACGGTTCCCGCATCCCCGACCGTCAGCACCGGCACATCCGACCCGGCACTCGGGCTGTCCGGCGTGCCGCGGTTCAGATCGCTGATCGTCGCCTGCCCGGTGTCGCTGATCCCGGCCGGCAGCGGTGTCCCCGACGCCGTACTCCCGCTCAGCGTCCCCACCAGGGCAAAGGTCTCGTTGCCTTCAAATACCGCATCGTCCACGGTCGGCACCGACACCACTATTCCGCCGGTGGTCCCGGCTGCCACCGGCACGCTGTAACTGCCGTCCGCGTTCACCGTCACCGCCACCGACTGCCCGGCTATCGTGACCGTCGGCGTGCCGATATCGTTCGCGTCGGTCGAGCCGTGGCGCAGCGTAAAGGTCAGCGTGGTTGCCGCATCCACCGGCTTGCTCAGCGCCACATCAAAGCGCGCCGGCTGGCCTTCCGCCACGGTTCCCGCATCCCCGACCGTCAGCACCGGCACATCCGACCCGGCACTCGGGCTGTCCGGCGTGCCGCGGTTCAGATCGCTGATCGTCGCCTGCCCGGTGTCGCTGATCCCGGCCGGCAGCGGTGTCCCCGACGCCGTGCTCCCGCTCAGGGTGCCCTCCAGGGCAAAAGTCTCGTTGCCTTCAAATACCGCATCGTCCACGGTCGGCACCGACACCACTATTCCGCCGGTAGTCCCGGCTGCCACCGGCACGCTGTAACTGCCGTCCGCGTTCACCGTCACCGCCACCGGCTGCCCGGCTATCGTGACCGTCGGCGTACCAATATCGTCCGCGTCGGTCGAGCCGTGGCGCAGCGTAAAGGTCAGCGTGGTTGCCGCATCCACCGGCTTGCTCAGCGCCACGTCAAAGCGCGCCGGCTGGCCTTCCGCCACGGTTCCCGCATCCCCGACCGTCAGCACCGGCACATCCGACCCGGCACTCGGGCTGTCCGGCGTGCCGCGGTTCAGATCGCTGATCGTCGCCTGCCCGCTGTCGCTGATCCCGGCCGGCAGCGGTGTCCCCGATGCCGTGGTTCCGCTCAGGGTGCCCACCAGGGCAAAGGTCTCGTTGCCTTCAAATACCGCATCGTCCACGGTCGGCACCGACACCACAATCCCGCCGGTAGTCCCGGCCGCCACCGGCACGCTGTAACTGCCGTCCGCGTTCACCGTCACCGCCACCGACTGCCCGGCTATCGTGACCGTCGGCGTACCGATATCGTCCGCGTCGGTCGAGCCGTGGCGCAGCGTAAAGGTCAGCGTGGTCGCCGCATCCACCGGCTTGCTCAGCGCTATATCAAAGCGCGCCGGCTGGCCTTCCGCCACGGTCCCCGCATCCCCGACCGTCAGCACCGGCACATCCGATCCGGCACTCGGGCTGTCCGGCGTGCCGCGGTTCAGATCGCTGATCGTCGCCTGCCCGGTGTCGCTGATCCCGGCCGGCAGCGGCGTCCCCGACGCCGTGCTCCCGCTCAGGGTACCCGTCAGGGCAAAGGTCTCGTTGCCTTCAAATACCGCATCGTCCACGGTCGGCACCGACACCACTATTCCGCCAGTGATCCCGGCTGCCACCGGCACGCTGTAACTGCCGTCCCCGTGGTCGGTGACCGGCACCGACTGCCCGGCTATCGTGACCGTCGGCGTGCCGATATCGTCCGCGTCGGTCGAGCCGTGGCGCAGCGTAAAGGTCAGCGTGGTCGCCGCATCCACCGGCTTGCTCAGCGCTATATCAAAGCGCGCCGGCTGGCCTTCCGCCACGGTTCCCGCATCCCCGACCGTCAGCACCGGCACATCCGACCCGGCACTCGGGCTGTCCGGCGTGCCGCGGTTCAGATCGCTGATCGTCGCCTGCCCGGTGTCGCTGATCCCGGCCGGCAGCGGTGTCCCCGATGCCGTAGTTCCGCTCAGGGTGCCCACCAGGGCAAAGGTCTCGTTGCCTTCAAATACCGCATCGTCCACGGTCGGCACCGACACCACAATCCCGCCGGTAGTCCCGGCCGCCACCGGCACGCTGTAACTGCCGTCTGCGTTCACCGTCACCGGCACCGACTGCCCGGCTATCGTGACCGTCGGCGTACCAATATCGTCCGCGTCGGTCGAGCCGTGGCGCAGCGTAAAGGTCAGCGTGGTCGCCGCATCCACCGGCTTGCTCAGCGCCACGTCAAAGCGCGCCGGCTGGCCTTCCGCCACGGTTCCCGCATCCCCGACCGTCAGCACCGGCACATCCGACCCGGCACTCGGGCTGTCCGGCGTGCCGCGGTTCAGATCGCTGATCGTCGCCTGCCCGGTGTCGCTGATCCCGGCCGGCAGCGGTGTCCCCGACGCCGTGCTTCCGCTCAGCGTCCCCACCAGGGCAAAGGTCTCGTTGCCTTCAAATACCGCATCATCCACGGTCGGCACCGACACCACTATTCCGCCGGTAGTCCCGGCCGCCACCGGTACGCTGTAACTGCCGTCCCCGTGGTCGGTGACCGGCACCGGCTGCCCGGCTATCGTGACCGTCGGCGTACCAATATCATCCGCGTCGGTCGAGCCGTGGCGCAGCGTAAAGGTCAGCGTGGTTGCTGCATCCACCGGCTTGCTCAGCGCTATATCAAAGCGCGCCGGCTGGCCTTCCGCCACGGTTCCCGCATCCCCGACCGTCAGCGCCGGCACATCCGACCCGGCACTCGGGCTGTCCGGCGTGCCGCGGTTCAGATCGCTGATCGTCGCCTGCCCGGTGTCGCTGATCCCGGCCGGCAGCGGCGTCCCCGATGCCGTGCTCCCGCTCAGGGTGCCCACCAGGGCAAAGGTCTCGTTGCCTTCAAATACCGCATCGTCCACGGTCGGCACCGACACCACAATCCCGCCGGTAGTCCCGGCTGCCACCGGCACGCTGTAACTGCCGTCCGCGTTCACCGTCACCGCCACCGGCTGCCCGGCTATCGTGACCGTCGGCGTGCCAATATCGTCCGCGTCGGTCGAGCCGTGGCGCAGCGTAAAGGTCAGCGTGGTTGCCGCATCCACCGGCTTACTCAGCGCCACGTCAAAGCGCGCCGGCTGGCCTTCCGCCACGGTCCCCGCATCCCCGACCGTCAGCACCGGCACATCCGACCCGGCACTCGGGCTGTCCGGCGTGCCGCGGTTCAGATCGCTGATCGTCGCCTGCCCGGTGTCGCTGATCCCGGCCGGCAGCGGCGTCCCCGACGCCGTGCTTCCGCTCAGGGTACCCGTCAGGGCAAAGGTCTCGTTGCCTTCAAACACCGCATCGTCCACGGTCGGCACCGACACCACTATTCCGCCGGTAGTCCCGGCCGCCACCGGTACGCTGTAACTGCCGTCCCCGTGGTCGGTGACCGGCACCGGCTGCCCGGCTATCGTGACCGTCGGCGTACCAATGTCGTCCGCGTCGGTAGAGCCGTGGCGCAGCGTAAAGGTCAGCGTGGTTGCCGCATCCACCGGCTTGCTCAGCGCCACGTCAAAGCGCGCCGGCTGGCCTTCCGCCACGGTTCCCGCATCCCCGACCGTCAGCGCCGGCACATCCGACCCGGCACTCGGGCTGTCCGGCGTGCCGCGGTTCAGATCGCTGATCGTCGCCTGCCCGGTGTCGCTGATCCCGGCCGGCAGCGGTGTCCCCGACGCCGTGCTTCCGCTCAGGGTGCCCTCCAGGGCAAAGGTCTCGTTGCCTTCAAATACCGCATCGTCCACGGTCGGCACCGACACCACAATCCCGCCGGTAGTCCCGGCTGCCACCGGTACGCTGTAACTGCCGTCCGCGTTCACCGTCACCGCCACCGACTGCCCGGCTATCGTGACCGTCGGCGTACCGATATCATCCGCGTCGGTCGAGCCGTGGCGCAGCGTAAAGGTCAGCGTGGTTGCCGCATCCACCGGCTTGCTCAGTGCAATATCAAAGCGCGCCGGCTGGCCTTCCGCCACGGTCCCCGCATCCCCGACCGTCAGCACCGGCACATCCGACCCGGCACTCGGGCTGTCCGGCGTGCCGCGGTTCAGATCGCTGATCGTCGCCTGCCCGGTGTCGCTGATCCCGGCCGGCAGCGGCGTCCCCGACGCCGTACTCCCGCTCAGGGTGCCCTCCAGGGCAAAGGTCTCGTTGCCTTCAAATACCGCATCGTCCACGGTCGGCACCGACACCACTATTCCGCCGGTGGTCCCGGCTGCCACCGGCACGCTGTAACTGCCGTCTGCGTTCACCGTCACCGCCACCGACTGCCCGGCTATTGTGACCGTCGGCGTACCAATATCGTCCGCGTCGGTCGAGCCGTGGCGCAGCGTAAAGGTCAGCGTGGTCGCGGCATCCACCGGCTTGCTCAGTGCAATATCAAAGCGCGCCGGCTGGCCTTCCGCCACGGTCCCCGCATCCCCGACCGTCAGCACCGGCACATCCGATCCGGCACTCGGGCTGTCCGGCGTGCCGCGGTTCAGATCGCTGATCGTCGCCTGCCCGGTGTCGCTGATCCCGGCCGGCAGCGGCGTCCCCGACGCCGTGCTTCCGCTCAGGGTGCCCACCAGGGCAAAGGTCTCGTTGCCTTCAAATACCGCATCGTCCACGGTCGGCACCGACACCACTATTCCGCCGGTAGTCCCGGCCGCCACCGGCACGCTGTAACTGCCGTCCGCGTTCACCGTCACCGCCACCGACCGGCCGGCGATCGTGACCGTCGGCGTACCAATATCGTCCGCGTCGGTCGAGCCGTGGCGCAGCGTAAAGGTCAGCGTGGTTGCCGCATCGACCGGCTTGCTCAGCGCTATATCAAAGCGCGCCGGCTGGCCTTCCGCCACGGTCCCCGCATCCCCGACCGTCAGCACCGGCACATCCGACCCGGCACTCGGGCTGTCCGGCGTGCCGCGGTTCAGATCGCTGATCGTCGCCTGCCCGGTGTCGCTGATCCCGGCCGGCAGCGGCGTCCCCGACGCCGTGCTTCCGCTCAGCGTCCCCGTCAGGGCAAAAGTCTCGTTGCCTTCAAATACCGCATCGTCCACGGTCGGCACCGACACCACTATTCCGCCGGTGGTCCCGGCTGCCACCGGCACGCTGTAACTGCCGTCCGCGTTCGCCGTCACCGCCACCGACTGCCCGGCTATCGTGACCGTCGGCGTACCAATATCGTCCGCGTCGGTCGAGCCGTGGCGCAGCGTAAAGGTCAGCGTGGTTGCCGCATCCACCGGCTTGCTCAGCGCCACGTCAAAGCGCGCCGGCTGGCCTTCCGCCACGGTTCCCGCATCCCCGACCGTCAGCACCGGCACATCCGACCCGGCACTCGGGCTGTCCGGCGTGCCGCGGTTCAGATCGCTGATCGTCGCCTGCCCGGTGTCGCTGATCCCGGCCGGCAGCGGCGTGCCCGATGCCGTGCTTCCGCTCAGCGTCCCCACCAGGGCAAAGGTCTCGTTGCCTTCAAATACCGCATCGTCCACGGTCGGCACCGACACCACTATTCCGCCGGTAGTCCCGGCCGCCACCGGCACGCTGTAACTGCCGTCCCCGTGGTCGGTGACCGCCACCGACCGGCCAGCTATCGTGACCGTCGGCGTACCGATATCGTCCGCGTCGGTCGAGCCGTGGCGCAGCGTAAAGGTCAGCGTGGTCGCTGCATCCACCGGCTTGCTCAGCGCCACGTCAAAGCGCGCCGGCTGGCCTTCCGCCACGGTCCCCGCATCCCCGACCGTCAGCACCGGCACATCCGATCCGGCACTCGGGCTGTCCGGCGTGCCGCGGTTCAGATCGCTGATCGTCGCCTGCCCGGTGTCGCTGATCCCGGCCGGCAGCGGTGTCCCCGACGCCGTGCTCCCGCTCAGGGTGCCCTCCAGGGCAAAGGTCTCGTTGCCTTCAAATACCGCATCGTCCACGGTCGGCACCGACACCACAATCCCGCCGGTAGTCCCGGCTGCCACCGGCACGCTGTAACTGCCGTCCGCGTTCACCGTCACCGCCACCGGCTGCCCGGCTATCGTGACCGTCGGCGTACCGATATCGTCCGCGTCGGTCGAGCCGTGGCGCAGCGTAAAGGTCAGCGTGGTCGCCGCATCCACCGGCTTGCTCAGCGCCACGTCAAAGCGCGCCGGCTGGCCTTCCGCCACGGTTCCCGCATCCCCGACCGTCAGCACCGGCACATCCGACCCGGCACTCGGGCTGTCCGGCGTGCCGCGGTTCAGATCGCTGATCGTCGCCTGCCCGGTGTCGCTGATCCCGGCCGGCAGCGGCGTGCCCGATGCCGTGCTTCCGCTCAGCGTCCCCACCAGGGCAAAGGTCTCGTTGCCTTCAAATACCGCATCGTCCACGGTCGGCACCGACACCACTATTCCGCCGGTAGTCCCGGCCGCCACCGGCACGCTGTAACTGCCGTCTGCGTTCACCGTCACCGGCACCGACTGCCCGGCTATCGTGACCGTCGGCGTACCGATATCATCCGCGTCGGTCGAGCCGTGGCGCAGCGTAAAGGTCAGCGTGGTCGCTGCATCCACCGGCTTGCTCAGCGCCACATCAAAGCGCGCCGGCTGGCCTTCCGCCACGGTTCCCGCATCCCCGACCGTCAGCACCGGCACATCGTTGTCTTGCACCGTGGTAACGATAGGATCACCATTGACAAGATTTTCGTAATTGCCGCCGGTTGCTGTTTCAATCCCTACTGATTGCGGAATATCACCCTGTACCAGATTGTCATCGCCGCGTGCAGCATAGGTAACTGAGCCTTCGGTCTTACCAACCGGAATCGTGACAATTTCCCCATTAGTCAACCGAATGACCAGATCGCTACCTTGAGGCGGTAAATCGACCCTGGCAATAATCGTGATCTCTTCACCTTCAGTAACTGTGCCAGGGCCTTCCAACGTAATCTTGGTCCCGTCATTGTTGTCTACAACGGTGGTGCGGGTGGTGCTGGTTGTATCCAGCGCTTCGTAGTTGCCTCCAGAGGTGCCCACAATCGAGAACTCGACTGGTACACTGCCCTGCTGATAGGCATCGTCTGGGCGTGTAGCCACATCAACGGTGCCGCTGCTCTGACCAACCGGAATGGTAATGCTGACGTTATTCCCCATGTCAATCACCAGCGGACTGCCCGTCACAGGGTTGTCCACGCGGGCCGTCACCGTGATAATTCCCCCTTCCGTCACCTCATTGGCCGAACTCAGGGTGATGGTGGTCGAGTCATTGTTGTCCCCAACGACCGTAGTCGTCGTACTAGTGGTATCTAGGCTGGTATAACTTCCGCCTGAGGTAGAATCGATACCAATATTGACGAATTCATCCCCTTGGCGATAAGCATCATCACCACGCGTATCTATCGTCACGGACGTGCCCGTTTCCCCAACAGGAATCGTAACCGTTGAACCATTTGTTAACGTTATGACAAGATCGCTGCCAGTCACTGGGCTATTTACCGTTGCCGTAACGATAATTTTTCCGCCCTCAACAACCCGTCCATCCGAGCTCAATGTAATAGTGTCATTATTTTCCAGAGAGGATGGCGTAACCAATAACGCTTGAGTATCAAAACCGTCCGTCTGATCCACGTTATTTATTGCGAAGTTGATCCCTGCGGTTGGGTAGCCGATTATTGGATCCACTATTTGTCCGGTCAAATCCAGTACGACCGCAGCGTGATTTCCACCGCCATCACCCGCTTCGCCTGTACTATCATTACCAGCAGCGGCGGCCTCTAGCACTTGCGTTGGGTCAGCACCCTGAGCGATGGCATCTTGTATAGCAGCGATATCATTGGCGGTATCCGCATTTGTCTGAGGGGACGCACTACTTACATCGCTCCAGCGGCTATCGCGTCCCAGATCCAGTGTCTTACCATCAGGTAACGTGATCGAAACCGCGCCATTGGCACCGGTCACCACTTCTTCACCACTGTAAACCCGATCGCCGGCGACGAGCAGCCTCTGGCTCCCATCAAGCGCAACGATAAAAACTTGCCCAATAACGAATTTAATAACACCAATCACACCGTTCAAAATATTTTCTCCTTGATATCTATAATTATTTTTTTGATATTGCGATATGCAGCTATAGATCTTGGCTATCATCCTGATAAGGTTGATTTGCTGTGTGTCGTCCTGACATTTAAAAAAATACTACGATAGTGCTGCCGTTATGCGTCAAACACTTGACTCAATGAGCGATATAATAAAAAATTCAGAATATTCTTTCCAGAACTTTACTCATTTAGAGTAACTATTATTTCACCTTTTACTGAGCCTTTCAGAAAGGACTTTAACGCAGTGATATTAAAGGAATAAAAAAAATAAATTCGTTAAATGTTCATATAACACTCAAACACTTTAATAGGAATAATCACAAATAAAGTTTTGTGAAGGAAACTGCTGATGATACGTAGATACCGTTTTGCTTTATTACCTTTTATTACCTTTTTTTCCACAGCGACATATGCCGAGACGCTCCAGGAAGCAATAAAAAATACGCTCTATACACATCCTGAAGTAAACGCATCCATTAATAGCCGTTTTTCTGCCGAACATGATTTGCGTGCAGCAAAAGGCGGATATCTTCCTTCCATCACGCTGAATGCAGGCGTTGGCCGCGAAGAAACCGATAGCCCTTCTACGCGTGCAAGCGCCAATAAACGCACGGAGCTCAGCCGCCAGGAATCAAGTATCGCTCTAAATCAGACGGTCTTTGATGGTTTCGCCACCTCGAGTGAAGTTGGCAGACAGCGTGCCACGGTCAATTCACGCGCCTATAAAGTATTAAACACCAGTGAGGCGACGGCGTTAAATACCGTTCAGGTGTATATTAATGTGCTGCAACGTCAGGAATTCGTCCGTTTAGCAGAAGCTAACCTCGCAAGCCATGAGCGTATTTACGATCAAATAAGGCTGCGCAGTGAGCAAGGCGTCGGAAGGCTGGCCGATCTGGATCAGGCGGAGGCACGTCTGGCACAAGCACGCAACAATACATTGACAGAAAAAACCAATCTGGATGATGCCAAAATCAATTACATGAGCGTTGTGGGGAAAGTACCTGAGAATTTGGTGATACCCGATGCTTCCGCGATAAAAATCCCCTCCTCGTTGGAAGAAGCACAGCGCATCATGCTGGCAAATAGCCCGGCACTAAAATCCGCAGAATCGGACATTGAAGCCACCCAGCAGCAATATGAAACATCAAAATCAACCTTTTATCCACGTCTCAACGTTGAACTCTCTCGCACAATGAATAACAACATTGATGGGACGCGCGGCCAAAACAATGAGTGGCAGGCGATGCTGCGGATGCGCTATAACCTGTATGAGGGCGGTAGCAGCAAGGCCAATATGGAATCTAAAGCCTATCAGATAAAAGAAGCACAGGATGTCCGAAATAATGCCCTGCGCCTACTGAATGAAGAACTGAAACTAGCCTGGTCAGCGCTAAACAACGCACGTCAGCAGGTTCCGATTGCCGCCGAATACGCTGACCGTAGTATGAAAGTACGTACGGCCTATCAGAAGCAATTTGGTCTGGGAGAAAGGACGCTATTGGACTTGCTGGATAGTGAAAACGAACTGTTCACCGCCCAGAGGCGTTTGGTCGAGGTCCGCTTTATCGCCCTTTATACCGAATACCGGATCACATCACGTATGGGTGAGCTATTGAATCGTCTAGCGATCCCAGCGCCTGATGCGGGTACCAGCTTGACAAATGTGACAAGCCAAGCAGAGTTACCAAGCCTTAATTAATATATTTCATTAGTCAGCCAGCAATAAATTATGGTTTATATGCGAGGGAATTACGTTGCGTAAGGGAACGTTCAGTTAAATGAAGTTGCATTCAGTACAAGAGACGAAGGGCTCTGATGAATCGGTCACCCATGAGCCTACCGTTCATGAACCCATCGTCCATGAAAATAGTGACCCTCGCAGCCGTCATGATGATCCTTTATTAGATGGTTTGCTGATCCTCTGTACCTTACAGGGGAAATCCGTCAGCCGTACCACACTCACCGCTGGCTTGCCCTTAGCTAACCAGCGATTGTCCGTAAAATTACTCCCAAGAGCTGCGGCTCGCGCAGGATTACAGGGGCGCGTTCTCAAACGCTCCCTGAATAAAATTTCTGAGATGTCACTCCCAGCGATGTTGCTGTTACGGGAAGGAGGAGCAGCAATTCTGTTAGGCTGGAACGCCGATGGCAGTGCACGGTTGATGCCCAGTGAAACAGAAGGCGGGGAAATTTCCGTTGAGCATAATACGCTGCAACAGAATTACCTTGGCTTAGTGATGTTCGCTCAACCCCGCCATCAGTTCGATCTGCAAAATCCGTCGCTGATCCCCCATACCAAATCCTGGTTTAGAGATACGCTTAAGCTTTCACGTTCGCTCTATCTCGATGCCATCCTCGCCAGTTTGCTGGTGAACATTATCGCCTTGGCCACGCCGCTCTTCGTGATGAATGTCTATGACAGGGTTGTGCCTAATCAAGCAACGGCGACATTATGGGTGCTGGCCATCGGCGTTACCGGTGCTTTTGTTTTCGATTTGATACTCAAAACGCTGCGTGGCATTTGCCTTGATATGGCGGGGAAAAAAACCGATCTGATTATTTCTGCCACGTTATTTGAACGTATCACCGGCATGTCGATGAAGGCTCGGCCACCGCGAGTCGGTAGCTTTGCGCAAAATATTCATGAATTTCAGTCACTCAGAGATTTCCTATCCTCACTGACGCTGACGACGCTGATCGATTTTCCCTTTACGCTGCTTCTGCTGTTAGTTATCGGTATCATCGGCGGCCCGCTGGTCTGGGTTTCCATTCTGGCCTACCCTATCGCCCTGCTGGCGAGTTGGGCAATGCAAAAACCGCTGTCTGCCACGATTGAAAAAACGATGCACCTTGCCAGTGAACGACAGGCTACGCTGATCGAAACGTTGAGCTGTCTGGATGCAATCAAAGTTAATAATGCAGAAAGCGAGCGGCAGCACCAGTGGGAACAGACGATTGGCAGCCTGAGCAAGCTGGAAATGCGGGTGAAGGCGTTGTCTTCACTGGCGGTAAACCTGACGCAATGGTTCCAGCAATTTGCTGGCGTGGCTATGATTGTTGTCGGCGTCTACCTGCTGATTAACGGCAAACTCAGCATGGGTGGGCTGATTGCCTGTTACATGCTGAACGGCAGAGCGCTCATGCCTTTGGGCCAACTGTCTGGTCTGGTCAGCCGTTACCAGCAGGCGCGTTTGACGATGCAAACCACTGAACAAATGATGCAGCTACCACAAGAACGTAGCGATAACGAACATCCGCTGAAGCGCGAAAGTATCCGAGGTGGGATCGAATTTCGCGATGTAACGTTCAATTACCCGGAACAAAAAACCAGTTCGCTGCAAAGTATCAGTCTGGCCATAGCTCCTGGCGAGAAAGTGGGCGTCATTGGCCGCAGCGGTTCAGGCAAAAGCTCACTGCAAAAGCTAATCGTGAACCTCTATCAGCCCAATACCGGTAATATTCTGATCGACGGGGTTGATGCTCGTCAGTTGGATGTCAGCGATTTACGCCACAATATCGGCTATGTTCCTCAGGATATTCAGTTATTCAGCGGGTCGCTGCGCAATAACCTTATTAGCGGCGCACGCTATGTCGAAGATGAAGCCATGCTAAGAGCGGCAGAAATTTCAGGGGTGAACGAGTTTGCACGCCTGCACCCCGATGGCTACAACCTTCAGGTCGGTGAACGCGGGCAACAACTCTCTGGCGGGCAGCGTCAGGCTGTCGCAATAGCCAGAGCGCTATTGCTCGACCCTCCAATTTTGGTGCTTGATGAACCCACCAGTTCGATGGATAACACCAGCGAAGATCGGTTAAAACAAGCTCTCGCCCCTATAATTGCAGAGAAAACGCTGTTGCTGGTTACCCATCGGGTTTCCATGCTGGCACTAGTCGATCGTTTAGTGATTGTCGATAAAGGCAAAATTATTGCCGATGGGCCGAAAGCGATCGTGATGGATGCATTGAAGAAGGGGCAGATCAATGCGTCTCGATAAATATATCAAACGAATCAAACAGTATTTTGTTGGTGGGGATGAAGAAAATCTGCAAACCATGCCAGAAGTGAGCCGAGCAATGGCGGAGGATTCGCCACGTTCTATTCGCTTCACGCTGTGGGCTATTGGTGCTTTTTTCCTGTTTTTCATCCTGTGGGCTGGGCTGGCGAATATTGATGAAGTCACACGGGGCGATGGGAAAGCGATCCCTTCTTCCCGACTGCAAAAAATCCAAAATCTGGAAGGTGGCATTATCACGGAAGTGTTCATTCGTGAAGGCCAGATCGTCAATGCAGGCGATCCTTTATTGCGCCTTGATGATACACGTTTTGCTTCTAACGTGGGTGAAACCGAAGCCGATAGACTTGCCCTCCTGTCGCGAATTGAACGCCTGAATGCCGAAATTAGCGGTCAGGCGTTGGTGCTTTCCGAAGAGATTACGACGCAAGCGCCTAAAGTCGCAGCAGGAGAAAAAGAGCTTTATAACAGCCGCCGCCAGCAACTTTATAATGAGGTATCGGGTCTGGAAGAGCAGTTGATCCAACGTCGCCAGGAACTGCGGGATTTTTCTGCCAAGGAGATTCAATTCCGCAATAGCCTGGGCCTGCTTCAGCAAGAAATTAGAATGTCGGAGCCGTTGATCGCAGAAGGCGCTATTTCTAAAGTAGAGGTTTTACGCTTGCGCCGTGCTGAGGTCGAAACCCGTGGCCAACTTGATTCCATCAAACTCTCTATTCCCCGAGCTGAGTCCGCAGTTAAAGAGAGTGAAAATAAAATAGAGGAGACACGCAGCCGCTATAAAAGCGAAGCGTTATCCCAACTCAGTGAAGCACAAACCAATCTGAATAAAATTGAAGCCACGGGTAAGGCACTCGAAGACCGGGTAAACCGGACGCTGGTCGTCTCCCCTGTTCGCGGTATTGTGCAGCAGGTTCTGGTGAATACCATCGGAGGTGTGATTCAACCGGGTAGCGATTTGGTGGAAATTGTGCCACTGGATGACAAGTTGCTGGTGGAAGCTAAAATACGCCCTCAGGATATTGCCTTTTTACACCCTGGTCAGGGTGCCATAATAAAATTGACGGCCTATGACTATACTATCTATGGCGGTTTAACAGGTCAGTTGGAGCAAATTAGCCCAGATACGGTAACGGATAAAGAAGGGAACAGCTTTTATATTATTCGTTTGCGAACTGATAAAAATTATTTAGGCTCAGCCGATAAACCTCTTCTTATTATTCCCGGCATGGTGGCCTCTGTAGATATAATAACGGGAAAGAAAACTATCCTCAGTTATTTGTTAAAACCAATCATTCGGGCAAAAGCAGAAGCACTACGAGAAAGATAATAAAAAGGCGCTCTCACCATGCGCCTTTTATCTATTTCACTAAATCAGTGATCATTCATGCTGTGATAAATCTGTGTTTGACTACGACCCATGGCTTTAGCCTGGTACATGGCAGAGTCAGCGTTAATTGCCAGCGTCAGAGAGTCAGAACCGTGCTCTGGGTACAATGCAATACCGATACTGCATGATATATCCAGTTTTTTACCATTGATTTCAAAAGGTTTGTTCAATGCATTATGGATTTTATCGGCGACATAAAGTGTATTATCAATTTCTTTAATGCCCTGAAGCAGAATAATAAATTCATCACCGCTACGGCGATATACCGTATCAGAATCCCGAACCGCACCGCGCATACGCGCCGCCGCTTCTTTTAATAACAAGTCACCAACAGCATGTCCGAACGAATCGTTTATCTGTTTAAATTTATCAAGATCGAGGAACATTAGTGCGATTTTTCTGCCCGTTTGTTTAGATAACAGGATCGCTTGCTCCATTTGTTCGGCGAATGTCAGGCCATTAGCCAATGACGTTAATGAGTCATAGTGTGCCAACTGCCGATAGTGCTCCTCACTCCGCCGCAGCATATCAATCGCATGATATCGCTCGATAGCGATCGAAATCAGTTGTGCCGATTTCTCTATAGAGAAAATTTCTTCTTCGGTCGGCGCATAGACTTTACGATGGTAAACGCTTAAAACACCTAATATTTCTTTATTCTGACCGATGATAGGTTCAGACCAACAGGAACGCAGCCCGGCATATAATGCAAGCCCTTTGTATAAAGACCAGTGTGGATGGACTGAGATATCTTCAGCAATTACACGCTTTCCGGTATAAGCGGCGGTACCAAAAGAGGCCACACCATCGGCAATTTTTACATTATGAATAGCATTTTTATAAAAACCCGGCAGGCTTGGTGCGGATCCAAGCGTTAGGCATTTCTTATCTTTATCAACTAGCAGTACAGAACAGACAATGCGGCCAGGATTTTTTTCTTCAACGCTGAAAATGATCGCATCCAAAATATCTTTTAGCGGCGCACCACTTGATAGCAGCTCCAGCGCGCGATTGTATGAATTATCATGATGTTCCTGTGATTTCCGCTCCGTGATATCTAACTTAATGCCAACATATTGAGTCGTGTTACTCGCCTTATTATATATTTTAACAATATTGGCCTTTTCCCAATACAGTTGCCCATCTTTACGTCGGTTAACAAACTCACCACTCCAAACATTACCTTTATTTATGGTAGCCCACAGGTCTTCATAAACGCTGGCATTGGTCATGCCAGAGTTTAATATATTCGTTTTTTTTCCAATCACTTCATCCGGCATATAGCCAGACATGGTAATAAACTGACGATTTACGTAAATAATTTCACAATTTTCATCTGCGATCATAATTGAGGCAGGGCTATATTCCATTGCAAAAAAAGTCATGTTGAGAAAATCTTGTTTTTTCTGCTCAGTTTTAAACTTTTGTTTAATTTTTCTATTCTTCACAGAAGAAAACAATAACAACAATAACAGTAAGGTTATTATAATTTCATACACAATAACACTCTCCTCAGGCCCGAGCGGTCCTGATCGTACAAATCACAATGCAGATGACGAAAAATCCCGGTAACAAACTCCGATCCCGCCGATTTTCGGGATCGGTGCATTTCCAGAGAGCAGAAAGGATAAAAGAAAAAATGCTCCATGAAGCAGGAGTATTTAGAAACATAGCAACGTCAGCATAAAGCCCCCGCATATGATTGTGCGCAGATAAAAACAGCAAATTCAAAAGAGTATCTTAATTTAATAGTAGTAATTGTTCGAGTTATAAGCTTTTCTAATGGAATAAAAGAATATTCCTAGAGGTATATGGAGATATATTTTGAACGTCAATTTTTTGTAAGCAAATCAATTATACCAATAAGTATCATTGTTTTAATCAATAAAATCTATCACAAAATGATTTTTGATCGTTAGGAGTGAACATTATATTTTTTTACCATTAAAAATCAAATAATTAAAATAAAAAAATAAAATCATTAACTCAAACGCCTGATGATATATGTCATAATTTGATGCAAAATTTCCCACACCTCCTTTTCTCATTTTATTGAAATCAAACACTGTCATAACAAATAAAATAAGAGTTAAATAACAAAAATAAAACAAAAACAGCATTTTGCTTCAACAGAAAAAATGGAAGGTGATGTTGCCGATGAGTCGATTTTTTATACGATTGCAAATCATTAGAAAATATAATGAATTGATATGAAAGAAGAAAAAGAAAGGATGTCTCGTGGCACTCTACTGACAAAAGTGATATCCCAAACAACAGGTTATCACCTATAGTTCGAGCTTCAACGTCTCAAAATTCTCAAATGGCTGGGGGCGTGAGAGATAGTAACCTTGGGCAGCATAAGCATGCGATGCCTGAACAACCGCCCATTCCTCCTGTGTTTCGATCCCCTCAATCACCACATAATTGCAAAAACGTGATAGCAAGGCGATCAGCGCGGGAAAAACCGTTCGTCCTTCACTACTTTGCTGCAAAAGAATAAAGAGCTCACGCGCGACTTTGATGCAGTCATACTGAGCCAGCATCAATGATGAAAAATTCGCCATACCACAGCCAAAATCATCCAACCACAGTGTTTGTGCCTCTGGGAGTCTGGTTAGCACTTCTTTCGGCAGTCCCCCTTGATTTTCGACCATTTCAAAACGAATCCAAGGCATTTGCGCGATCAGGCGTTTGGCTTCCAGATTATTTTGTAATGCCAATAACGTCATGCCATCTATGTTGACGGAAGCAAAAAGATCGTCACGAGTAAATCGAAAACTCCATTGAGACAAAAGTTGCAATTGTTCTACAATAATTAACAGGCGGGTTTCAACATCAATATTGGCGAAGTATTTTTCAGGAGAGATGAATTTTTGCGGCAGGGTCGGAGAAAAAACGGAGGTCAGTAACTCAATAGCCATTAATTTACCAGATGTTCGATAAATGGGCTGAAAAGTATACCGCCGTTGACATTGGTGCCAGTAATCAGCGCCTAACGGCTCCGCGTTTTCCTGTTGGAAAAATCCAGCTTCAAACTGATTAAGGTGACCTTCCTGCTTCACGATGAGTTCCGCCATTAAACTGACACTATTAGTTATAAAATTATATCATATGGGCATGCACCGTCATCGACTCTCCAGATGCAAACTTAATCAGCAATACCGATTAAATCAATGCCCATGATATTACAAAAATAAGTGGTTCAATATCACAACTAAATTTATTTAAATTGTAAATCAATAAATTAAAACCCAATAAACACAGTCGCACTGGCTGATTTACGCAGTCTAAAGCATATACATAAAACCAATTTAACGAACAGATGGTAATTTTACCCTGTAACCTCACTATTTATACAGCCACTCAGCCGCATGCTGAAGGTCTTCGAAAACACATGAAGGTCGCAGAAAATTGCCTCGACGGGGAGAGTACGTCAAAGACAGCAGAGGCCGATTCGTCAGTATATTATCCATCAATCACAGTTACGCGTGTCTAAACGGGCGTCAACGGGTATAATCTGCGCCCTGTTTGTAAGGTAGAAGAACATCATGGCGTTACTCATCACCCATAAATGCATCAACTGTGACATGTGTGAGCCCGAGTGTCCTAATCAGGCCATCTCCATGGGCATGGACATTTATGAAATTGATACCACGCTCTGCACAGAGTGCGTTGGTCACTACGACACACCGACGTGTCAGAAAGTTTGTCCAATTGACAATACGATCGTCAAAGATCCAAATCATATTGAAGGCAATGAGCAGTTGTGGGAAAAATATGTGCTCATGCACCATGCCGACAGGATTTGAGCATCCGGTGACGGGGCTTAGCTTTCGATAATCACTGTCGCACAGGCATAGCGTCTTTCGTCAGCCAACGTCACATGTACGTGTTTAACGCCTATCTGTTCCGCCAACTCTGCCGCCTTAGCAAAAAAACGCAGACAAGGTTTACCCAGTTCGTCATTAAAAACCTCAAACTGGTTGAACGCGAGCCCGTTGCGAATTCCCGTACCCAAAGCTTTTGCAGCCGCTTCTTTCACGGCAAAACGTTTGGCAAGGAAACGAACTGGCTGCTGATGCTGCTGATAACGCGCCCATTCAGCATCCGTCAGAACACGGCGAGCCAATCGCTCGCCTGAACGTTCAATAACAGCATCAATACGGGCGATTTCGACAATATCGGTGCCAAGCCCAAGGATTGCCATCAGCGGCGAGCTTCCCGCATCAGGCTCTTCATTTCGGCAACCGCATCCTTCAGACCGCTCATTACTGCACGCCCGATAATGGCATGCCCGATATTTAATTCGTGCATTTCCGGCAGCGCGGCAATAGGCAGAACGTTATGGTACGTCAAACCATGACCGGCATTGACTTTAAGCCCTTGCGCAGCGGCGTAAGTTGCAGCATCGCGAATGCGCTCGAACTCATGCTGACGAGTTTCATCATCGGGAGCATCGGCATAGGCTCCCGTATGGATTTCAATATAAGGTGCACCGCTGGCAACGGCGGCATCAATTTGCCGTTTATCTGCATCGATAAATAGCGAAACCAATATGTTAGCCTGGCTAAGTCTGGCTACCGCGTTATCAATTTTTTCCTGTTGCCCTGCGACATCCAAGCCGCCTTCGGTCGTCACTTCCTGGCGTTTTTCTGGTACCAGACAGCAAAAATGCGGCTTCACCTCACAGGCGATGTTCAGCATTTCTTCCGTGACAGCCATTTCCAGATTCATTCGAGTTTGGAGCGTCTCTCTCAGTATCCGCACATCACGATCAGTGATATGGCGACGATCTTCACGCAAATGTACCGTAATGCCATCCGCGCCAGCCTGTTCGACAACAAAAGCCGCCTGAACGGGGTCGGGATACGCCGTTCCACGCGCATTACGCAGTGTCGCGATGTGATCAATGTTAACGCCAAGCAACAGTTCAGCCATGATAAATCCTCGGTAAAGTCATGCACGGTACGTGGGAGTTTACACCGATGTCGCAGCATCGGGGTACTGACGGAGGGGGATTATTTATCAGAAGAAGTGGGTTTGGACAAATTAGCAGCAGGAACAAACTGTCGAAACAGCTCACGACTTTTCAGCGGTTTTCCGCCCAAATACGGCTTTAACGCGATGCGGGTGAAACGCTTTGCTGCCTTTAGTGTTCCAGTATCAGGAAATTCACGTGATGCCAGCGAGCGTAATTCATGTCCGGTAAAGCTTTTATTATCGACAACCAGACTGGCAATAAATCCCCTTTCCTCTCGATACTGATAGGTCATGGTGTCTGCCACGGGCTCACCGCTGCCGGCACAATGTAGGAAATCGACGCCGTATCCCAGATAGCCCAGTAACGCTAATTCAAAGCGCCTTAATGCCGGTTCTGGGGAAGCATCTTGTGCAGCAAGATGTTGTAAACAATGGAGATAGTCAAAGAAAAGAGCGGAGTAATTGGTTTCATGCTCCAGCACACGAGACAGTAGTTCATTAACATATAAACCGCTATACAGCATCGAACCAGTCAGTGGTAATGCCAGCGAAACGGGTTCGGCGCTGCGCAATGTCTTCACTTCTCCCCGCCCGCCCCAACGCACCAGCAGCGGAGTGAAAGGCTGTAAGCAACCTTTCAAGCTAGAGCGGCGGGCTCGTGCGCCTTTGGCAAGCACACGAACTCGACCATCGCTTTCGCTGAACAGATCCAGCAATAAGCTGGTTTCACTATAAGGTCGCCCATGCAAGACAAATGCGCGCTGCCAGCCTTCCATCGGCGTGAACCTTACAAGTCTTCGCTATAACCCAGGCTACGCAGGGCACGCTCGTCATCTGCCCAGCCGGATTTAACTTTGACCCACAGTTCAAGGTGTACCTTAGCCTCGAACATTTCTTCCATATCCTGACGAGACTCGATACCGATGGTTTTAATTTTGGCGCCTTTGTTGCCAATGACCATCTTCTTCTGGCCTTCACGTTCAACCAGAATCAGACCGTTGATGTCGTAACCACCGCGCTCGTTAGTCACAAAACGCTCGATTTCGACCGTCACGGAATACGGTAATTCTTCACCTAGGAAACGCATCAGTTTCTCACGGATAATTTCCGATGCCATGAAACGCTGTGAACGATCGGTGATGTAATCTTCCGGGAAGTGGTGTGTTGCCTGCGGTAAGTGCTTACGCACAATACTGGCAATCGTATCGACATTCGTACCCTTCTCCGCAGAGATAGGGACAACGTCAAGGAAGTCCATCTGCTGGCTGAGGAACTGGATATGCGGCAGCAGCTTAGTCTTATCCGTGACGTTATCGACTTTATTGATCGCCAACAGCACGGGAAGTTTCTGATCGCGCAGCTTATTCAACACCATGTCATCGTCGTCGTTCCAGTGTGTACCTTCAACAACGAAAATGATCAGCTCAACGTCACCAATCGAACTGCTAGCCGCACGGTTCATCAGGCGGTTAATCGCTCGTTTTTCTTCAATATGCAGCCCCGGCGTATCCACATAAATCGCCTGATAAGGCCCTTCAGTATGAATACCCATAATGCGGTGCCGCGTCGTCTGGGGCTTACGTGACGTAATAGAGATCTTCTGCCCCAGTAATTGATTCAATAACGTCGATTTTCCGACGTTTGGTCGACCAACAATCGCGACAAAACCGCAGTGTGTCTGTATTTCGCTCATTCAAGCCCCAGTTTTTTCAACGCTTGTTCAGCCGCAGCCTGTTCGGCTTTACGACGACTCGATCCAGTACCAATGACCGACTCACTAAAGCCACTCACCTGACAGTGGATAGTAAATTCCTGATCGTGTGCTTCCCCACGAACCTGTACCACCAGATAGGTTGGCAAAGGTAAGTGACGCCCTTGCAGAAATTCCTGCAGCCGCGTTTTCGGATCTTTTTGCTTATCGCCGGGACTGATTTCATCCAAGCGCGTTTGATACCAATTTAAGATCAAACGTTCGATATTCAGAATGTCACTGTCGAGGAAAATGCCACCGATCAGCGCTTCGACTGTATCAGCCAATATCGATTCGCGACGGAAACCACCGCTTTTTAACTCACCGGGGCCTAGGCGTAAGCACTCTCCCAGTTCGAATTCGCGCGCGATTTCTGCCAGAGTATTACCCCGCACCAGAGTGGCTCGCATCCGGCTCATGTCTCCCTCATCAACCTTGGGAAAACGATGATACAGCGCATTAGCGATCACAAAACTCAGGATGGAGTCACCCAGGAATTCGAGTCTTTCATTGTGTTTGCTGCTGGCACTGCGATGTGTCAACGCCTGTAACAAAAGCTCGTACTGCTGAAAAGTATAGCCCAGCTTTCTTTGTAAACGATTTATCAGGATGGGATTCATGTGTTACCAATAGATCAACGATGCGTCAAAAACAGCAGCATACGGAACAGCCCTGCTTACCAATTCGGTCAAAACTGTTTCGTTTGCATTGGCTCCCATAAGGGAGCCTGCCTTTCAGCCCATCATACTTCGCATTGCATGTACGTTAGCGGTGTAAATGGCAACGTTTTGTCCTGCAATTCGCATTATTTAGGGCCCGTTCTTTCAAAAAAACGTTTCGGAAAATATTCTACAACGGACAGCATCAGAATGCTGCCTGTATCTTGTTTTGGTTAATGCTTACTTTGATTAATGAATACCGCCGATGCGACTCAAACGAACACCGGTAGGCCATTCACCTTCCTGTTTCTCAAAACTCATCCAGATAGCGGTAGCTTTACCGACCAGATTTCTCTCCGGCACAAAGCCCCAATAGCGACTATCCAGACTGTTGTCTCGGTTATCACCCATCATGAAGTAATGCCCAGTAGGGACAACCCACGTCGCAAGCTGCTGCTGCGATTGCTGGTAATAACCACCGAGCTGATCCTGCTGGCCCGGTACTAACAGAATATTATGCGTGACATTGCCTAATGACTCTTTGCGCGCGCCCATGCGGACACCTTCCACGCTGTTGTCATTAGCCGGCACCGAGTAAAAACCGCCACGCGATCCCCCTCCAGGCTGGTTGAAAGTCTGCACAAAATCGCTAGGCTGCACATTACTGTATGTGACCGCCAGTGCCGTATCACACGCCTGCTGCCCCTGACAGGATGGACGAATCGTTACCTGCTTGGTTATCGGGTTATAGCTGACGCGATCGCCCGGCACGCCAACCACGCGCTTGATGAAATCCACTCTGGGATCGGACGGATATTTAAATACCACCACGTCGCCACGCTTCGGATGCCCCGTTTCGATCAACGTTTTCTGCGTGAAGGGTTCTTTAATGCCATAGGCAAATTTCTCCACCAGAATAAAATCGCCGATCAACAGCGTTGGCATCATCGAACCGGATGGAATTTGAAACGGCTCATAAATGAAGGAGCGCACGACCAGTACCAAAGCCACTACCGGGAAAACGGACGCTATCGTCTCAATCCACCCAGGTTGTTGAATGGCTTTCGATGAAATAGCACTATCTGCCAGATCGGCACCGCTCATAGCAGCAAATTTTTTCCGGCGAGCAGGTGCCCAGACAAAGCGTTCCAAACACCAGACAATCCCCGTGACCAGCGTCACCAATGCCAGAATTACGGCAAACATATTGGCCATGCCAACTCCTCAGAATTTATTTACTGTCTTTGCCGACGTGCAGAATTGCCAGAAACGCTTCTTGCGGCAGCTCGACGTTACCGACCTGCTTCATACGTTTCTTACCGTCTTTTTGTTTCTGCAACAATTTCTTCTTACGGCTGACGTCGCCACCATAACATTTGGCCAGTACGTTTTTACGCAATTGCTTAACCGTCGAGCGCGCAATAATGTGGTTACCAATCGCGGCCTGAATCGCAATATCAAACTGCTGACGCGGAATGAGTTCTTTCATCTTTTCGACGAACTCACGGCCTCGGTATTGTGAATTATCACGGTGAGTAATCAGGGCCAATGCATCGACACGTTCATTGTTGATTAAGACATCAACACGCACCATATCTGATGTCTGGAAACGTTTGAAGCCGTAATCCAACGATGCATAACCACGCGAGGTTGATTTCAGGCGATCAAAGAAATCGAGCACCACTTCGGCCATCGGGATTTCATAGGTCAACGCAACCTGATTGCCGTGATACACCATGTTCGTCTGCACACCGCGCTTCTCAATACAAAGCGTAATCACATTGCCCAAATATTCCTGTGGCATCAGCATGTGGCACTCGGCAATCGGCTCGCGCAGTTCCTGAATATTGTTCAACGGCGGCAGTTTAGACGGGCTATCGACATAAATGGTTTCTTTCGCCGTCGTTTCTACTTCATATACTACCGTCGGTGCCGTG
Organism: Pectobacterium wasabiae CFBP 3304; assembly: GCF_001742185.1. Classification (NCBI taxonomy): domain Bacteria; kingdom Pseudomonadati; phylum Pseudomonadota; class Gammaproteobacteria; order Enterobacterales; family Pectobacteriaceae; genus Pectobacterium; species Pectobacterium wasabiae. The sequence continues at coordinate 494,779 of NZ_CP015750.1, forward strand.
GTAATCAGTTCCAGATCGTACTCACGCTCCAGACGTTCCTGAATGATCTCCATATGCAGCAGACCCAGGAAGCCACAGCGGAAACCAAAACCAAGCGCGGTAGAACTTTCCGGCTCATAGAACAACGAGGCATCATTGAGGCTCAGCTTACCTAATGCATCACGGAATGCTTCATAGTCATCGGAACTGATCGGGAACAGACCGGCATAGACCTGCGGTTTGACTTTCTTGAAGCCCGGTAATGCTTTTTCAGCCGGCTGACGCGCTAGCGTCAGGGTATCCCCGACAGGCGCACCCAAAATATCCTTGATGGCACACACCAGCCAGCCTACTTCGCCGCAGTTCAATACATCGCGGTCGATCTGCTTCGGTGTAAAAATGCCGAGACGGTCAGCGTTATACACCTGACCCGTACTCATTACCTTAATTTTGTCGCCTTTACGCATCGTGCCGTTTTTGATACGTACCAGCGACACAACGCCAAGGTAGTTATCAAACCAGGAGTCGATAATCAACGCCTGCAACGGGGCATCAGAACTGCCTTCCGGCGGCGGAATATCACGCACCAGACGATCCAGAACATCCGGCACGCCAACCCCTGTTTTTGCCGAGCAGCGCACGGCATCAGTGGCATCGATGCCAACAATGTCTTCAATTTCTTGAGCAACGCGATCAGGATCAGCGGCAGGCAGGTCGATCTTATTCAGAACCGGCACCACTTCCAGATTCATATCCAACGCGGTGTAGCAGTTAGCCAGCGTTTGGGCTTCAACACCCTGCCCGGCATCAACAACAAGCAGCGCGCCTTCACAAGCAGCGAGCGAACGAGAAACCTCATAAGAGAAGTCAACGTGCCCAGGCGTATCAATGAAGTTTAACTGGTAGGTTTGACCGTCCTGCGCTTTATAATCCAGCGTTACGCTTTGCGCTTTAATCGTTATTCCGCGTTCACGTTCCAGATCCATGGAATCCAGAACCTGCGCAGCCATTTCACGCTCGGTTAAACCGCCGCAAATCTGGATGATACGGTCAGATAACGTCGATTTACCGTGGTCGATATGGGCAATAATGGAGAAATTTCGTATATGCTTCATTATAAAAATTTTTCTACCTTGATATTCCTGAAATTCTTGCCGATGGGCATGCGCATAGGTGAAAACAGCAGCGATGTTATTCCACCTGAATCGCAGCATTCTACATGCGGGAAGCGTGAAAACCTAGTCATGTCCGGCGCATTCCCCTTGATTATGACGGTTTTGTTTGGAATAGCAGAACAACGAGAGGAAAGCAGGAAGTAAAGTGTCATTACGTGGCAAATATCGTGTCGAACGATAACAAAATAGTGCACGCGGCTTCAGCACCGCACGCCGTTTATGCTCAGGCGCACAGGTCAATTTTGTAACAGCGTTCCAGGTAGCGCGATTTGCAGGATAACAGGCTCATAACGCTTATTTTTACCTAATCGCTTTGCCCAGCGTTTAACGCCGATAAACGCCAAACAGCCCCCCAACAATGCGCCGATAACCGCAGCCAGATCGGTGCTGAATAACGTTTGGAATATCACAGCCCCGAACAGCAATCCAACCAACGGAACAAAGTAAACCAGAGCGGCAGAAAGCAGCAACCGCCCCTCGGAAATACCCAATTCCACTTTTTGTCCGACATCCAAAGGACGATCGTAAGGGACATACAGCGTATTTTCGGCGGAAAGCCCAAGCTGACTTAATAGGCCAGTTCCACACGACGAGCGAGATTTACAACTACCACACCCCGCGCTTGGCTCACACCGCAGTTCTGCGATTCCATCCTGCCATGACACAACCGTTGCCCACTCTTTGATCATGGTTGCACCTTCAGAACAATACTTTCAGCCACGCGCTTAGCCGTAGAGGGCGGAATATCACCGACAACGGTAATCTCGTGATTGCCCCGCATGACAGTGTAAATAGAGCGTCGACCGGTGAGCAGTGACTGCTCCTCACTCATGTCAGAAGACGGGTTAATATTAATCGAAAAACTAAACAGACCATCGCTGTACAGGCGTGTTTCCATCGGAAGAGATGATCCGGGCAAGATTTTTTTGCTATGCGAAAGCGCTTTCATTCCTGTAGGCAACCATTCTGGCTCCCAAGAAAAATCGCCTTTTTCTGCGGCAGGCGCGGGTAGAACAGAAGGCAATGTGATCCCTTCTAGCGGACGCATTACGCTCACCACATCATCATCAACAATTAGCGATGTTGTTAAGAATTGTTCCAACCGCTTGTCACCATTACGATCCTGTAAATCGATACGCAATGGAAGTTTAGATTCTGCATCAATCCACACGGTATAACTGTAGCGTGTGCCATCGCGTGAAATAACGCGAACGCCCAGTGCCAGACGATCGGCAATACGCACCCGCCCATCTGCGGGAACAAAATCATAATAGGGCGATAACTTCTGGAAATCGGCAAAGACGAGGGAAGGGAGAGAGTCGACGATATGATCGCTGGCGAGTGTAAATGGCTCAAAACCGGGATCGAAGTAGCTGACCTCATTGCCACGCTGCACAATTTCGCGCCGCGGGCCATCCATAAATAGCAGTTGCGCCAAGGAATGATTGTTGACCACGGCATGACGATACCGTACCGACTCGAATCCTTGCGGGGTGATGTTGATAAATGAAATTTCGTAATTCAGAGAACGAACTGCGCCATTCATCTGCTGCAGCAGCGCGCCCGGCTCAACATTTTGAGCCGGAGCGAACGTAGAATAAAACAGGCTGCCAATCAGAAAACAGGCGGCGGACCAGGCATGCTTCATTACCGAGGCTGTGTTCCTAATGATTGAGTACCGGGAACCTGAATGGCCGCTTGCTGATCGTCCTGTGGCAGAGCATGCTCTGCATGCAACCGACGCTGTAATTCGTAGTCCTGCAAAATAGCGTTAAGGCGGTTACGCTGCATATCAGATTTCTGTTGCCCGCTGTGAGGAGCAATATTCTCTGACGGCACGCCCAGACTCACAGGGGAAGCCGTACCCATAGCGGGTAAGGTACTGAATACGCCGGATTCCACAACATGTTCGGGCGCATTACCTTGCTGATAATTTTGTACACCGACAATCACGGCTAAAGAGACGCAGGCAGCAACACCGACTTGCGTCAGTTGGCTGCCCCACGGGCGGATTTTGTGCCAGAACGGCATCTTCATCCACTCGACAGGTTGTGGCTGAGATTCAGGCTGCGCTTGTGGAACTAGACGAACAGGCTCTTTTTCGATTGCAGCGGCAACACGAGAAGCAATGTCCAAGTGAATCACGTTTTCACTCACATCACCACGTAACGCATCACGAATTAGATGATAACTTTGCCAACTTTGCTGCAACGCGTCATCCCGTGACAGTGCGCCCAACAGCTCGGAATCTACGGCTTCGCCATCCATTAAAGCGGAAAGTTTCTCTTTCTGCATACCGACACCCTTACCTTGTCAAATCCATCATTAGTCATGCGGATAGCTAGAAACGCTCGCTAGCGCTGAATAAGCGGTTGTACTTTATTATCAATAGCTTCCCGCGCCCGGAAAATACGAGAACGAACCGTGCCGACGGGACAATCCATAATCACGGCAATCTCTTCGTAGCTTAAACCGTCCAACTCACGCAGCGTAATCGCTAAACGTAAATCTTCCGGTAAAGACTCGATAGTTCGGAAAACTATGCTTCGCAGTTCTTCTGACAACATTAAATTCTCAGGGTTCGATATTTCTTTCAGCGCACCCGCATTTTCATAGTTTTCCGCGTCATTGGCATCAATGTCGCTAGAAGGCGGACGGCGGCCCTGAGCTACCAGATAATTCTTGGCCGTATTCACGGCAATACGATACAACCATGTGTAAAACGCACTATCGCCGCGGAATGATTCTAACGCGCGATATGCTTTAATAAACGATTCCTGTACCACGTCCGGCACGTCCCCTTGTGGAACATACCGCGATACCAGGCTCGCTACCTTATGCTGATAACGAACGACCAACAAGTTAAACGATTTTTGATCGCCCTTTTGGACTCGCTCGACCAGAACCTGATCTGCCAGTTGCTCGCTCATCCGAGGTAATCTCTACTCAAACCGTTCTCCACACATAAAATAGTACTGCCAGATATATAAGCCATATTTAGAGCAAGCTCCTCATTAGAACCAAGACATTCAATAAAGTTCCGGGCCATCATTTTTCTTTTACTTAGCGCCGCAACTCGTCTTTGCGATGCGTATCATGACGCATTCTCTTCATCACACATTGTCTTTATCTGAATACACGGTCTTCATCTGAGACTTCTACGCTCTTCCCTGGATGATACGATAAATCCGGGGTATTCGCACGATTCACCATGTTGTGCCATTCGCTTATCCTTTATAGCGTAGCGAAGGGACGAAAAACCGATACGGCAATCGACCATTGGGTGCTAACATCGGATTTCCTCTTCTTTTTGCATCCACGACACAACCATGCAAACGACCACTGAATACGTCTGTGATGTTTTAATCATTGGCAGCGGCGCTGCCGGGCTTTCACTGGCGCTGCGTCTGGCTTCGCAGGCCAACGTGACGGTATTAAGCAAGGGCCCGCTTAACGAAGGCGCGACGTTTTATGCTCAGGGTGGCATCGCCGCTGTTTTCGATGAAGCCGACACCATTGATTCTCATATCGAAGATACCCTGATCGCTGGCGATGGCCTGTGTGAACGGGAAGCCGTTGAATTCATCGCCAGCAATGCCAAACACTGCGTGCAATGGCTGATTGAACAAGGCGTGCTATTTGATACCGAAACCAGCACCAGCGGCGAAGAACGTTATCATCTCACGCGCGAAGGTGGCCATAGCCACCGCCGAATCCTACACGCTGCGGATGCAACCGGAAAAGAAGTAGAAAATACGTTGGTGCAAAAAGCGTTATCTCATCCGAATATTCGGATTATGGAACGCTGCAACGCCGTCGACTTAATTACCTCCAATAAGCTAGGTTTGCCTGGTACTCGCCGCATTATTGGTGCTTATATATGGAACCGTGAGCGGGAACGCGTAGAATCCTGCCGGGCGAAAACGGTCGTTTTAGCAACCGGTGGCGCATCCAAAGTTTATCAATACACCACGAATCCCGATATTTCTTCCGGCGACGGTATCGCCATGGCGTGGCGTGCGGGTTGTCGCGTAGCAAACCTGGAATTCAATCAGTTTCACCCAACCTGTCTGTTCCATCCACAGGCGCGAAACTTCCTGCTGACGGAAGCATTACGCGGTGAAGGTGCGTACCTTAAACGCCCAGACGGCACACGTTTTATGCCCGATTTCGATGCCAGAGGCGAGTTGGCTCCGCGCGATGTGGTCGCCAGAGCCATTGACCATGAGATGAAACGGCTTGGTGCAGACTGCATGTATCTGGACATCAGCCACAAACCCGAAGCGTTCATCAAACAGCACTTCCCCACCATCGATGAAAAACTACACTCTCTCGGCATCGATCTGACCCGTGAAGCGATACCGATCGTACCGGCAGCGCACTATACCTGTGGTGGCGTGATGGTCGACCAACATGGGCGTACCGACCTTGACGGCCTGTATGCGATTGGCGAAGTCAGCTATACCGGATTGCACGGCGCAAACCGCATGGCATCTAATTCACTGCTGGAATGTCTGGTTTATGGCTGGTCAGCCGCCGAAGATATTTTGCAGCGCTTACCGCAAATCAAAGCGGTGAAAAAATTGCCGGATTGGGATGAAAGTCAGGTCGACAACTCCGACGAACAGGTGGTGATCCAGCATAACTGGCACGAGCTGCGTTTGTTTATGTGGGATTACGTTGGGATCGTGCGCACCACTAAGAGATTAGAACGCGCACAACGCCGCATCCATCTGCTCCAGCAGGAAATCAATGAGTACTACTCTCACTTCCGTATTTCCAACAATTTGCTGGAGCTACGTAATCTGGTGCAGGTTGCCGAACTCATCGTCCGCTGTGCGTTGGAAAGGAAAGAAAGTCGCGGGCTGCATTATACACTGGACTATCCAGAACAGTTCGAGGCACCGACACCAACGATTCTGGTGCCATAATTCATAAAAATCGTGGTTCACAAAAACCATAGTTCACTCAGAAAAGGCAGACGCGGCGACAAAGCGTCTGCCACCTACATGAAAAGATAAAAATCTTTTGTCAGTTGCTGAAAGTCCATCGAATAACGCCTTTCTGCATCACGGATTACCAATGAGGAATTCACACATCCCCTTTCCTGACGAGACAGCGTCAGCAAAACGCGGTGCACAGGTCTCTCTTCCTGTTCAGATACGCAAAGCTGCTGCTGGACATGCCAATTATGTTGCTGCGCCAGAGGAATAAAGTGCTCCGCAACCTGAACGGGTAGCACCACGCAAAAAAGCCCTTCAGGCATCAGCAACTGATGAGCACAGCACAATAGCACGTCATGGGTTAACAAGGTGGTGTAGCGCGCCTGTTCACGCTGAGCTGAACCACACGCGATCCCCGGCGGAAAATAAGGCGGATTACTTATAATCAACGAATAATCAGTACTTCGCGTCGCGGTGAAACCCACGATATCTTCAGCATAAACCGTTATTCTGTCAGCCCATGGAGAGGCTGCAATATTTTCTTTTGCCTGCTGACTGGCCGCGCTATCCAGTTCGACGGCATCAATCTGAACATGCTGTTCAGAACGCTGCGCCAGCATCAGCGCGAGGAGACCGGAACCGCTGCCGATATCCAGAATTCGCATGTCTGAGGACACGGGCGCCCAGGCCCCCAGCAAAATACCATCGGTTCCAACCTTCATTGCACAGCGATCGTGCGCTACAAAAAATTGCTTGAAGGTGAATCCATCCCGACGCAATGTCAGTTTATTATCAGCCTGATGACTCATGAAAATAAGATTCCAAACGCAAACCGCAGTAGCATAGGTGAAACATCCGTGCAGGAAAAGTGCCGATGTCTGCTTAAACAGGTGAAGAAATCGGCCAATCCGTCTATAATCGGCGCCCCAAATAGAGGTAGACCATGACTGTAACCAATTTTTCCGAGCTCGATCTTGATGAAAGCCTGTTAGACGCCCTGCGCGATATGGGTTATGAACGTCCGACTGCGATTCAAGCCGAGGCAATCCCTCCGGCGATGGAAGGCCGCGACGTACTGGGCTCCGCGCCAACAGGAACAGGTAAAACCGCCGCCTATCTGCTGCCGGTTTTGCAGCATCTTATCGATTTTCCTCGTAAAAAATCAGGTCCACCTCGTATTCTGATCCTCACGCCAACTCGTGAGCTCGCTATGCAGGTTGCCGATCAGGCGCGTGCATTTGCGGCGCATACGCATCTGGATATCGCCACAATCACTGGCGGCGTGGCATATATGAACCACGCAGAAGTGTTCAGTGAGAATCAGGACGTCGTCGTCGCGACGACTGGCCGTTTGCTGCAATACATCAAAGAAGAAAACTTCGATTGCCGCGCGGTAGAAACACTGATTCTGGATGAAGCGGACAGAATGCTGGATATGGGCTTCGCCCAGGATATTGAACACATCGCCGGAGAAACCCGCTGGCGCAAGCAAACGCTGCTGTTTTCTGCGACGCTGGAAGGGGACGCGATCAAGGATTTCGCCGAGCGTCTGCTCAACGAACCAGTTGAAATCGAATCCGACCCATCGCGTCGGGAACGTAAAAAAATTCTGCAATGGTATTACCGCGCCGACGATCTCAAACACAAAACGGCCCTGCTCTGCAATCAGTTAAAACAGCCAGATGTGACACGCTCAATCATCTTTGTACGCAAGCGTGAGCGGGTGCATGAGCTGGTATCCTGGCTGCATGAAGCTGGCATTAACTCATGCTATCTCGAAGGCGAAATGGTGCAAGCTAAGCGTAATGAGGCGATCAAACGCATGAGCGATGGCCGGGTTAACGTGCTGGTAGCAACAGATATCGCCGCGCGTGGTATTGATATTAACGATGTCAGCCACGTATTTAACTTCGACTTGCCGCGTACAGCAGATACTTACCTTCACCGTATCGGCCGCACCGGCCGCGCGGGTCGCAAAGGCTGTGCCATCTCTTTCGTTGAAGCGCACGATCACCTGCTGCTGGGAAAAATCAGCCGCTACCTGAATGAGCCGCTAAAACCGCGCGTCATTGAGGAACTTCGCCCAGAGACCAAAGCGCCAAGCGCCAAAACCACGGGCAAACCGTCGAAAAAAGTGCTCGCTAAGCGGAAAGAGAAAAAAGAGAAGGAAAAAGAAAAAGTTAAAGTGAAGGTTCGCGATCGCGACAGTAAAAATGTCGGTAAGCGTCGCCAGCCAACAAAGAAAACTGACGAACCGTCTGCTGAATAAAACTGTCGATATTTTATATAGATATAAAAAAGGGAGCTTCGGCTCCCTTTCTGTTAATGCTTGAGTAACAGCTTACAGGCTCGCGGTAAAAGTACGAGCGATAACGTCGCGCTGTTGTTCCGGCGTCAGTGAGTTGAAACGAACAGCGTAGCCAGATACGCGGATAGTCAGTTGCGGATAGTTTTCCGGGTGCTTAACGGCATCTTCCAGCGTCTCACGGCGCAGAACGTTGACGTTCAGGTGTTGACCACCTTCCACACGCACTTCAGGTTTGATTTCCAACGGAATTTCACGATACTCGATTTGACCCAGATCGCTCACTGGAACGATTTGGTCTTCGCTATAACCCGATTTAGCACATACGCAACGCGCCTGTGATTTCTCTTCATCCAGCAACCAGAAGGAATTGATCAGAGCGCTGTCGTTAGCCTTGGTGATTTGAATACCAGTAACCATAATTGCCTCCGTAAAACGGCGTGTTATTGTCTTAGTTAAAAACCGACATCGTTAAAAACTAGCTTAGTAAAAATCGCTATCGGCAAAAAAACTGCCAGATTTCATAACGATCGTATAAAACTATGTATCTCTGTTCTCTTATATACCAGTCTGATAACCAGACATCCTTGACTTAAATCAATTTTAAAACCCATCAACCTAGTAGCGCACTGGCAATATATTGTTTTATATCAATTTTACCAACACACCGAATTGCAAATATTTTTGTAAATTTTCAATTTTTTTTCAATAAAAGACCCTTTCATCCCGACAATTGCGGTTACGGTTTTACCTCGGCACGATAGATCGGTAAGCTACCTACAACACCATTTAACCTGTAAAAAAGAGTGCATGATGGCGACCTCTCTCACTTGGCATGACGTGCTGGCACAAGAAAAGCAGCAGCCTTACTTCATCAACACCCTTGAATTCGTAGGGAAAGAACGGGCTGCTGGTAAGACGATTTATCCCCCGCAGAAGGATGTTTTTAACGCGTTCCGCTTTACCGAACTGAATCAAGTCAAAATCGTCATTCTGGGGCAAGATCCTTATCACGGCCCAAATCAGGCACACGGGCTGTCATTTTCTGTACGTCCGGGCGTCCCCGCCCCACCTTCTTTGGGTAACATTTATAAAGAACTGGCGAACGACATCCCTGGATTTGAAATTCCACGGCACGGTTTTCTGCAAAGCTGGGCGGAGCAAGGCGTTTTACTGCTAAACACGGTATTAACGGTTGAAGCTGGGCAAGCGCACTCACATGCCAATCTGGGCTGGGAAACTTTTACTGATCGCGTCATTGCTGCATTAAATGAACAGCGGGAAGGTTTGGTCTTTCTCTTGTGGGGCTCGCATGCACAGAAAAAAGGCAACATCATTGACCAACAGCGCCACCATATTCTGAAATCGCCGCACCCTTCCCCACTGTCTGCACACCGTGGATTTCTGGGCTGTAAGCATTTTTCGCAGGCCAATCAGCTTCTGGAACAGCAAGGATTATCGCCAATAGACTGGACGCCAAGGCTTCCGGAAGAGGCCTAAGCGGTAACGGTTTGGTTGTTTTCAAACAATGGGAGCAACCGACTACCCTTTACAAAGAACCGTTTATAAAAAATCGTTAACAAGAAGCTACTTACACGTGTATTAAGCAAATGAAAAACGTTGATTGAATGCGGATAAGTCGAGAAAAAGAAATGACTAGGAAATAACGCGATGATTTGGTGGAGCTAAGCGGGATCGAACCGCTGACCTCTTGCATGCCATGCAAGCGCTCTCCCAGCTGAGCTATAGCCCCACAACGTGTGGAATGTTCGTGATAACTAACCAAACAGAGGGAGTGTTTGGTGGAGCTAAGCGGGATCGAACCGCTGACCTCTTGCATGCCATGCAAGCGCTCTCCCAGCTGAGCTATAGCCCCGTATCTTACAGCATTACCGTAAAGGCAAGTACTGTGCGAACGCGTCGCATAATATGAAACCCGATTAGCAGTGTCAACGGCTAAATCCGGTTATCCGATCAACCGCTGAAAAAGACGCCAAAGGTAAGAAAAAAAAGGCGGCAATTTCGGTGTCATATCATCATAAGCACAATAAAAGCTGCCAACGATAACGCGATTTATTATCATCGCTCTACGTTACGCTTTTGTCTTCTATTAAGCACCCAGCACATGCGCTATTTTCCTATGATTGTATTTTCTCTGATGGTATCAACATCTGGCATATTGCCCGTTCGGGCTGAGCCGACTACTCCTGATATTACCGAACAAGCAAAAGCTCAATTTGAGATCAGGCACGTTGAGATGCAAAGCGGCGCACAACATTCCTATCGACTTTTCATCGCGCTTCCCCGTCAACCCGCACCAGAAGGCGGCTATCCGGTGCTGTACATGCTGGACGGCAATGCCCAGTTTCCCGTTGCCGTAAATAGCTATAACGCGAAAAATGGCGCGGCACCGCTGATTGTCGCTATCGGTTATCCGATCGATAAGCCTTACGATATTCCCGCCAGAACGCGAGACTACACGCCACCAACCACACTCACCGACCCAGATTTTGCCGCAGGCGGCGAAGCTGAGGCGTTTTATCAATTCCTGCAATCCACGGTAAAACCCTGGGTTGAAGCGAACTACGCCGTGAATAAGCAAAAACAAACGCTGGCCGGACACTCTTTCGGCGGTCTGTTTACGCTCTATACGCTTTTTAACCACACCGAATCTTTCCAGCGTTATGTTGCCGCAAGCCCATCTATCTGGTGGGGAAATGGCGTTGCGATTCCGGCAAGAATGCCGCTGCTCGCTACACCGCCGCAGTCAATTACCGTCACGGCAGGGGCAAATGAAGATGAGCCAGCCAAAACACAGGCGGGTAAACCCGTTGATGAAAAGCGGGCAGAACGGCTCAGCCAGAGAAAAATGGTGGAAAGAGCAAAAACGCTAGCTGACCGGCTCAATGAGCAAGGCACAAAAGCCGACTTTATTCTGTTCCCAGGAAAAGGACATGGCGACGTGATCCCTGATGCTATCGGCAAAGCGGTCGCTATCGCTGGTCAATAATCATTATTCGATGTCATAAAAAACCCCGACATTTTGCCGGGGTCTGTTCTATATAGCACTATAACGATTACTGCTGGGCTTCACGCTCCGCGATAAACGCCAACGCTTTATCAATGCGCGCCAGCGAACGCTGTTGACCAACAGCGTGCACGGTAACGTCAACGCCTGGAGACTGGCCTGCGCCCGTTACCGCAACGCGCAGCGGCATACCGACTTTGCCCATGCCCTGACCCAACTCGTCCGCCGTACCCTGAATGGCGTGGTGGATATTCTCTGCCGTCCAGCTAGTAATCGCTGCCAGTTTTTCACGTACCAGCTCAAGCGGCTGACGCGCAACTGGACGCAGATGTTTCTTCGCAGCATCTGCATCAAACTCAGCAAAATCTTCATAGAAATAACGGCAAGAGTCCGCCATTTCTTTCAAGGTCTTACAACGCTCTCCCAGCAAACCGATCAGTTCGCTCAACTGCGGGCCGGTGCGCGTATCAATTCCAGCCTGCTCAATATGCCATGACAAATGTGTCGCCACGTATTCTGCTGGCAGATGGTTAATATAGTGATGGTTCAGCCACTGCAGCTTCTCAGTATTGAAGGCGCTCGCCGATTTATTAACGGCATCCAATGAGAACAGAGACTTCATCTCATCGATAGAGAAGATTTCCTGATCGCCAGATGACCAGCCTAAACGCACCAGATAGTTCAGCAGTGCCTCCGGCAGGTAGCCGTCATCGCGATATTGCATCACACCGACAGCGCCGTGACGTTTGGACAATTTCTTACCGTCATCACCCAGAATCATCGACACATGCGCATACTCTGGCACTGGTGCACCCAGCGCTTTCAGGATATTAATCTGACGCGGCGTGTTGTTAATATGGTCTTCACCACGAATAACGTGCGTAATTTCCATATCCCAGTCATCGATAACGACACAGAAGTTGTAGGTTGGTGAACCGTCAGTACGGCGGATGATCAGATCGTCGAGTTCCTGATTGCTGAATTCGATCGGCCCGCGAATACGGTCATTAAAGATGACTGAGCCTGCCTGCGGGTTAAGGAAACGGACAACGTGCGGTTCATTATCAGCATGGTGCTCGTGAGAACCACGGCAGCAGCCGTCGTAGCGTGGCTTATCACCCTTTTCCATCTGCTGCTCACGCAGCGCTTCCAGACGCTCTTTCGAACAGTAACACTTATATGCCGTACCGTTTTCCAGCATCTGGTCAATAACGGCGTTGTAACGGTCAAAGCGTTTAGTCTGGTAGTACGGGCCTTCATCCCAGTTCAGGCTCAGCCAGTTCATACCATCCATAATGGCATCAATTGCGTCCTGAGTTGAACGCTCCAGATCGGTATCTTCAATACGCAGTACAAACTCACCGTCCTGATGACGGGCAAACAGCCAAGAGTACAGTGCGGTACGAGCGCCACCGACGTGAAGATAGCCAGTAGGGCTAGGGGCGAAACGGGTTTTGATTTTCATTTGGGATTACAGCCTTATTACGCAACGGCTGTCGGCATAGACCGACATAAGCTCAGAGAACAAAAGTGGGCAACATTCTATCACTCTGCTTCGATTCCTCAACGCCGTAACATGTCGCACGCGCTTTTATTGTGGTTGACGGAACAAGATAGCTGACTGAATTGCACAAGGATGCGGCGCCAATGACGATAAATACGACGCCTTGCCTAATTTTGCAACGAACAATCATTTTAGTTTTAAAAAGCGTTGACTCATATTCAAGGATCCCTATAATGCGACTCCACACAGCGGGGGTGATTAGCTCAGCTGGGAGAGCACCTCCCTTACAAGGAGGGGGTCGGCGGTTCGATCCCGTCATCACCCACCACTCTTTACTGATTTTAAGTAAGAGTAGCTCGCTGTGTAGAGTAAGAAGATTTGAGATTGGGTGATTAGCTCAGCTGGGAGAGCACCTCCCTTACAAGGAGGGGGTCGGCGGTTCGATCCCGTCATCACCCACCAATCTCTACCAGCTGGTCTTCTTATTAGAAGTTGAAGTAAGTATCGAAGTAAACGTAGTTCAGAAGTGGGTGATTAGCTCAGCTGGGAGAGCACCTCCCTTACAAGGAGGGGGTCGGCGGTTCGATCCCGTCATCACCCACCACTTCTGCGGGTCGTTAGCTCAGTCGGTAGAGCAGTTGACTTTTAATCAATTGGTCGCAGGTTCGAATCCTGCACGACCCACCACTTCCGCAAAGTGAATCCTTCCTGAAGTAAATCCATCCAATGTTATATATTGCACGTGTCGTGTGGGTGAGAACCTGCGCTCAGGTTCGAGCCGAGCGAAGCGAGACAGCAACGCGCTAGCGTTGACCCCGAAGGGGCGAGGCCAAAGGCCGAGTCATCCTGCACGACCCACCACTTCCGCAAAGTGAACCCTTCCTGAAGTAAATCCATCCAATGTTATATATTGCACGTGTCGTGTAGGTGAGAACCTGCGCTCAGGTTCGAGCCGAGCGAAGCGAGACAGCAACGCGCTAGCGTTGACCCGAAGGGCGAGTCATCCTGCACGACCCACCAATGTAAAAAGGCGCCCTAAAGGCGCCTTTTTGCTATCTGTCATTTACGTCAAGCTGAAGATTCTTTCGGATACCAGAATCCAGCATACTCGGCGCAAAGCGACGCAATAAGGTCAGACGAGCCGCCGCCGCACCAGCCGTGTAGCGGATTTTTGGGTGCTTCGCTTGGGCCGCTTTCAGCACAACCTTAGCTACGACAATTGGGTTGTCTGCATTTTCCATCGCCTGCTTCAACACTTTGCCTAATTCGCGCCGTACAAACGCATATTCATCCAACATCGCATCCGGCTGCACATTATTCGCTTCAAACTGCGTCTTCGTATATGCAGGTTCAATGACAGAAACTCGGATACCACGAGGGCGCAATTCGTGATCCAGCGCTTCCGAGTAGCCTTCTACCGCATGCTTGCTGGCAACATAAAGCGCGGTATAAGGCATCGGCACGACGCCCAGAATAGAACTGATATTGATGATACGACCAGCCCTTTGCTGACGCATGTGAGGTACGACAGCCTGAATCATCCGAACAACCCCCAAAAAATTGGTATCAAGGATTGCCTGAGCCTGCTCAAGCGAGCTTTCCTCCGCTCCTGCGGGACTCAACCCAAAACCAGCATTGTTCACTAACAGATCGATACGCCCCTCCCGCCGAACGAGTTCACCCACAGCCTCTTTAACTGACTTATCGCTGGTCACATCCAAAGACAGCATTTCAAACCGCTTATTCCCTAATGATGCACCTCGTCTGCTGGTTCCGTATACGGTATAACCCGCAAGTGCCAGTTGCTCCGCGATAGCCTCCCCAATCCCCGATGATGCGCCAGTAACCAGCGCGACAACTTTATCTGACGCCATAAAAAGTGCCTTATCTGTTAAATTCTTGAATTTTAAATGATGAATGACATATATAATGAGAAAATAAAGCCGACATGGCACAATCCGATATCGGCAGAAAAATATATTGTCATGCTGCCACAGCCTTAATTCGCCACGGCACCTGAAGGTCACGCCAGTACGGCTAAATCCGCTGCATCAAAGCCGCGTAATTTATCGGTCTGCCCAGCTCGTACTTTTTGTACCCATTGTGCGTCAGAGAGCAGTACCCGGCCGACCGCGATCAAATCAAATTCTTCTCGCTCCATACGGGCATACAGGTTGTCCAGCGCTGCCGTACCGGAACCCTCGCCACCAAACGCAGCAAAGAAATCCGAACTCAGCCCTACCGAGCCAACGCTGATTGTCGCCGCACCGGTCAGCTTCTTCGCCCAACCGGCGAAATTCAACCCTTCGGCCCCATCAATCTCAGGGAACTCCGGTTCCCAGAAACGGCGCTGAGAACAGTGGAGAACATCCACACCCGCCTCAACCAGCGGTGCCAGCCAGTCCGTCATCTCCTGCGGTGAGGTGGCAAGCCGTGCGCTGTAATCTTGCTGTTTCCACTGGCTCACGCGCAGGATCAGCGGAAAATCCTCACCAACAGCGGCGCGGACCGCGCGGATAACCTCTGCGGCAAAGTGGGAACGCTCACGGATCGTTGCTCCACCGAAGACATCTGAACGCTTATTCGTACCCGGCCAGAAAAATTGATCGATCAGGTAGCCATGTGCGCCATGCAGCTCCAGCGTGTCAAACCCCAAACGTTTGGCATCGGCTGCCGCACGGGCGAAAGCCGCCACGGTATCCGCGATAGCTTCTTCCGTCATCACCACACCGCGAGGCTCATCGGGCCCAACCAGCCCAGAAGGGCTCTCAACAGGAGCACCCGGTTCCCAGCCGCGACCGTGCGTTGATCCCGTGTGCCAAATTTGTGGACCAATACGACCACCAGCGGCATGAACCGCTTTAGCCACCGCATCCCAGCCTGCCAGCGCCGCCTCGCCATGGAAAAACGGAATCCCTGGCATATTGCGCGAAGCGGGACGATCGACAACGGTTCCCTCCGTTAGAATCAGTCCTACGCTGCCTTCGGCACGGCGTCGGTAATATTCCGCATTCGCCGGACCGGGAATCCCCTCTTCTGCCATACTCCGCGTCATGGGTGCCATAACGATGCGATTGGGAAGGGTTAACCCTTTCACCGTGAAGGGACTAAACAGAATATCGTCAGACATGGATATTTCCTTTTAAGGTTTAACGCCATAGTGACGTTGCACATTGATTAAAAACGCAATTCATGCAGTTAAGCAACCCTCATTAGCGTGGCCTTCCGTAAAGAGAATGTCACCCTGCTTGCACTTATAGATGATGTATGACATATATAATAAATGTCAATCAACATTTAAATGTAAGGTGAACGGTATGAAATACACGACGTTTGGACGGAATACAGGTTTACGCGTCTCTGAGCTGGCTCTCGGAACAGGAAACTTTGGCACCGGCTGGGGCTATGGTTCTGAAAAAGAACAGGCTAAACAGGTGTTTGATCGTTATGCCAACGCTGGCGGCAACTTCATCGATACGGCGGATGCTTACCAGTTGGGCCAATCTGAGCAAATGGTCGGAGAATTCATTGCCACAGATCGCGATCATTTTGTCGTGGCGACGAAATACACCCTAAGTGCCATGCCGGATGCCGGAATTTCCCAAACTGGCAATAGCCGTAAGAACATGATCTCATCGGTAGAAAACAGCCTGAAAAGACTGAAAACCGATCGTATCGATGTGCTGTGGGCACACTTTGATGACCAATTAACTCCGTTGGAAGAGATTGTTCGCGCTTTCGACGATCTCATTCGGGCAGGGAAAATCCAGTATGCGGGCTTCTCTAATTTCCCAGCCTGGCGCATTGCCCGAGCGAGCACCATCGCGGAACTGCGCGGCTGGTCGCGAATTGCCGGTATTCAGGTGGAATACAGTCTGGTGCAGCGCACCGCAGAGCGAGAACTGCTACCGATGGCAGAAGCTATGGGGCTGGCAGCAACGCTTTGGTCTCCGTTAGGTGGCGGTCTGCTGACGGGCAAATACCGGCAAAGCAAAGAAGGCCGACTGATCGGCTTCGGTGGAAGATTAGTACACACCGAGCAAGACACAACCTTGTTGGATGAGGTATTTCGCGTTGCAAACGATTTAAACGTCATGCCAATACAGATCGCCATCGCCTGGTTGCGGCATAAATCCGCTCGCGCCAGCACCAGCCTGATCCCTATTTTAGGTTCCCGCACGCTGGCACAGTTGGACGATACGCTACTCGCCTTAGATGTGACGCTAAGTGAAGATCAAGTTACGCGACTGGATGACGTCAGTGCGATTTCACTGGGAACGCCGCACGATCAGATCGCGGGTACATTACCTCGGGCTCAGGGAGGCAACAGCGCTAATATCATTACGCCGTATCCACCACGCGCCTGATCTGGCTATTGATGAAAGGCATCATCTATTGAGTCTGGCTTTTTCATACCCTAAGATGGTGCCTGACAGAAAAAGGAGAACAGAATGGCCCGTGTATCAAAACAGCAGATGGAGCGTAATCGAGAGGAAATTATCCAGGTTTCCTCACAGCTCTTTCGTGAACGGGGCCTGAACGGCGTCAGCGTGAACGACTTGATGGCCGCGGCTGGATTAACCCACGGTGGCTTTTATGGTCATTTTGCTTCTAAAGATGAGCTCGCCGCTATCGCCAGCCGTAAAGCACTTGAAGATTCCGGTTCTCGCTGGCAGGAAATAAGCCAACACGCCGATCAACATAACCTACGAACGATGGTGGAGCACTATCTTTCCCCCACCCATCGTGACGGTGCCAAAGATGGCTGTGCGATCACCGCGTTAGCCAGCGACATCGCCAGAGAAAGTGAAGACAAGCCGGTACGTGAAGTTTATCTCAGCGGCGTCAGGGCAATGCTGGACAGGCTGGAATCCCTCTCTACGATAGAAGACAAAGAACAACGTAGACTGCATGCGCTGGCGCAATTTGCCCTATTATCCGGCGCATTAACGTTAGCGCGCGCAACGGCTGGTGATGCCTTGTCGGATGACTTTCTCAGCGCAGCAAAAAAAGCGCTGCTTGGCGAAGCATAGATATGTTATGAAAAGGGGCCTACCGCATCCGTGATAAGCCCCAACCGTGTTCTTTGTTAAAAATATTCCTTTATACCATTCATTTTCTGACCGTTGGCCGCTCAGGTCACTGCCCCTTCTCATAACATATTGTTATTGCGTTATTCTCATCCATCATTAGGCCGCCCTAATTACGGTGCTATGCTTATTCGCGTTGACACGCTTCACCTAATTTTTTGACAGAAAATATCAAATTTATTTGTTTTCTATTCAGGCGCTAAATCGACGACACTGCCGCCTTATACCAAATAGCACTTTTCGCTTACTCATGAGGTTGTCTAGTATGATTTCTCAGTTGAATCAGTGGTTCACGCGTTTAACCGATCATCCCGATGCAGGAAAACTTTTACTGCGTTTAACCGTGGGTATTCTGCTGCTGTTTCACGGCGTAGCAAAAGTTGAGCACGGCGTAGGCTGGATCGTAGAAATGCTGCAAGGCGCAGGCCTGCCAGGTTTTATCGCTTATGGCGTTTATGTGGGTGAAGTCGTTGCGCCAATTCTGATTATTTTGGGCGTGTTTACCCGTATTTCTGGCCTGATCGCCGCATTGACGCTGGTAGTGGCTACGCTGATGGTGGGCACGG
Organism: Pectobacterium wasabiae CFBP 3304; assembly: GCF_001742185.1. Lineage (NCBI taxonomy): Bacteria > Pseudomonadati > Pseudomonadota > Gammaproteobacteria > Enterobacterales > Pectobacteriaceae > Pectobacterium > Pectobacterium wasabiae. The sequence continues at coordinate 513,369 of NZ_CP015750.1, forward strand.
GTAAATTCTTTACCCTGACCAACGTGGGTGCATGGGCGCTGGAAGTCGAAGCGCTCTATTTCTTTGCTGGCCTCATTATTATGCTGGTGGGCAGTGGTCGTTACTCTGTAGCCTCTAACCCTGCTTATCGTTAATTCTTTCAACCGAAAGCATTAACCGTAAACGCAAAAAACCCGCGAATTTCGCGGGTTTTTTATTTCTATGGCTTACCGATCAGATTTCCCAATCGTGGTTATAGCGCTTGGGCTTAAACTGAATCACGTCACCTTTCTGCAACCCTTCGAGGCTCACATCGTCTTTTGCAACTTCGGCTTCAATCAGTTCCGACTGTTCGCCCAGCTTCAGCGACAGACGCGTCAAAGCACCAAGCGGGCGAATATCACGCACGGTCACCGCCTGATAGCCATCCTGTGCCTGAACGGATAGCGACACTTCATGCGGACGGAACAGAATGGTTTCTTCCGTTTGCGCCACTTTCAAGCGGTTGCTGTCGCCAAGGAAATGGTAAACAAATTCGCTGGCTGGGTTGTTATACACCTCTGCCGGTGTACCGATTTGTTCAATCACGCCTTTGTTCATCAACACGATACGGTCGGCGACTTCCATCGCCTCTTCCTGATCGTGTGTCACAAATACCGATGTCAGATCGATATCTTCATGCAACTGAGACAGCCAGCGGCGTAGCTCCTTACGCACCTTGGCATCCAGCGCGCCAAAGGGTTCATCCAGCAGCAGAATGCTCGGCTCGACGATCAACGCACGTGCCAGCGCAATACGCTGACGCTGGCCGCCAGAAAGCTGTTCAGGGTAGCGATCCCCCAGCCAGTCCAACTGCACCAGATTCAGCAATTCATGCACTTTCTTTTCGATCTCACTCTTCGACGGGCGGATATTCTTCGGCTTCATTCGCAGCCCAAACGCGACGTTATCGAACACCGTCATGTGGCGAAACAGCGCATAGTGCTGGAAGACAAACCCGACGTTACGCTTACGTACATCGTGAACGGACACGTCCTGACCGTGGAAAATGATGCTACCGCTATCCGGCTGCTCCAGCCCGGCGATAATACGCAGCAGCGTCGTCTTACCGCAGCCTGATGGCCCCAGCAGCGCCACCAGCTCGCCGCTGTGGATCGACAAATTAATCTCGTTCAGCGCCCGAAACTGGCCAAATTGTTTATTAATATTGCGGATCTCAATGCTCATTTTTGGCCAACTCCTGTTGTTTCTGTATTTGCTTCGTCAACCGACCTTCACTCCATTGGCGCAGTAACAGCACCACCAGCGACATCAGCAGCAGCAGAATCGCCACGCTGAAGGCAGCAACAATGTTGTACTCGTTATAAAGAATTTCGATATGCAGCGGTAGCGTGTTAGTCAGGCCACGAATATGGCCGGAAATGACGGAAACCGCGCCAAATTCTCCCATCGCACGTGCAGTACACAGCACCACGCCGTAAATCAGCGCCCATTTCACATTCGGCAGCGTAATGTGCCAGAACATTTGCCAGCCATTCGCCCCCAACAATCGTGCCGCTTCTTCTTCCTGCGAACCCTGTTCTTCCATTAGAGGAATCAGCTCACGGGCAACATAAGGCAGTGTGACGAAAATCGTCGCCAGTACGATGCCCGGTACGGCGTAGACAATTTCCAGATTGTGTTCGAGCAGGAAGGGATGGATTTTGCTTTGCGCCCCAAACAGCAGCACATACACCAGCCCCGCAACAACGGGTGAAACGGAGAAGGGCAAATCGATCAGCGCCAGCAGAAAACTCTTGCCACGAAATTCAAATTTCGTCACACACCACGCCGTCGCCAGCCCGAACACGACGTTTAACGGCACGGAAATGACGGTTGCGAGTAACGTCAGCTTAAGCGCGGAGATCGCATCCGGTTCGCTAATCGCGTCCCAAAATGCGCCAACGCCTTTATCCAGCCCCTGAGTCACCACCATCATCAGCGGCAGTACCAGAATCAGGAAAAAGACGACCCACGCCAGTGAAACCAGAATGTAATAGGCTGCGGGCTGTTTTTTTCTTTTAGCCGCGCTGGCCTGAGAGGAAATAACCTGTTCCATGACGACCAGCCCTTATAGTTTCGGTTGAATGCGGCGCTGCAACACGTTAATCAGCAGCAGCATAATGAAAGAAACCAACAGCATGAATACGCCGATCCCAGTTGCTCCCTTGTAGTCATACTGATCGAGCTTAGAGACGATCAGCAGCGGCAGAATTTCGGTTTTAAACGGAATGTTTCCCGCAATAAACACCACCGAACCGTATTCCCCCACGCCGCGGGCAAAGGCTAGAGCAAAGCCCGTCAGCCATGCCGGTAACAGTGCGGGAAGTAATACATGGCGGAAAACCTGAAGCGGACGCGCACCAAGGCAGGCGGCGGCTTCTTCCACTTCTTTGGGAATATCGGCCAACACCGGCTGTAGCGTTCTGACCACGAAAGGCAGCGTGACAAAAATGAGCGCCAGCGTGATGCCGATGCCGGTGTAGGCAATTTTGAATGGAAATAACGAACCAATCAGGCCATTTGGTGCATACAGCGCCGTCAGAGCAATCCCCGCCACTGCGGTTGGCAGGGCGAAGGGCATGTCGATCATGGCATCGATCACTTTACGGCCGGGGAAGGTATAACGTACCAGTACCCACGCCAGCAGCGTCCCGAGAATACCGTTAATAAAAGCGGCAGCCAATGCAGTACCAAACGAAAGCCGCAGAGAAAAAAGCACCTGACGGCTGGTGATCAGCTCCCAAAACTGGCCGAACGTTAATTGGCTTGCATATAAAAACATCCCTGCCAATGGGATGAGGACAACTAATCCTAAATAGCTCAGGCTAAACCCTAACGTTAGCCCGAAACCGGGAATCACTGAGGAAGAACGCTGTGACATACCGTGCCTTTAATTTTCATACTCACTACCCAGCCAACAACTGCTTGCCGACACGCGCTACCTGACAGAGCGCTTCAGGCGGCAGTTTCCCTGCCTCTGTAACCTGAAAAAAGCCGCTACGGTAATAGCGGCCTCGATCCGTCAAACGTTATAAATTTACTTATTGATCTCTTTAAAGATTTTGTCGAACACGCCGCCATCGTTAAAGAATTTGTCCTGTGCCGCTTTCCAGCCGCCGAAATCTTTATCGATCGTGACCAGATTCACCGGTGCAAACTGATCTTTAAACTCTTCGGCAATCTTGGCATTACGTGGGCGGTAGAAATTTTTACCGATGATACGCTGCGCTTCATCGCTATAGAGGTATTGCAGATAAGCTTCAGCCTGTTTCTGTGTCCCTTTGCGCTCCACCACTTTATCAACGACGGCAACCGGCGGTTCGGCCAGAATCGACAGTGACGGTGTGACGATCTCAAGCTGATCGCCACCCTGCTCATTCAGAGACAGATAAGCCTCGTTTTCCCACGCCAGTAGCACGTCGCCTAACTGACGTTGTACAAAGCTAATCGTTGCCCCACGCGCACCGGTATCCAGTACAGGAGCATGGCGATACAGTTCAGTGACAAATTTCAGTGCGGTTTCATCATTGCCGCCCGGTTGCGCTTTGGCATAAGCCCATGCAGCCAGGAAGTTCCAACGTGCGCCGCCGGAGGTTTTCGGGTTTGGCGTGATCACTTCAACACCCGGCTTCACCAGATCGTTCCAGTCTTTGATTTGCTTCGGGTTACCTTTGCGCACCAGGAAAACGATGGTGGAGGTGTAAGGGGTACTGTTGTCAGGCAAACGCGCCTGCCATTTAGGATCGATCAGCGGTTGGTTCAGGTTTAATGCATCAATGTCGCCCGCCAGCGCCAATGTCACCACATCAGCCTGCAAACCGTCGATGACCGAACGTGCCTGCTTGCCAGAACCACCGTGCGAGTTTTTGATGGAAATATCTTCACCCGTGGTTGCTTTCCAATGCTTAATAAACGCCGCATTGTATTGCTGATACAGTTCACGCGTCGGATCGTAAGACACGTTTAATAATTCGGTAGCCGCCGAGGCCACACCGGAAAACAACAATGCTGCCGTAGCAACAGATAACCCCAGACGACGTATTGACATTCTTATCACTCCCTAATGCTCGAAAGTATCAGATAAAATCATGACGGATGTGACTGATTAATAACTTAAATAATTCGATTTGCAGGACAAGACATTATCGTTTTGAACCGCGTATATGCCGCTTGAAGTAGGACGGGTATATCAGGCTGACAACATGGAAGTGACAATAGTGGATATAAGGAAGGGGCAAAAATATTGTTTCGCGATAATTTATGCTATCGCGTTATATTGTTAATGATTATGTAATAGTTTTCAGTCTAAGCAATTTTGTTGCAGCGGTAATATTTTACGACGGGATATGAGGTAACCCTGATGCCGTGCGGCATCAGGTGAATACGGTGCAAGGTAAGCTTGAATCACAGTGGGCGTAAAACGAGGTGTCTTTCTGCCCTACTCTTCTTCATCCAGTTGTAAAGCAACGTACAGCAGCAGGCGGTCGTCGAAATTCCCCAGATCTAATCCCGTCAGTTCAGAGATACGATTAAGACGATACTCCAGCGTATTACGGTGGATAAACAGCGCTTTTGCCGTCGCACCGGGTTGAACATTATTACGGAACCAGGCACCCAGCGTTCGCCGCAGCAAACCATTACCGTCCATCGCCTTGAGCTTAGAAAGCGGGCGTACCAGTTCGTTTGCCTGCCAACCGCCGCGCAGGCTATCCAGCAGCACGGGCAACATCAAATCCTGATAGTAATAACAGCGTTGAGCGGGCATACGCTGTTTACCTACACTCATTGTCGTTCGCGCCGTGCGATAAGAACGCGCGATACTGCCGGGGCCAGAAAAATAGTTCCCCAACGCCAGCCGCACCCGCAGTCGGCTACTTTCTGCCATGCGCGACATCAGCGTGTCCACACGGCGCCGATGCTCTTCTGCATCCCAGCGCCCGTGGCTGTTCAGCGCCGGTTTTAGTACTACCATTTCCGTTAGAGAGACAATCGCGATTAGGTTGTCACGCTCCGGCGTAGTCAGCAGCGTCTGCAACTGCTGTAGCTCTGCCATAGCAGAGTCTACGCCAAGCTGTCCGCTGTCCACTTCGATAACCGCAGCAACACGGGGCTTATTCAGATCGATGCCTAAACGCTGCGCCCACTCCATGAGAGCGGGAGACAGATCGTCGGTGCGGACCAGATTCAACACTAGCTCTTCGCGCAGACGACTGTCCTGTGCCAGCATATGCAGCAGCCTCGCCTGTTCCAGCATCATTTCCGCTGTCATACAGACAAGTTCGCCGTATTGTCGCAGTTGGCTGGGATTCCCGGTCAGGCCGATAACACCAACAATCTCACCGTCGATGCGCAAGGGTAAATTGATACCCGGACGCACGCCGTGCAAATGGCGAGCTACGGCATCATCAATATCGACAACCCGTCCTTGCGAGAGCGCCAACAGCGCCCCTTCGTGCAATTCCCCCAATCGTTCCTGATCGCCACTGCCGATAATCTTACCGCGAGCATCCATCACGTTGATATTACTATCAATGATCTGCATCGTTCGCGCGACAATATCCTGTGCCATCTTGGCATTGAGATGATACGACGCCATTTTTACCTCTGAGAGGAACATTGACAATTGCACCAGCATACCGCCACGCGGTGCGCCACACATTGTGCAAATTAACAAAGAAACGGGAATTAGGTTAAATCTGTGGGGGAACTCACAAAAGCGCTTTCATGGGGAAAAGAGAAATAGCTGGGCACCTGAGCGCCCAGCCAGACAATCAACGTAATGTATTGTCTTAAAAGGAAATTACTTATTTACACGTTGAACAACTCGATTATTGAGCCAGAAGATAAATCGAGCTGTCGCCGCGGCGTACATTCAAGGCTAATACCGCTGGTTTGCTGTCCAGGATTTTGCGCAGCTCACCAATATTCTGTACCGCCTGCTGGTTAACACCGAGAATGATGTCATCCTTCTTCAGGCCGATTTTAGCCGCAGCAGAACCGGGTTTGACGTTATCCACTTTAACGCCTTTTTCGCCATCCACCTGAGTATTGCTCAACTCCGCACCTTCAATACCGGAATAGAGATTACCGGAAGCCACCTGAGCCTGATTGCTTTGTTGCAGCGTCACCTCGACGGTCAGCGGTTTACCCTCACGCAGCAGCCCCAGCGCCACTTTGCTGCCCACCGGCAACGAACCGACCTGAGCACGCAACGCGGAGAAGCTGCTCACCGCTTTACCATTCAGCGTGACGATCACATCGCCAGCCTTGATGCCTGCCACATCTGCCGCCGATTTCGGCCGCACTTGACTCACAAACGCACCGCGCTGCGCATCAACCTTCATCGCCTGTGCCAGTTCGGAGTTCAGTTCTGTTCCGGTAATGCCCAACTCACCGCGTTTCACTTCACCAAATTCGATAATCTGTGCGACAACGCTTTTCACCATATTGCTAGGAATAGCGAAGCCAATCCCGATATTACCGCCACCTGGGGCAAGGATCGCGGTATTCAGCCCAATCAGTTCACCATTCAGGTTCACCAGCGCACCGCCGGAATTTCCGCGGTTGATCGCCGCATCGGTCTGAATAAAGTTCTCGTAGTTTTCAATATTCAAGCCGCTACGCCCCAGCGCGGACACGATGCCCGATGTCGCCGTTTCTCCCAGACCATACGGGTTACCAATCGCTACCGTGTAATCACCGACCCGCAACTGATCGGAATCTGCGATCTTAATCGCCGTCAGATTTTTAAAGTCTTTCAACTGTACCAGTGCGATATCTGAACGCGGATCTTTGCCTAGCACTTTGCCGTCATACTTGCGGCCGTCGCTGAGCCGAATCTGAATCTTATCGGCGTTATCCACCACATGGCTGTTGGTCACCACGTAGCCTTTTTCCGCATTAATCACGACGCCCGCGCCCAGCGCCTGGAAGTTTTCCTGCTTCGGTTGCGGTTGACCATCATCATCGTCGTCACCGTCTCTCTGACACATCGGCGACGACTGGAATGGCGACCCTTCCTGACAGAAAGGTGAGTTTTCACCAAAAAACGGCTGGAGCTGCGGCGGAATATTTTCTTTGCCTACATTATTTTCTTTACCCTGATTGGTGGTATGCCCTTCCACATAGATGCTCACGACGGACGGCATAACATTTTCCAACATAGGAGCCAGGCTGGGTAATTGACCCGATGCCGCAGCAGATGCCGCTGATTCAGCCGCATTCGCCGCAGTGGAACCCATCGCCATCGCCAGACTTAACGCCAGCGCACTCAGGACCAGTGATTTTCTTTTCATAGGAGTCTATCTCATAGTAATCAACACGCGAGTCTTACGGCCCGTGTACCCGACACCGGGTACACTCAGTGGTCGTGCTGTATGAGATAAATATGGACCAACAAGGTTCCCGAGGGGAAGATCGTGAAGCGTAAGGAAATATTGAACGGCTTTACAAAACCCACGATTTCCATTGCAGCCTGTTCACCGCTAATCCGCTGCCATCAGCTTGCGATATTCATCGTAGGCGTATAAGTCCGTCATACCGCTGATGTAATCCTGAATCAGGCGGGCCCGATAATAATATTCACGAATGATCTGCTCGTTTTCTGGTAACCCTTCCAATTCAGTGACGGCTTCACGATAGGCCAGACAATGCTTGCTGGATAGCTTGTGATAAAGCCGCGTTTCGATCGGATAACGCCTGTGGGTATCCTCGCGGACAAGCTGACTGAAATCCAGATAGGGCATCTCAAGCAGCGGGCTATAAATATCCAGCAGGCCGCGGATCACACGGTCACCCTGTAGCTCCAGTTGCTCAACCTCATGATGGTTAAAAACATGCTTTAAGGCGACATGTTTAAAGATGCCTAACAGACGATTCTGCGGGCTGTCGTCCTCAAGCAAGGCCTGATTGAACGAGCCGGCATAGACCGCCGGCAGATTGTCGATAAAACGCAGCGCGGCATGCGGGACCATCTGCCCCACGGTGTAAACACGGAGATTCATGAAGAACTGGTCATCGTGACTGCGCCACTGAAAACGCTCGCGCTCCTTGTAAGCGCGTTCAATCGTTTTAGCGAAGATGTCTTTCTCTGCGCCTGCCCCCCAATTCTCGCGTAGACGATCGTAAAGTTCTTCGATCGTGAGAATCTCTTTCTCAACAGCATCTTCTAAATCCGCGATACAGTAGGACACATCATCGGCCGCTTCCATAATGTAGCTCAGCGGGTGGCGATGAAATTCGCCCATATCCAGCTCTTCACGCAGCCTGACGACAAAGGCTTCCTCTGACAGATAGTAGCCCGGTTTCTTCATCAAATAATCGTAATCAGCGGGAAGCTCACCGCGCCAATACGCAGGGCGGGTATATTTCAGAATACAGGCCACTTGCCCGTAGGTCAGATTGAGCTTCAGCAACGTATGCACCAGACGGATCGCCTGCGCATTACCTTCAAAATGGCTGAGATCTTGCCGGATCTGCCCACGTAGATCGTCCAACCCATCCTGCCGCATCCGCAGCACAGGAACGTTACAATCATCGACGCGTTCCGGGGATTCACTGTCCAGATAGTGGCTATCCAGCAATTTTCTGAACCATTGATTAATCGCCGATTCGCCAAAATGGCCAAACGGCGGATTACCGATGTCGTGCATCAGGCATGCCATTTCAACCAGGCTTTCAAACGGCGTTTGCCTGTCAGTCAGCCCGAGCGATGCCAGTCGGTCGTCGGTTTGCAGGCGGTGCAAAATCTCTTTGGCGATATAACGGCCAACCTGCTGAACTTCCATCGAGTGGGTGAGACGGGAACGGACCGCCGCGTTACGTTCCAGCGGAAAGACCTGGGTTTTTTGCTGTAAGCGGCGAATGGCAGCGGAGTTAATAATCCGACCGCGATCGCTTTCAAACTGACGCACAATCGCATATTCACTCTCAGCCGTTTTAGGTCGACTGAAATGCCGTTGAAAGCTCATTTTTTTGGCAAAATCGATATCAGACATACGGTTCTCCCTGTCATTACGCTACAGCACAATGATGGACACTCCATCTCCCCCTGCTAGCCATGATAGACTAACGCCCGCGATATATACCTAATGCTGGTCATTTAACGATCGAGATACAGGGATGGGGCTTCAGTGACCAGCATTAGGTATACACCTTCCATTTATAACAGAATTTACGGGGAACCTTATGAAAGTCGGTATTATTGGTGCGATGGAACAAGAAGTAACGCTGCTGCGCGATCGGATTGAAAACCGTCAAACCTTCCAGCGTGCGGGTTGCGAAATCTACACCGGACACATCAACGGCGTAGAAGTCGCACTGCTGAAATCTGGTATCGGTAAAGTCTCCGCTGCACTCGGCACCACGCTGCTGCTGGAATACAGCAAGCCAGACGTGGTGATTAACACCGGTTCCGCAGGCGGACTGGCTCCCACACTGAATGTCGGCGATATCGTCGTTTCTGACGAAGTCCGTTACCACGATGCCGACGTCACGGCCTTTGGCTATGAACCCGGCCAGATGGCGGGCTGCCCTGCCGCTTTCCCTGCTGATGAAAAACTCATCGCGCTGGCGCAGGAAGCGATTACCGATTTACAACTGAATGCCGTGCGCGGTCTGGTTGTCAGCGGCGACGCCTTCATTAACGGCGCAGAGCCGTTAGCCCGTATCCGCACCACTTTCCCAAAGGCAATTGCCGTGGAAATGGAAGCCACCGCGATCGCCCATGTCTGCCATCAGTTTGCCGTACCGTTTGTGGTGGTTCGCGCGATTTCTGATGTGGCAGATAAAGCCTCACACCTGAGTTTCGATGAATTCCTGAGCGTTGCCGCACAGCAATCAACGCGCATGGTAGAAGTGATTCTGGCCAAGTTAGCGGCTCGCTAATCGATGACCTTCAGGCTCCTCTGCTGGCTGAGCGGTCTGCTGCTTTGCTCTGCCGCTTATGCTATTCCGCAACGTGTGATCAGTCTCGCGCCGCACGCGACGGAAATGGCCTACGCGGCTGGAATGGGCGAACAGATGATTGCGGTCAGCGCCTGGTCAGATTACCCGCCGGAAGCGAAAAAGCTGGAACAGGTTGCCTCCTGGCAGGGCATCAACCTGGAGCGGATCCTCGCACTCAAGCCTGATCTTATTCTGGCCTGGCGCGAGGGTAACCCGCAGCGTCCGCTGGAACAGCTCGCCAACTTCTCGATTCCCATCGTTTATCTGGATGCGAAAACGTTAGACGATATTCCAACGTCATTGCGACAGTTGGCAACTTATAGCCGCCATCCTGAGCAAGCCGAACGGGCTGCGGCAAATTTTCAGCAGCAAATAGGCGAGTTACAGCACGCGGGTGAGAAACATAAGGCGGCACGCACAGCACCGTTGCGGGTATTCATTCAATTCGGCACTCAACCGCTGTTTACCTCTTCGAAAGCGACGCTGCAAAGCCAGATCGTTTCACTATGTGGCGCAGAAAATATCTTTGCCGACAGTCCCGTGCCCTGGCCGCAGGTCAGTCGTGAACAGGTATTAAGACGGCAACCACAGGCCATTATCGTCAGTGGTACACCTGATAAAATTGCTAGCGTGCAGGCATTTTGGCAGCCACAGCTCGCAGCCCCGGTGATTACCGTCAATGAAGACTGGTTTAGCCGCAGCGGCCCTCGGTTGCTATTGGCAGCACAGCAAATTTGTTCTCAATTAGCAGAATTAAGATCCACGTCTTCGTCAGCAAAGTGATTGTTAATTAACACTGTGAAATCATCTCGATAACAATAGCTTCATTAGTATACAAGTTGTAACACTAGCAGGCTTTTATTTCGCCAGTATTTGCCGATAATCTGAGCGTAAGAGTGGAATCATAGATACCAACTAAGGTGCTGATTACTGCTCGCCATAACGAAATCAGAAAAAATTTGAACCGATATCGGTTCTTTTAACACCAGGTAGCAGAGAACATGAAAAATGCGTTGCTTTACGCGGGCTTGCTAATGGCGGCCTGTAGCACGGCATATGCAGGGAGCCAGAGTGGGCAAATTAATGCTCAATTGACGATATTACCGTCGTGTGGCGTAACGCCACAATCCGGTCAATATCAAATGAACTGTAACGTAGCGTCTGTACCCCAACCTAAAATTACTGAGTCACGTATTCAGGTCGATCGGGCAAAACTTTCGACATCTACGGCAAAAACGACGCAAGGTACGGAAACACGTCTGATTACGGTCGAATGGTAATCACAGTAAAAAACGTTCTCTACGTTTTTTAACGCCTCGGTGACAGGCTAATTGTTGTAAAAAAGCCGTGTCTTGGTGACAAGACACGGCTTTTATTTTTTAGTCGGTGAATAACCGCAATGCGGGATCAGACGCTGAAAGAGGAACCACAGCCGCAGGTAGATTTCGCATTTGGATTCGTCACGATGAAGCGAGAACCTTCCAGCCCTTCGGTATAATCGACCGCACCGCCAACCAGATATTGCAGGCTCATCGGATCAACCACCAGCGCAACGCCCTGCTTCTCAATAGTCATATCGCCGTCGTTGATTTGATCATCAAAGGTAAAACCATACTGGAAACCGCTACAGCCGCCGCCCGTGATATACACACGCAGTTTCAGCTCAGGGTTTTCTTCATCAGCAATCAGGTTTTTCACCTTGCTTGCCGCCGCATCGGTAAATTGCAGAGGCAGTGCTGCTATATCGTCGCTCATATTTTTACTCCCAACTCAGGGCTTATCAGGTGATAGACCCATATTCATACGCTTATTATCCGGCAGGATTAGAAAACGTTCAAGATTTGACAGCCATACCCTAAATAATTCGAGTTTCAGGAAGGCGGCAACCGCACGACAAATTCGTCGGGAACGAATTTGACCAGCCAACGGCTGGCCTCCGGTGAGAGACAGGATGTCTCTCATTTCATCCCCAAGAGCCTACTCAAGTAAGTGACTGGGGTGAGTAAGGGAAGCCAACGCACATGCAACTTGAAGTATGACGGGTAGATTGTTGAAATAATCGCCGCATTATGCCGCTTCATCTCTCCCCCAGCCAGTACTCTCAGTGGGTATGATGCCACACGTTTTCAGGTGAAAACCTGCACAGCGATTTCATAACGGCGGTCAGTTCATTAGAATACCCCTACATTTTACGATTAAGACCAGTCAGGACCGCGTAATGAACAAATCTGAAAGCCTGTATGCTGCGGCACAGCAACTTATTCCCGGCGGTGTGAACTCACCGGTTCGCGCCTTTAACGGCGTCGGCGGCACACCGCTGTTCATCGAACGGGCTGATGGCGCTTATCTCTACGACGCTGACGAGCAAGCGTACATCGATTACGTGGGATCGTGGGGTCCGATGGTGCTGGGCCACAACCATCCGGCGATTCGTGATGCCGTGATTGCTGCCGCAGAACGCGGTCTGAGCTTTGGTGCGCCGACTGAAATGGAAGTGCAGATGGCGCGTCTGGTCACCTCGTTAGTGCCCAGTATGGATATGGTACGGATGGTCAACTCCGGCACAGAAGCCACCATGAGCGCAATCCGTCTGGCGCGTGGTTACACGGGCCGCGATAAAATCATCAAATTTGAAGGCTGCTACCATGGTCACGCCGACTGCCTGCTGGTAAAAGCCGGCTCTGGTGCGCTGACGTTGGGTCAACCGAACTCTCCCGGCGTTCCGGCCGATTTCGCCCACCACACGCTGACCTGTGTCTATAACGATCTGTCATCCGTTCGCGCCGCGTTTGAACAATACCCTGATGAGATCGCCGCAATTATCGTGGAACCCGTTGCGGGCAACATGAACTGCGTTCCACCGCTGCCAGATTTCCTTCCCGGCCTGCGCGCCCTGTGTGACGAGTTTGGTGCCCTGTTCATCATCGATGAGGTGATGACTGGCTTCCGTGTTGCACTGGCAGGTGCACAGTCGCACTACGGCGTAGTACCGGATTTGACCTGTCTGGGGAAAATCATTGGCGGCGGGATGCCCGTCGGCGCATTCGGCGGCAAGCGTGAAATTATGCAAGCGCTCGCACCGACGGGTCCGGTTTATCAGGCAGGTACGCTCTCCGGCAACCCCATCGCCATGGCGGCAGGTTTTGCCTGTTTGACGGAAGTGGCGAAACCCGGTGTACATGAAAAGCTCACCGCGTTGACCAATCAACTGGCTGACGGCCTGTTGGCTGCCGCGAAAGCGGAAAACATTCCGCTGGTGGTTAATCAGGCGGGTGGCATGTTCGGTTTGTTCTTTACTGATGCCGACAGCGTCACCTGCTATCAGGATGTGATGAAGTGCGACGTCGAGCGCTTTAAGCGTTTCTTCCATATGATGCTGGAAGAAGGGATTTATCTCGCACCATCCGCTTTTGAAGCGGGCTTTATGTCTCTGGCACATACGCCACAGGACATCGAACGCACCATCGAAGCGGCACAGCTCTGCTTCTCACGTCTTTAAGCGTACTCGTACACCATGGCGTCACTGAGTGACGCCATGGCTGCTCAATAACCGCCACTCCTCCGCCCCCACTTTTTTCATCAGGATCCCCGTTTGCGAATGACAAGCCCTCTCAAATTGGTTATGAGTAAGTCTACTTGCCTGAAAATAGCGGAGAAGTCATGTTAAAGGTTCTAGGACGCACGTCGTCAATCAACGTTCGGAAAGTGTTGTGGCTGTGTGATGAGTTGGCGATCCCCTTTCAGCGTGAAGACTGGGGTGATGGCTATAAGTCACCGCAATCACCGGAATTTTTGGCCCTTAATCCTAATGCCATGATACCGGTTATTCAGGACGACGATTTCGTCATGTGGGAATCGAACGCGATTTTACGCTACCTCGCCAACGAGAAGGATGGGGGTTGGCTCTACCCGCAAGATCCGCGTAGCCGCGCGTCGATCGATCAATGGATCGACTGGCAGGCCACCGAACTCAATCCCTCATGGCGTTACGCCTTTATGTCGCTGGTGCGCCAGTCTCCCGCACATCAGGAGCCGCAGCTACTGGCAGAATCCTGCGCGCTTTGGTCACGCACCATGGGCATTTTGAATCAGCAATTGGAGCGGACTGGCCACTATGTTGCAGGACAAGTATTTACGCTCGCCGATATTCCTATCGGGCTATCGGTAAACCGCTGGTATGAAACACCGCTGGAACATACCGACTACCCTGCCGTCCGCGCCTACTATGAGCGCTTAAGCGCGCGCGCAGGCTACCTGACCTGGGGACGAAACGGCACACCATAACGCTATTCTGCGCTACCCGGCCCGATACCGCTCATTTCACATGCCAGTGCACCAGCACGCTTAAGCGCATAGGTGTAGCGTTCATCAAACGGGTAGCAGCAAGACAGCCGAAGCGCGTGCTTACAGCGACCGCTCAGCGTGTAGAGCTCGCCGGGCGTGACGCAAATCTTCTCTTGCAGCAGGCGATGAAATAACTCAACCCCATCCACACCGCCCGGTAATTCCAACCAGAAGACAAACCCGCCCTGCGGCTGCGTTGCTCGTGTACCTTGAGGAAAATGTCGGGCAATCAGCCCACGCGCCTCATCCATCTGCGCGGCATAGCGGCGGCGTAGCGTGCGCAGATGATGATCGTAGCCACCCGATTCCAGAAACTGCGCCAGCGTTTCTGATAACAGCGCCGATTCTGCCATCGACGACACCGCTTTCAATCGCGCCACCTTTGCCCGAAAACGACCCGACGCCATCCAGCCAATGCGAAAATCAGGCGCCAGCGTTTTCGTGAAGCTGGAGCAGTAAATCACCCAGCCCTCACGGTCGAAGGCTTTCACCGTCGGCGACAGCGGCCAGCTAAACTGAAGTTCGCTGTATAATCCATCCTCGATAAGCGGCACTTGATAATCATTGACCAGCTTTGCCAGCCGCTTTTTATCCGCCAGTGTCATGCTGCACCCTAACGGATTCTGCGCATTCGGCATGGCGATAATCGCCTGTAATCGCTGTTCTGATAACAACAACTCCAACGCATCCAGCGCGAGTCCGCGTTGCGGATCGGTCGGGATCTCCACCGTTTTCAATCCTAGACTGGCGAGCAGGGGAAAGAGATAAAAATAGGTTGGCGTTTCCAACCCCACGCAGTCACCCGGCTGTGTGACTGTGCGTAGCGCCAACTGTAGCGCCTCCATGCAGCCGTGAGTGATCGTTATATCCTCGCGGGTCAATGTCATACCCAAATCCATCGCTCGCCGTGCCACTTCGCGCCGTAATCGTTCACTGCCCGGCGGCAGCGCATAGCGACCAATCAATTCAGGCTGTCGCCGCAGCAAGGACGCGGCAATACGGCTGATCTTCTCGGTAGGATAGAAATCGGCATGCTGCGGGCACGCCAGAGAAATATTGGTGTAGTCGGGGTGCGTCTGAGCCGCGAACACGGTATCAATCAGATCCAGCTTTTCACTGCCCGGCACAATCACCTGCGCACGGTGAGGCTTACTTTCCGTTAGCGACGGCAGACGCCCTCGAACAAAGTAGCCAGACTGCGGTCGTGCTTCGATCAACCCGCGATCTTCGAGAATACGCCAGGCATTCAACACGGTGTTCACACTCACCTGATGTGAACCAGCCACTCGACGGATAGAAGGCAAACGGCTTCCCGATGCTAACGTCCCTTGATGAATGGCCATAGCGAAGGTTTCCGCTAGCTGTTGATAGAGCGTACTTTCTTGTGAGTCGATGATGGACACAGTTCCCCCGTCAGCCAATGAGTACAGTTAACGATTAATGCAATTTGTACCCATTACAATAATCATTTTGTGTATCTGTAACCATTTCTTTTTTCTGCCTACCATAGTGTTCTTTCCCATCATCAGGATAACACCATGCTTGACCCTTCTTTTTTCAGCTACGTCACCGTTATGTCGATCACACCGGGGCCAAATAATCTGCTGCTGGCAACGTCAGGCGTCAATTTTGGCCTGCGTCGAACGTTGCCGATGATGATGGGCATTTCCGTTGGCTGTGGGATACAAACGGCGCTGATGGGGGTGGCATTGGAGTTTCTGCTGAGCTGGATGAGCATGATCCGCCTCCCGCTCACCGTGCTGGGCTGCATCTATCTGCTGTGGCTATCGTGGAAAATCGTGCGTTCATCAGCACCGGAGTTACAAGGGCGAGTACAGCCGATGACCGTACTGCAAGGGACGCTATTCCAAGCGGTGAATCCGAAAGCCTGGCTGATGTCCAGCAACATTGCGTTGCTTTATGCCGCCAGCGGCGGCCTTTTCACCACGGTAGTCGCCTTTATGGTACTCAATCTGCCCTGTATTTTAGTCTGGGCACTACTCGGCGATCGTATCGGTAAACATCTTCAGGAACCGTGGAAACTGAAAGCCTTCAACGGCGTCATGGCACTTTCTCTGGTGCTCACCACGTTCTGGATGTTGGTCGAAGCCATCAACCTCTCCAGCTAATCGCACAGTATCGGCGGGTTTCCTTTCCCGCCGACGCTCGCATTATTTCACCTGCTTGCGTAGCAGATATACAAAGTAAGGTGCCCCAATAAACGTCGCGAGCAGCCCTGCCGGGATCTGCGCCGGAAAGAGGATCATTCGACCACACCAGTCCGCAATCACCATCAGCGCGCCACCAATCAGCGCAGAACTGGCGATTTGCGGCAGCACACGGCTAAAACCCAGCATCCGCGCCATATGCGGTGCCATGAGGCCCACAAAGCTCATCGGCCCGACCATCAGGGTTGCCATCGCGGTCAGCACCGATGCCAGCAATAAGACCAGCAGGCGGACTGGTGTGACGGCCACACCAAGCGATCTGGCCGTTGTCGTACCCAGCGGCAGAATACGCAGCCAACGCTGGCACAGCGGGACGATCAACAGCAGCAAGACGGCAATCACCGCCGTGCGTATCGCGTCTACAGGTTCGACCGCATAGGTTGAACCTGACAGCCAGGTCAACACCGTCCCCATACGCGGATCGCCACTGGCCAACAGCAGCGCAATCACGGTGGAAAACGCCATACTCAACGCGATCCCCGCCAGCAGCATACGCTGCGTAGAGAAACCGCCTCGTCCGGCGATAATCACCATAACCAGCAGCGACAACGCCGCCCCCGCACTACCGGCGGGAAGCAGCCACACAAACGCATTGCCGGGAATGAAGAACAGTAAAATAATGACGCCAAACGATGCGCCAGAGCTAATCCCTAGCACTTCCGGGCTTCCCATCGGGTTGCCCGTCAGTTTTTGGATTAACGTTCCCGCTACCGCCAGCATGACTCCAGCGGTTAGCGCCGCCAGAACCCGAGGCCAACGCCATGAAAGCAATTGCGCGAGTACATCACCACCGCCCCATTGCCAACCTTCCGCATCTTTTCCCAACATCAGCGCCGTAATAACCACCATTCCCAGCAGTACAATACCAAGCACCAGCCACTTTCCCCACAGGCTGCGTTCAGCCGTCAGCGTGCTGTTACTGTCGACCATCGCGGGTTGGGTACTATTACGCAGACGGGGCAGCAGCCACAGTAGCAGAGGTGCACCAATCAACGCTGTCGCCGCCCCCGTAGGGACTTCAAACCAAATGCGGCTCAGCCAGATAACCCCCTGATCGGCAACGCTCAGCAGCAGCGCACCGAGCAGCGGTGCGAATAAGAGGCGGTGAAGCAAGCGCCGTGCGCCCAACATTTTCGCCAGCAGCGGCGCAAAAAGGCCGATAAACCCGATAATGCCCGCCGCATTCACTAATTGGGCACACAGAAAAATCCCCAGCCCAAGCGCACTCAAACGCGCCAGCGACAGCCCAAGCCCCAGATTACGCGCAATGCCGTCATCCAACCCCAGCAACGTTAGCGGGCGAATCAAAAGCAGAGCCAGACAGAAACACACCACGAGACGCGGGAGAACAAATTGCACATTGCTCCAGTCCTGTTGGTTCAGCACGCCGCTACTCCACAGGAACAACCCCTGAAGCCGCTCATGATGGAAAAGCACCAGTAACTGGTTGACCGCACTACAATAGAAACTCAGCACCAGCCCCGCCAGTATCAGCGTCACTGGTGATAATCGCTTGCCCCAGGCGACACCAAACACCAGCGTGCCAACCACCAGCGCCCCGATCATCGCCGCAGCCTGCTGGATCCATGCGCCACCGGGCAGCGCCCATAGCGTTACGACGGTGATCCCTAAGTGTGCTCCCGTGGCAATCCCCAACGTTGATGGCTCGGCCAGCGGATTGCGCAAGACCTGTTGGAACAGTACGCCACACAGTCCCAGCCCCGCGCCAATTAGCGGCGCTAATACCATGCGCGGCAGCAAACTGTAGTGAAACAGCAGTTGCTGCATATCTTCTAACGCAGGCTGTGTCAGTGCCTGAAACCACTGCGATACCGGTAATTGCTGCTGCAAATTGTAACCGCCCATTCCCATGGTCACGAGTAGCAGAAAACCAGTTAAAACAATGGGAAGCACTAGCGGGTGCACAGCACGCTTATGTGCGACAGACAGAGAATTAGGCATGTTTTTTCGCCTCCAATGCCTGATTCAATACACGGCAGAAGCGCATCGCCGAGAGCGTTCCGCCATACAACCAGACGGCAGGCACACGTTGTACACGCTGCTGACGCACAAATGGCATGGCCTGCCAGAGAGGATTATTATCAAGCTGTGCGCTGATCGCGCTATCGCCGTGCTCGAAACAGAGTACGTTGGCATCACCAATGTCTGCCAAACTTTCAATACCCACAATCGTGCTGCCCCAGAAGCTGGTTTCACCCTGCCAGGCATTCTCTATCCCGATATGGTCCATCACTTCCTGAAACAGGCTATTCTTACCAATCACCAGCACATGGCGGCTATCGATCAGCGTGATGAGCAGCAGAGGCCGCTGGGTATACGGTTGAAGCGTGATTTTTTCCTGCTGGAGAAACTGCGCCAGTTCGGTCAGGTGCCGCTCTCCGGCAGCCCTGATATTCAGCGCCTCGGCCAGCCGCATGACCGAAGCCTGTGCTGACGTCAGCGGTTTTCCCTGTTCACTGCTAAAGCCAAAGCCCAGTATCGGAGAAATGCGCTTCATTTTTGCGGCTGACGGGCCGTAACCTTCAGCATAAAGAATCAGTGACGGGCGGATCTGCGTCAACAGTTCCAGGTTAGGCTCGGTACGCAGCCCCACATCGATCACCGACTCAGGTAACGCAGGCTCTTGCACCCACAGGTTGTAATTACGCTTATCGGCAATCGCAAGTGGCGTGATCCCCAATGCCATTAGCAGTTCCACCGTCCCCCATTCCAGCGCCACAATACGATTCAAATCAGGAAACGTTGATCCCCGGCTTGCCGCCGAATAAACCAGTGGAGACAGCAACAGTGCAGTCAGTAAACGACGGCGCAGCGGGTCGGGAGAGGATTGAGAAGAAAAAAGTTCAGACATCATGAGCTGGGAAACCGAGTTAACAAACAAAGCTGACCGGTGCGCCACCAGCCGGATGAGGCAGAATGCCCATGGGAATGCCGTAGATATTTTCCAGCACATCCCCTTGCATTAGTGCGACAGGTTCACCCTGTGCAATCATTTTTCCACCGCGCAGTGCCACCAAATGATCGCAATAGCGGGCAGCCATATTGATATCGTGCAACACCGCAATGACGGTAATGCCGCGTTCGCGGCTCATACGCTGAATCAGCGCCAGAACCTCAACCTGATGCGCAATATCCAGTGCGGAAGTCGGTTCATCCAACAGCAGGCAGTTGCTGTCTTGTGCCACCGTCATCGCCAACCAGGCTCGCTGCCGTTCACCGCCGGACAGGCTATCCACCAGACGGTTAGCAAATGGCTTTAATCCCACGAGCGCGATGGCTTCTTCGACCTTTTCCCGATCGGCGCTGCCGAAACGGCCTAATGCGCCATGCCACGGGTAGCGCCCTACAGCAACCAACTCACGCACGGTCATCCCTTCAGCAGCGGGAAGCTGCTGCGGTAAATAAGCAACCTGACGGGCAAACAATTTGCTGTCCCAACTTCCGGTCGCCTGTTCGCCCAACAGCGCGGTACCGCTGCTGGCGGGCTGATGGCGACCCAAAATTTTCAGCAATGTCGATTTGCCTGAACCATTGTGCCCAATCAGACCACACACTTTCCCTACGGGAAACGTGATCGATAACGGGTGTAACAGCATACGCCCAGCGACGGAAAAGCTCACGTCGTCCAGTCTGAAGGTGGTATCAGGCAGTACAGTTTGATTTTGCATAGTGCTTTTGATTTTTAATGTCACAGACGGAAGGGGTATAAGCAGGCATCGCTATTCCCGTAACTATCGAACCAGATCCAATAACGACCAAGCCAAAAGAGAACGATAATGATTACGATAGATGAAGGCAGCATGATAGGCGCAACGGAATGCCAATCGCAAGACTTTTACCTATTGGTAGCCGATAGCATGGAAGGAAAAGCGGTATCAGGCAGGACGTGACCCTTCTCGAAAAACGGCAGGCACAAAAAATATCCCCAAATTAATCCTGTTCCTTATACACAAGTCTAGAAGACTCACGGTTTTTGCCGTGGTCAGGCGTAAAAATTATGCTGAGGAGGTAGCTGGCTTCGGATGAGCCGCAGGACGCGGCGAAAGCTTGCGCCACGTAGGGAACGTGTCGCAAGCGGTCCGCTAAGCCAGATACCGACGAAGGTACCGCGTCAGCGGCATAATTTCCGCCGAAAGCCTGGGGTCACGGGGCGGCGGCGTTTGAGCCGCCTCGTGTCGGGCGCGTGCTACGAGGTAGCATAAAATAACCGTATTGTAAGCGCACGAAACCGTCTCTCAGGCTGCATAAAAATATGGCTAGGAGACGTCAACCAGTTGAAGCATCGATAGATTATTGACCAAACATTTCTTTGATCCAGTCAGCGACGCCTTCACCGTTTTGCTGGTCCGGCTGCGCGGAAAGCTGCGGCTGGCTAGCCTGACACAGCGCCTGCGGATTATCCGTCCAGACCGGCAACACACGCCCAGCGCTGCTACCGTTACAGATAAAGTTACCGCTGGCATCCACCGTCATAGTCGTAATACCTTCCGGCGGCGTCAGCATCAATGGCAACGGAGTTTGGTTTTCCAGATAGCGACGATAGATCGTCAGCGCACCGTTCGCGCCGGTCAACTTAGCCGGGCCATTGTTATCGCGCCCTACCCAGCTAATCGCCACTTCTTTACCGTCAATCCCGGCAAACCAACTGTCACGCAGGTCATTGGTGGTACCGGTTTTTGCCGCCAGATGATAATTCGGGAATTTCACTGCCAGCGAACGCGATGTACCCCGTTCGACCACCTGTTGCATACCATACAGCGTCAAATAGGCTGCCTGCGCCGGAACCGCCCGTTCAGCCTGCGGGAAGCTCTGATACAGCACCGTGCCATCTTCCGCAATCACCGAACGCAGTGAGGAAAGCGGAGCACGATTACCGCCGCTGGCGATCGTCTGGTATTCCTGCGCCACTTCCATCGGCGTTAGGCTGATCGCCCCCAACAGCATCGCCGGTACGGGCTGAATTACGTTTTCGGGGATGCCTAAACGCTTCAACGTTGCCGTGACCTGATCCAGCCCTACGGCCATCCCCAGATTGACGGTCGGGACGTTCAGCGAATTTGCCAGCGCATCGACTAACATGACGCGGCCACGGAATTCACGATCGTAGTTCTTAGGCTGCCATAATTGTCCATTAGGCTGCTTGAGCGACAGCGGCTCATCCGCCAACAGGGTATTCAAACGATAAGTATCTGGCTGGCTCAATGCCGTCAGGTAAGTCGGCGGCTTCGCCAGCGATCCGACGGGACGACGCGCCTGTAGCGCACGGTTAAACCCGGCATACTGCGTTTGAGCACCACCAACCATCGCGCGGACTTCGCCACTGAAACGATCGACAATCACCATTGCCGCTTCCAGATCGCTGACGTTACGACCTGCACGCAGTGCTGGCACGCCCACTTCCACTGCTTTTTCCGCCGCATCCTGCGAGACGGGATCGAGCGTGGTAAAGACCTTCACGCCGGAGAGATCGTTAACCTTGTCGCCAAGCCGCTGTTGTAGCTCCTGACGTACCATCTGCATAAACGCGGGCTGAGGACTGATTACGCCGCCTTTCGGCTGTACGCCCAGCGGGCGCGCACTCAGCATGTTGTACAGATCGGCATCAATTACCTGCTGATTCTGCAACAGGCGCAGCACCAGATTGCGTCGCTCTAACGTAATATCTGGGTTACGCCATGGGTTGTACAGCGATGCCCCTTTCACCATCCCCACCAGCAGAGCCTGCTGATCGAGACTCAGTTCATTCACCGGACGGCCAAAGTAATACAGGCTGGCAAGCGGGAAACCACGGATCTGATCGTTACCGCTCTGACCGAGGTACACCTCGTTAAGATACAGCTCAAGGATACGATCCTTGCTGTAGCGGTAATCCATAATCAGCGCCATATAGGCTTCGTTAGCTTTACGCCACAGCGAACGTTCGTTGGTCAGGAACAGGTTCTTCACTAACTGCTGCGTCAACGTACTCCCGCCTTGCACTGCACGTCCGGCGGTGATGTTCGCTAAAAACGCACGACCAATCGAGTACAAACTGATGCCATCGTGCTCATAAAAATGGCGATCTTCGGTCGCAACCAGCGTATCCACTAACAGATCGGGGAAACCAGCACGCGGCACGAACAAACGCTGTTCGCCGTTCGGCGACTGCATCATGGTGATCAGTTTTGGATCGAGACGGAAAAAGCCGAAATTACGCTGGTTGTCCAGGTTCTGGATCTGCGACAAGCGATCGTTGGCAAACGTCAGACGTGCCTGAATCTGCCCTTCTTTTCCATCAGG
The DNA here is from genome assembly GCF_001742185.1 of Pectobacterium wasabiae CFBP 3304. Taxonomy (NCBI): domain Bacteria; kingdom Pseudomonadati; phylum Pseudomonadota; class Gammaproteobacteria; order Enterobacterales; family Pectobacteriaceae; genus Pectobacterium; species Pectobacterium wasabiae. Next base: position 536,207 of record NZ_CP015750.1, read on the forward strand.
GAAATCAAACGGGCGGCGTAGCATATCGATGCTGTTACCACGCACGCTGAATTCACCCGGACGGGTAATGCGACTCACCTGACGGTATTGCATACCTTCCAGCAGGCTAATCATCTCTTTCTGGCTATAGGCCATGCCGGGCTCAAGGTTAACCATCCGTCCATAGACGGCAGCAGGCAATTGCCAGACTTTGCCTTCAATACGACTACGGATCTGGCTGTCAAGGTACACGCCATAAATCGCCATCGCCACGGCAAAGATCAGGAACAGTTTGATCGCCAGCCCCAGCCAGCGCCGTCTTCTTTGCGATTTCCGCGTCATGGCATCATCGCCGTCGTAATCATCATCGTCGTCATAGTCGTCCTGATAATCGTCATAGTCATCATCATAGTCGTCATCCCTGCGACGTCGTATGGCCTGCTTGCGTTCAGGCTTACGTTTTGGCGCTTTCCCTTTACGTCCGATAGGTTCGCGGTCATCCCGAGACATTACAATAACTTCTCCATCAGGTTGTTCACGGCTATCAGCTCTGCGCTCAAGCCGCCTACTCTGTTTCCAGCTCCCTTTTTGGGAAAGCGGAAACGTCTGAAATTAGTGATTCTGATATTTCTTGGTACGCCTCGTCGGAGCCGTATTCGCCGGATCGTCCGGCCAGACATGTTTGGGGTAACGCCCCTTCATTTCTTTTTGCACCTCGCGGTAAGTGCCTTGCCAAAATGCGGCTAAATCCCGCGTAATCTGTAATGGACGCTGTGCTGGTGATAAAAGTTCCAACACCAGCGCCACACGACCTTCCGCCAGCAGCGGACTCTGCTGCTCGCCGAACATTTCCTGCATCCGTACCGACAGCACCGGTGGCTTATCGTCATAATAGGCAATGGGCAAACGGCTACCGCCGGGCGCGGTGTAGTGCGTGGGCAGCGCACTATCCAACCGCTGGCGTAGCGACCAGTCCAACAGCCGCAACAGGGCATCGCTTAAATTAATCTGGTGCAGCGCACGTAAATCGCGCACGCCAGACAGTGACGGCTGCAACCAGATCTCCAGCGTTGCCAGTAGCGTGTCGTCATCCACCTGCGGCCAGTCAACCTCAGGTAACCACTGGCAAGCACACTGTAGCCGCGCGCGTAGCTGCAACGCTGCGGCATCCCAATTTAATGCTTTAAGCCCCTGCTCCCGAATCCAGAATAGCATCGCCTGCTGTAATGCCTCATCGGAAGGCTTATTCAACGGGCGTGTTCGCAGAACCAGACAACCTATCTGGTCGCGCTGGCTGGCGCGCAGAGTACCCTTTTCTTCGTCCCAGTGCACCACGTTACGTTCATTTATTAATCCAGATAACCGCCGTTCCAGCCGTTCAATATCCAACGGCAACGCCAGTAGGATCCGCGCGTCTGCACTCTGACTATTCTGCAATAGCGCCGGAGCCAGCAGCCACTCGTTGCCTGACAACGCGTCATCCGCCGACATCATCGCGCCGCTACCGTTAGCGAGTTGGTAACGCCCATCCTGACTGCGCCGCCGGGCGATACGGTCAGGGAAAGCCTGTGCCAGCAGCCAGTCGGCTTCTCCGCCGTCAATTCGTTCCGAAGCCGTCGATAAACGGCGCGTTAACTGCTTTGCCCGCCGTAGCCAGTGCGGCAATGGGCGATGCAGCCAGTCAGCCAGATTGATCGATCCGCTACGCGGTGGCTCTTCAAGTATCGCCGCCAGGCACCCTGCGGTAGCCAACGCATCTGGACCTTGCTGTGACGCGGCATACAGCATCGTCGCCAAACGAGCATCGCTGCCGAGTGCCGCAATCTTGCGCCCCTCGGCGGTCAACCGCCCATGTTCATCAGTGATACCAAGCTGGCGCAGCAGTTGACGTGCGGCATAAAGCGCAGGTGCTGGCGGCGTATCCAGCCAGGTTAACTGCGCCACATCGGTACAGCCCCACTGTAGTAAATCCAGCCAGACGCTGCTTAAATCACTATTCAGGATCTCGGCTTCGCTTTGTACTGCCGCACGTTCGGCCTGTTCACGAGAGCACAAATGCCAGCAAATACCGGGACTTAAACGTCCCGCACGCCCCGCGCGCTGAATCATAGATGCCTGACTGATGCGCTGTGTCACCAACCGAGTGACGCCGCTTTTTACATCAAAGCTGGCTACGCGTTCAAGGCCGCAGTCCACCACCAGCCGGATACCTTCAATTGTCAGACTGGTTTCCGCAATATTGGTGGCTAACACCACCTTACGACGACCTGGACCCGCAGGCAGAATGGCCTTTTGCTGCTCCGCCAGCGTCAATGCGCCATATAAAGGGCAGAGATCCGTCTCACTCGACACGCTATTTTCCAGCAGCGCCTGCACGCGGCGAATTTCCGCGACGCCGGGCAGAAACAGCAACAGAGAGCCGTCTTCTTCACTGAGCAGACGCCGCACCTGCCGTGCAGCGCCCTCTTCTAAACGTTCCTGGCTATTTAGCGGTGCATAACACCGTTCTACCGGGTAGCTGCGACCTTCGGAAACCACGCAGACGGCTTCCGGCAGCAGCATCGCCAGCCGCGCATTGTCGAGTGTCGCCGACATAATCAGCAGTTTTAAATCGTCGCGCAGCCCTTGTTGCACATCAAGCAGCAACGCCAATGCCAAATCGGCCTGCACGCTGCGCTCATGGAATTCATCAAGGATAATCAGCGCTACGCCTTGCAATTCCGCATCCTGTTGCAGCAAACGGGTTAACATACCTTCGGTGACAACTTCCAGCGTCGTTGAATTGCTCACGCAGGTTTCCGAGCGCATCCGATAACCTATCGTTTGCCCCGGTTCTTCACCTAACTGCTGTGCCAACCGCCAGGCAACGCTCTTCGCTGCCAGTCGGCGCGGCTCCAGCATGATAATGCGCCCGTTCAAATTGCCCTGTTGCAGTAATTGCAACGGCAGCCAGGTTGATTTCCCCGCCCCCGTTGGGGCATTGAGCAGCACCTGAGGCGCAGTATGTAGCGCCATTATCACATCATCCAGCACGGCGCTGACGGGCGGTAAAATCACAGACATCTCCGTATAAGGTTAACTTTCAGCGGCGGGCATTGTAGCATCTGGATGAATGTAGCATCGGATGGAATCAGAACAAGAGAGAGCACCATGCCACCCACCCGCCGCCTGTTTTTTGCCTTATCACTGCCGGAAGCCACACAGCAAGAGATTATCCGCTGGCGTGCCGAACACTTCCCTCTGGACGCTGGCCGTCCAATCGCCGCAGCCAATCTTCATCTGACGCTGGCATTTTTAGGCGATGTGAGTGAGCAAAAGGCGCAGGTCTTACAGACCTTAGCAAGCCGTATCCGCCAGCCCGCGTTTCCCCTCACGCTGAATGATGCCGGACACTGGCCGCGTCCCGGCGTGGTCTGGCTGGGCTGCCGCCGTGCACCGCGTGGATTATTACAGCTCGCGGAACTGTTGCGCTCTCAGGCCGCACGCAACGGCTGCTATCAAACGGCTTTGCCTTTTCACCCACATATTACGTTATTGCGCGGTGCCACTCGACCTGTGGCAATTCCCCCAGCGACGTTCAGTTGGCAGGACGATATGACGCACTTTTCCCTTTATCAGTCACTTTTCGACAACGGTAAAACCCGCTATCAAAAGCTGGAAAGCTGGTCATTTATTAAACAAGAAAACAGTTAGATATACCCTAAATAATTCGAGTTGCATGACAAAACGTTAGCGTTTTGAACAACGCTCTGCGTTGACCCTTTAGGGCAAGGCCCATTTATGGCCTTGTAACGCGGCAACCGAGCGAATCCCCAGGAGCTTACACAGGTAAGTGACTGGGGTAAGTAAGGACAAATTGGTTTAGCCAATTTGAACGCCGTTTACGGCGGCCCTTCAGGGCGAGGCTCAGAGATGAGCCGAGTATTGCCAACGCACAAGCAGCTTGAAGTATGACGGGTATAAACGAATAAAACAGGATACGCATGAACTATACCCCACGCCTACAACCTGCTCGCTTGATTAAACGTTACAAACGCTTTTTGGCCGATGTCGTGACGCCGGAAGGCGAAACGCTCACGCTGCACTGTGCCAACACCGGTGCCATGACGGGCTGTGCCACACCCGGTGATACCGTCTGGTACTCAACGTCCGATAACCCTAAACGTAAGTATCCGCAAAGTTGGGAACTGACTGAAACGCAACAAAATCACTGGATTTGTGTCAATACTCTGCGTGCCAACACATTATTGTACGAAGCCTTATTAGAGAATCGCATAGAAGAGCTGGCGGGCTATCCGGACATAAAAACGGAAGTGAAATATGGTACGGAAAACAGCCGAATCGACCTGCTTTTACAGGCGACAGATAAGATTGACTGCTATATTGAGGTGAAATCTGTCACATTATTGCAACATGAATGTGGTTACTTTCCCGATGCGGTTACACTCAGAGGGCAAAAGCATCTGCGTGAACTGCAACAGATGGTCTCTAATGGAAAACGCGCCGTCCTTTTTTTCGCCGTTCTTCATTCAGGGATCCAGCAGGTTTCTCCTGCCCGGCATATTGATTCACGCTATGCAGAATTATTTATCGAAGCACAGCAGGCAGGGGTTGAAATTTTATGTTACGGCTCCACATTATGCCCTGACGGTATTAAATTGACGCATAAGCTACCGTTATTGGGATGACGTACAAGCATTGCATAACACGCCAAACGTACCACTAAAGGCGTAACACATTGTTTATTATTTAATGTAAGCAGGTTGTTCCTCACACTTTATCAGGCCGGTGTCAGGAAGCATTGCCAACCCCATCTTCATCTGCTATTTATAGCGGCCTGTTTTTTCCCCCCTTTGGGGGCCGATATACCCAGATAGCTGAAGTTCTGGTCAACAACGCCGCAACTTCACTGCATAAAAGGGTATTATGCGTGTCGTGTTATGTAGGAGAAGCAACATGCAAGAAGGGCAAAATCGTAAGACATCTTCTCTGAGCATTCTCGCAATTGCCGGAGTAGAGCCGTACCAAGAAAAGCCGGGCGAAGAGTATATGAACGACGCTCAACTGGCTCATTTCAAGCGTATTCTTGAAGCATGGCGCAACCAACTCATGGATGAAGTGGATCGGACTGTATCGCACATGCGCGATGAAGCCGCTAATTTTCCCGATCCCGTGGATCGCGCGGCGCAGGAAGAAGAGTTCAGTCTCGAACTGCGTAACCGTGACCGTGAGCGCAAGCTGATCAAGAAAATCGCCAAAACGCTGGTGAAAATCGAAGATGAGGATTTCGGATTCTGTGAATCCTGTGGCGTCGAGATTGGCATCCGCCGTCTGGAGGCTCGTCCGACTGCCGATCTATGTATCGACTGCAAAACACTGGCAGAGATACGCGAAAAACAAATGGCAGGATAATTTTCCTGTCCAAAATCGGCTCCTGCCACTCGCAGGGGCCGTTTTCGGATAATTTACTGCTGATGAATGGCATTCATCACTCTATCTTCTGTCTGGATAAACGCTGACGAGATAGCACCAACCTCTTATGTCTGTGACCGATTGTTTTACCCAAGCTAATAATTTTACCCAAATTAATCATTTTACCGAAACTCATCGTTATGTCGGGCGTTTTGCTCCATCTCCCTCTGGTGACCTGCATTTTGGCTCACTGATCGCCGCACTAGGTAGTTATCTTCAAGCTCGTTCCCAACAAGGGCGCTGGCTGGTACGCATTGAAGATATCGATCCTCCACGGGAAATTCCCGGAGCCGCTTCCCGCATACTGGCACAGCTAGAGCACTACGGTCTGCACTGGGACGGTGAGGTGGTTTATCAGTCACAGCGTCATGCACGTTATCGCGAAATTCTTCAGAAACTTCAACAGCAGGGAATGAGCTATTACTGCACCTGTACGCGTAGCCGTATTCAGCAGCTAGGTGGGCACTATGATGGGTATTGCCGAACCCGCAACCTGCCCGCCGATAACGCGGCATTACGCCTGCGCCAGACGACGCCAGTATTGCACTTTTACGATAGATTGCGTGGCGATCTGTATGCCGACCACGCGCTCGCTCAGGAAGATTTTATTATCCACCGCCGCGACGGGCTATTTGCCTATAATCTGGCCGTGGTGATCGATGATAACGATCAGGGGATTACCGAGATCGTGCGCGGTGCCGATCTTATCGAGCCCACTGTTCGGCAAATCTCGCTCTATCGCCAGTTGGGTTACACGCTCCCCACCTACGTTCATCTGCCGCTGGTGCTGAATACTGAGGGAAATAAGCTTTCCAAACAAAATCATGCCCCCTCACTACCGAACGGCGATCCGCGTCCAGCGCTGCTTGCCGCACTGCAATTTTTGCATCAACCGCTGCCAGAAAACAGCCAAGATATGACACTTGCCGCGCTTCTGGCATGGTCTGTCGCACACTGGTCCTTGGATACCGTCCCGTTACAAGCAGCAATAAACGCGTCCGCGATCACATCAGCATTCTCAAAGGGGCATTGGTGAGCTATCATTAGCCGCTATTTTTCGTGGCGCGCCATCCTTAGCCGCCCCTTTGGGGGGCGACGCCAATGCTGTGCTGTTGATTTATCCATCACTATCGAGGTGTATTATCTTTTCCCGAGTTGCTAATTTTTGTCGTAAAGTACTGAATCGTGAGAACGAAATGGTCGAATCAGAGGAACCACGTCAGCATCTGACGGTGATCCCGCGTGACCAACATACTATTTCACGCAGTGACATCAGCGATAACGCGCTGAAAGTACTTTATCGCCTGAATAAAGCGGGCTACGAAGCTTATCTGGTTGGCGGCGGAGTACGCGATCTGCTGCTGGGCAAAAAGCCGAAGGATTTTGATATCACCACTAACGCCACGCCCGATCAGGTGCGCAAGTTGTTCCGCAACTGTCGTTTAGTTGGGCGTCGTTTCCGTCTCGCACATATCATGTTCGGGCCAGAGGTGATTGAAGTTGCCACGTTCCGTGGTCACCACGATCAGCATCAGGAGCAGCAAGAAGTCAAAAACTCTTCTCAGCAGGCTCAGAGCGGCATGCTGTTGCGCGATAACATTTTTGGTTCGGTAGAAGAAGACGCTCAACGCCGTGATTTCTCGATCAATAGCCTCTACTACAGCATTGCTGATTTCAGTGTTCGCGATTATACCAATGGCCTGAACGATCTGCGTCAGGGTGTCATTCGCATGATCGGCGATCCTGAAACGCGCTACCGAGAAGATCCCGTGCGCATGCTGCGTGCCGTTCGTTTCGCCGCCAAGCTGAACATGACCGTCAGCCCAGAAACTGCCGAACCGATTCCTCGTCTAGCCTCATTGCTGCACGATATTCCCGCCGCGCGGATGTTTGAAGAGTCGCTGAAGCTGCTTCAGTCAGGCTATGGCTATCCAACCTATAAAATGCTGTGTGAATATCAACTGTTCCAGCCGCTTTTTCCGCTGCTGAGCCGTCATTTCACACCAAACGGCGATTCCACGCTGGAACGCATGGTTGCTCAGGTGTTGAAAAACACCGATCAGCGTTTGCAAAACGACATGCGGGTAAATCCGGCATTTTTGTTCTCCGCCATGCTGTGGTATCCGCTGATTGAACATGCGCAAAAGCTGGCTCAGGAAAGCGGTCTGGCCTACTTCGATGCGTTCGCGCTGGCAATGAACGATGTACTGGACGAACAGTGCCGTTCTCTGGCGATCCCTAAGCGTATTACCTCGTTAGTCCGCGATATTTGGCAACTACAGACGCGCCTGTCTCGTCGTCAGGGTAAGCGCGCTTACAAGCTAATGGAACATCCTAAATTCCGCGCCGCGTATGACCTATTGTGCCTGCGTGCCGAAATCGAAAACCATCAGGAGCTGTTGCGTCTGGCTCAGTGGTGGGGAGAATTCCAGGTTGCGACACCGCCACGCCAACAAACCATGCTGAGATCGCTGGATGACGGCCCGACACCACATCGTCGCTCCCGCCCTCGTCGTCCACGTAAACCGACGACGGCACGCAGGGATCAAGCCTGATGGCACGCGTGTATCTGGCGCTGGGCAGCAATCTTGCCCAGCCTTTGCAACAGGTACGCGCCGCACTGGCTGCGCTGGATACGATTCCACAGACTCACGTCGTTCGCTGTTCCTCGTTTTATCGTAGCCGCCCGCTCGGCCCACAGGATCAGCCGGATTATCTTAATGCCGTCGTTGAACTGGAAACTGCATTAGCCGCCGAGTCATTGCTCGATTGCACACAGGCTATTGAGCTGGAACAAGGCCGCGAACGTAAAGCGCACCGCTGGGGCCCGCGCACGTTGGATCTGGACATCCTGCTGTTCGGTGATGCCACTATCCAGACGGAACGTCTGACAGTGCCGCATTACGATATGAAAAATCGTGAATTCATGCTCTACCCGCTCGCAGAAATCGCCCCTGATCTGACATTCCCCGACGGCGAAACGCTCGTGCAACGACTAACCCATGTCGATCGCAACGGTCTGACATTGTGGAACGACAACAATCCCACCTGAGCCACAATAACGCCAACAGACAAGCAGATTGAAGCATGGCGGGTATATCGCTACACGTCGGCTTACATTAGAATGTTCCCCTCAATTCTTCGCCCTATTGACATAGGAAGACCGTCATGAAACCGACGACTATCTCCCACTTGCGCCAATGGAAACAAGAGCAGCGAAAATTCGCTACGATAACGGCTTACGACGCCAGCTTTTCTCGTTTGTTTTTTGAACAAGGTATTCGTGTGATGCTGGTGGGTGACTCTCTGGGAATGACCGTGCAAGGTCATGATTCCACTTTGCCCGTAACCACACACGACATCGTCTACCATACACAGTGCGTTCGACGCGGTGCGCCACTCGCGCTGGTTCTCTCCGATATGCCGTTTATGACCTATGCCACGCCAGAACAAACATTTAGCCAGGCGGCAGAACTGATGCGTGCCGGTGCGAATATGGTCAAGCTGGAAGGTGGAAGCTGGCTTGCCCCAACGGTAAAAATGCTGACTGAACGGGCCGTACCCGTTTGCGGTCATCTGGGCCTGACGCCGCAGTCCGTTAATATCTTCGGTGGCTATAAAATTCAGGGCCGCAGCGAAACCGATGCCAACCAGTTGCTGGCTGATGCTCTGGCGTTAGAAGACGCTGGCGCGCAGTTGCTTGTACTAGAATGCGTGCCTGTCGCGCTGGCTAAACGCGTAACGGATGCGCTGTCGATTCCGGTGATCGGTATTGGCGCAGGCAATGTTACCGACGGGCAGATTCTCGTCATGCATGATGCCTTCGGCATAACTGGCGACAACACGCCTAAGTTCGCCAAGAACTTTCTGGCGCAAAGCGGTGATATTCGTGCAGCGGCACGCCTGTATGTACAGGAAGTCGAACAGGGTCTCTATCCAGCCGAAGCGCATTCATTTCATTGAGAACACTCGTTTCATTAAAGAACGAGCACTCCATTAACCGGGCTATTTTTAGGAGTACGGGTGTGTTAATTATCGAAACCCCTCTGCTGCTGCGTCGCGAAATTCGTCGCTGGCGTCAGGAAGGGAAACGCATTGCTTTGGTTCCCACTATGGGCAATTTGCACGACGGGCATATGACGCTAGTCGATGAAGCCAGAGCGCGCGCTGACATCGTTATTGTCAGCATTTTTGTCAATCCCATGCAGTTTGAGCGGCCAGATGATTTAGCCCGCTACCCACGGACGTTGCAGGAAGATTGCGAGAAATTGAACCGCCGTGGTGCCGATCTGGTTTTCGCACCGAGCCCGGATGTGGTATACCCAAATGGACTGGAATCGCAAACGTTTGTCGATGTACCCGGCCTGTCTGCTATGTTGGAAGGGGCCAGCCGTCCAGGCCACTTCCGGGGCGTAGCCACCATCGTTAGCAAGCTGTTCAATCTGGTACAGCCGGATTTGGCCTGCTTCGGCGAGAAGGATTACCAACAGTTAGCGCTGATTCGGCAGCTTGTTCGCGACATGGGCTATGACATTGATATTGTCGGCGTTCCTATCGTGCGTGCAAAAGATGGTTTGGCATTGAGTTCGCGTAATGGCTATCTCAGTGCGGAAGAGCGCCAGCTAGCACCACAACTTTATCAGTTGATGATGGCGCTCTCAGCGCAGTTGGACAACGGCGATCGCCAGATCGATACATTACTGGAACAAACGACAGAGAAATTGCACGAAGCAGGCTTTACGCCTGATGAACTGTTTATTCGCGATGCTGATACGCTACAACCGCTGAGCACTGCCAGCACGCGTGCAGTGATTTTGATGGCTGCCTGGTTAGGCAAGGCCAGATTGATTGATAACCACCAGGTCGATTTGACTGTATGAACCGAGGTAACAAAGCGATGATACGTACCATGCTGCAAGGCAAGCTGCACCGGGTCAAAGTGACTCAGGCTGACTTGCATTATGAAGGCTCTTGCGCCATCGATCAGGATTTTATGGATGCTGCCGGCATTCTGGAATACGAAGCGATTGATATCTACAACGTTGATAACGGTCAGCGTTTCTCTACCTACGCTATTGCAGGCGAAAGAGGCTCACGCATTATCTCCGTGAACGGTGCCGCCGCTCGCTGCGCCTGCGTGGGCGACAAGCTGATTATCTGTTCCTACGTGCAGATGTCGGATGAGCAAGCCAGAAGCCACAGTCCTAAGGTTGCCTATTTCTCTGGCGAGAACGAACTGCAACGTCAGGCCAAAGCGATTCCGGTCCAGGTCGCCTGATCGCTTTATCGACAAGCAAAAGGCGGTGTTACCACCGCCTTCTCATCAAGCTATATATAACTGACAAATTATGTCCGCAGCCCGCGTCCGCGTTCAATCAGCCACCAGACCAGCAGATAAAACACCACGATAAAGGCAATCAGTACCGACATCGTGAACAGCAGCGGCACATCCTGAATCCCGAGGAAGCCGTAGCGGAAGCCGCTGATCATGTACACCACCGGGTTCAGTTTGGAAATGGCCTGCCAGACAGGCGGCAACAGCGTCAATGAGTAGAACACGCCGCCCAGATAGGTCAGAGGCGTCAACACAAACGTTGGAATCAGACTGATGTCATCAAAGGTTTTCGCAAACACCGCATTCAGCAATCCCGCCAGCGAGAACAGCGTCGCTGTTAGTAATAGTGTCAGAACAATAACCCACCAGGCATGCACATGCAGCGGAACGAAGAACAGCGACACCGCAGTGACCAGAATCCCTACGCACACACCACGCGCGATCCCACCGCCAATATAACCCGCAATGATCACGTGTGTTGGCACAGGCGCGACCAGCAGTTCTTCAATATTGCGCTGAAACTTGGCACTAAAAAAGGAAGAGGCTACGTTGGCATAGGCGTTGGTAATCACCGCCATCATGATCAGGCCCGGTACGATAAACTGCATGTAGGTAAAACCGTGCATTTCGCCAATACGTGAACCAATCAGGTTACCGAAAATAATAAAGTACAACGTCATGGTGATCACTGGCGGCACCAGCGTCTGAATCCAGATCCGACCAAATCGGGTCACTTCTTTAACCCAGATACTCTGTAGCGCCACCCAATACAAACGCATCATGCCTTTTCTCCCTTACCGTTCACCCCGTCCCCATTAACCAACGTGACAAACAGCTCTTCTAACCGGTTAGCTTTATTACGCATACTTAATATTGTTATCCCTTGCGCGCTTAGCTGGCTGAATAACGCGTTCAAACCTTGCTCACGCATCACATCCACTTCCAGCGTTGACGTATCCATCAGGCGGAACGCATAACCTTCAAGCTGTGGTAACGGGCTTTTTGCCGCCAGATCAAAAATAAACGTTTCAGACTTCAGTTGAGCAAGTAACTGCTTCATCGAGGTGTTCTCCACCAGCTCACCCCGCTGAATGATCCCGATATTGCGGCACAGCATTTCCGCTTCTTCCAGATAGTGCGTCGTCAGGATAATCGTGGTGCCCTGTGCATTTAGCTCTTTCAAAAAGCCCCACATGGAACGACGCAATTCGATATCCACACCCGCCGTTGGTTCATCAAGAATCAGCAACTTAGGCTCGTGCATTAATGCACGCGCAATCATCAGGCGGCGCTTCATCCCCCCCGACAACATCATTGCTTTTTCGCTGCGTTTCTCCCACAGATCGAGCTGTTTCAGGTATTTTTCCGCACGTAGCAATGCATCCTGACGTTTCACACCGTAGTAGCCAGCCTGATTAACCACAATCTGTAATACCGTCTCGAACTGATTGAAGTTAAATTCCTGCGGAACCAGCCCCAACTGGCGTTTCGCATTCACTTTATCCAGCTCAAGATCGTAACCAAAGACGCGGACTTTACCGGCAGTTTTGTTCACCAACGAGCTGATAATTCCAATCGTAGTGGATTTTCCTGCGCCATTCGGCCCCAGCAGTGCATAGAAATCCCCCGCTTCCACGTTCAGGTCGATCCCCCGTAACGCCTTGACGCCTCCCGAATAAGTTTTGGTTAGTTGCGCCAGTTCCAGTGCATATGTCATAAGAAATGGATTGCCTTATTATCAGTGAGTTCTACAGATTCGAAGTGTGACAAATAAATACTCTACATAATTCAAGTTTCAGGCAGGCGGCAAGCGAGGGACAAATTCGTCGGGAACGAATTTGACCAGCCAAAGGCTGGCCTCCGGTGAGAGACAGGATGTCCCTCATTTCATCCCGATGAGCTTACTCAAGTAAGTGATTCGGGTGAATGAACGCAGCCAACGTACATGCAACTTGAAGTATGACGAGTATAAACTATCGTTTTTCAAACGACGCATGTTGCCTTATATTACTCCCCACTGCCCCTTGTTTGTTACAGGTCATTTACTTTCATGAAAGAAATCGAAACGCTCATCGCCAATAACCAGCTTTGGTCTAAAACGATGGTGGAAGAGGATCCTGGCTATTTTGAACGTCTGGCGCAGGCGCAACGTCCCCGCTTTCTATGGATTGGATGCTCGGACAGTCGCGTACCTGCGGAAAGTCTGACCAGCCTTGAGCCTGGTGAACTGTTTGTTCACCGTAACGTCGCAAATCTGGTTATTCACACCGACCTAAATTGCCTGTCTGTCGTGCAATATGCCGTCGAAGTTCTCGAAGTCGAACACATCATCATCTGCGGCCACTACGGCTGTGGCGGTGTTCAGGCGGCGGTGGAAAACCCGGAGCTGGGTTTGATTAACAACTGGCTGCTGCATATCCGTGATTTGTGGTACAAGCATAGTTCGCTGCTGGGGGAATTGCCTCCCGAACAGCGCCTGAATACGCTATGTGAAATCAACGTTGTCGAGCAGGTTTATAACCTCGGCCACTCCACCATCATGCAGTCCGCATGGAAACGTGGGCAGAAAGTCACGATCCACGGTTGGGTATACGGTATTCAGGATGGCCGACTGCGCGATCTGGAAGTGACGGCAACCAACCGGGAGACGCTGGAACAGCGTTATCGCCGCGCGATTTCCACTCTGTCTTGAGTCGCTGCCTGACGCCCACTCACTGGGCGTCGCTCACGGCATCGGCTTTATCTTGATCGTTATTCTTGCGGAACAACCTTGCCGACGTAAGGTAAATGGCGATAGTGCTGAGCATAGTCGATGCCGTAACCCACGACGAACTCATCAGGGATCGAGAACCCAACCCACTCCACTTTTACTGCCACTTCACGGCGCTCTGGTTTGTCCAGCAGCGTACAGATAGCCAACGATTTCGGCTCACGCAGTTGTAGAATTTCCCGCACTTTGCTCAGGGTATTGCCTGAGTCGATGATATCTTCAACGATCAATACGTCTTTGCCGCGAATATCTTCATCCAGATCTTTCAGGATTTTAACATCGCGCGTACTGTTCATACCGCTGCCATAGCTGGATGCCGTCATGAAATCCACTTCGTGAGGAACATCGATCGTCCGGCATAAATCGGCCATAAAGATAAACGAGCCGCGCAATAACCCCACCAGCACCATATCGCTGCCGCTATTACGGTAGTGTTCGCTGATCTGTTGCCCCAGTTCGGTAACCCGCGCCATCACTTCCTGCTCAGAAATCATGACTTCCACGGTATGTTTCATCATACTGATAACTCTTTGAAGTAAGGTATTCAGCACCATCGGAAAAACGATTGACCCATTATCGATGATGCGCCAATGCTGACGTTTAAATCAGTCTGGGCAGTGCCCAAGCGCGCGAAGTATATCAGAAACCACACCGTGAAGGAGACATCATGAGCACACCCCCCGTGGATGTTTGCTACAAAGTGAACGCCCCACTTTCTCGCCAGCAGTTCGTTGAGCTGTTAGCGAAAACTTCATTAGGACCACGTCGCCCACTGGATGATGAGGTAGCGATTGCAGGTATGCTTAAGCACGCCAACCTGCTGGTTTCCGCATGGCGAGGGGGAACACTGGTGGGGATTGCACGCAGCGTAACGGATTTTCATTTTTGCTGTTATCTGTCCGATCTGGCGGTATCAGAGGACTGTCAGCATGCCGGGATAGGAAAGAAGTTGATTCAGGAAACCGCTCAGCAGTTGGAAAAAGGCTGCAAAATCATTTTGCTGGCCGCACCGCTAGCGGTAGATTACTACCCGAAACTAGGGTTTGAAAAGCACAACAGCGCCTGGATCAGGCCTGCATCAGATTTACACGCAGACGCGTAATCATTTCTTTTCAGAACCGTCAGCCGGACTGCTGACGGCCGGCAAAGCCGGATACAGAACCGGAGGATCCGTCTTAATGCTCAAACGTATCTGCTGTCCTGGTTCAAACCAGTTTCCGGTCTGCACCAATAACATCAGCTCCCCCAATTTCACCCGATACAAGTTTGATGTGCCCATAAACAGCCGATCTTCGATAAATGCCGGGCCATCAGGATCAAGCGCCAACGCCACATCAGCCGGACGAACCATCCAATCGCACTGCGAATCGATCGGCTGATTGAGAGGGTGTGTTGCATGATGATCGCCCAATGGGCTCTGCCATTGATGGTCACTCATAATTTTCACAGGTAAATAGTTCGTATTCCCCATAAAATCAGCCACAAAGCGACTATTCGGGCGATGATACAGCTCAGATGGATAGCCCTGCTGCATAATTTTCCCTTCATCCAGCAGAATCAGATGGTCGGCACAGGCAAAAGCTTCTTCCCGACTGTGCGTGGCGAACACCGCCGCGACATGACGCTGTTTCAGAACCTGCCGCAATTCAGTAATCAGGCGATAGCGGGTCTGGCTGTCCAAACCGGGAAACGGCTCATCCAGCAGCAATAATTTTGGTTCACAGGCTAGCGCGCGGGCTATGGCCAAACGCTGTTGCTGTTCATTTGATAGCTCGTGTGGATAACGCGCGGCAACCTCGTCCAGTTGGAAAAGCGCCAGCATCTCCGCACAAATTGGCTTCACCTCGCTTTCCGGGCGGCCATATAACCCAAACGCAATGTTACCTTCAACGGTCAGATGCGGGAAAAGTGCATAGTCCTGAAAAATCAGCCCAACCTGACGCTGTTCAGGCAGGACATATTCTTGCGGTGAGCTGACGGGCTCACCGTCCAACAAAATTTTGCCCTGCGTAATCGGCAGCAGGCCCGCAATCACCTGTAGTAGCGCCGTTTTGCCGCAGTTGTTCCTGCCTAGCAGACAGATTGTCTCATCGTCGCGCACGGCAAATGAGATGTTCTCCAACACCTGAGATTGCTGCAACGAACAACTTACCGACTGAACGCTCAGAATATCTATCGACGCGGCCATGTGATTATCCTTTTATGTTCAATGCGCGATTCAGCCCAAAAATCGGTATCAACCCTACCGCCACCAGCACCAGCGCAGGAAAGGCAAATGACGCTATCTGCTCACTCGCCGTAAAGCGAAAAACATAGGTTGCCAGCGTATCGATCCCAAAAGGACGCAACAGCAGCGAGACATTCAACTCTTTCATGCTTTCCGTGAAGATCAGCAACGCGCCGATGAACACACTGCGACGCAACAACGGTAGATGCACGCGTGACCAACGGTTGAGGGGGGAAGCGCCCAGCACAAGGCTCGCGCTATCCAGCGACCGCGGAATAGCGTCCATGCTGCGCTCAAGACTGTCTAGCATCAAACGCCCAAATTTAACGCTATAGGCGAGGATGAGAATAAACAGCGATCCCGCCAGCCAGGCATCTGCCGTGGGTAACCCAGCAGCGCTGGCAAATAGATTAATTCCGCTGTCCACCAGCGACAGCAAAGTAAACAGCCCAACGGCCAGTACCGTACCAGGCAAGGCAAAACTCAGGCTCACCAGCCGCACTGGCGTCTGATTGGCAAACACGCCAGCCGTGCGCGTGTAGAAGATAAACGACAGTGTCATTAGCGTAATGATGACGGTCGCCGTGGCGGATGCCAACAGGCTGTTCATTACCGCGTGAAGGAATGCCATATCCCATATCGACATCATGTGCCGCAGAGCAAGAAATAATAGGTACATCACTGGGAACAGGAACGAAAGACAAACGACGCCCCAGCAATAACTGCGAACCGCCCTGCTGCGCCACCCACTCAACACAGGCGGCACCACCAGAGAGGAATTCGCCTGAGCTTGATAAATTTTCTGCTTCCGACGCCAGAAATTCACCAGAAACATCAAGAGAAAGATCGCGGGCAGAATCAATACCCCAAGACGCGCGGCTGCCCCCAAATCGCCCTGTCCCTGCCAGATATCCAGTACCTGTGTTGTCATGGTTGGAATACCCAGATAAGACGCCGCACCATAATCACCCAGCGTCTCGACCACCACTAACGCGCCGCCACAGGCAATCGCTGGCAGTGCAATAGGCAAACATAAGCGACGGAATACCTGAGCACGCGTCTGATTCAGTAAGCGGGCTGAATGAATCAGACTAGCAGGTTGTTTCACTAACGCTTCGCGCACCAACAGGTAAATGTAGGGGTACAACACCAGCGCCAGAACCAAACTCACACAGCCGAGTGAAACGGCTAGCCCAGCAACGTGAGATTCTCCCCACGGCGATGTTATCTGTAGCCCTCCTTCCCTTAACAACAGGAACAAGTGTTGTAACGCATCGGTATAAAGGTAAGCGAGCAGGAAAGCGGGCATCGCAAGCGGCAGGCAAAGCGCCCATTGCAACACGCGATGGCCGGGAAAGCGGTACATGGCGATAAACCAGGCCGAAGGCAAGCCAAACAGTAGACTGAAGAAAAGCGTCCCCATCACGATGACCGCGGAATGCATCAGGTAGGTAGGTAAACCGATTTGCCACAGTTGGGTAAATCCGAGTCCTCCGGCAAAAAAAGCCTGATAAAAAACCGTCGCTAAAGGAAGCAGCAACAGTCCCGCCAACAACCAACTACTGACGCGCCAGACACCGGAGATCATAGAATAAAAACTGTATTGGATAAGATCGTTGTTATTAATAACAGAGCCTGACAGCGACGTCATCGTATCAAACAGCGATAAATAGGCTCTAATCCTGCGATTAATCTGATACGACTTTTACCATCGAAATAAAATAGAATAAAAAGCTTACATTTCAGATATTTATTAAAATCACCTTTCCTTCATTGCGGATCTTTTTTTATTGCGATCCCCGCAATAATTCGAGTTGCCAAACACGATGTTACCGTTTTTGAACAACACGGCGCGTTGACCCACGAATGCGTACTTAAGAAAAACAGACCGACATGCAGCTTGAAGGATGACAGGGCTATCAGATGTTTCCCGTAAGAAAGCTTGGAAAACCCTGTAATATCTGTGATAACGTCACCCGACAACATTTGGAACAGGTTCAACCATGAAAAACTCTGCGCTGGCTCTGCTCCTGCTAAGCCTGATGAGCTTCTCTTCCGCCAGCAAGGCACTGAATGAATTTGAGGCGGAAGATCTAGCCGATCTGACTGCGATCTTTGTTTATCTGAAAAACCACTGTGGCTACCAAGACCTGCCAAATGAACAGGTTCGTCGGACGTTGGTTGCATTTGCTCAACAGAATCGCTGGGATCTCAGTAATTATAGCGCCTATGACATGACGGCAATGGGTGAAGACAGCTATCGCGACCTCAGTAAAATCGCAATCCCAACCCCGAAGAAATGCCAGTCTCTGGCACGCAACTCGCTCGGTTTGCTCTCCTACGCGCAGTAATTCCCCTCCTCCACGCAGACTGGAATTTGACCGAGCAAGCGACAAAAGGGTCGGCTATGGTAGCGCGCCAATTTTCATAGCTGCTATCGCATAGGAGACCCTGACATGTCCCAAAAAGAAATTTTCCCATCCTGTAATCGACAGTCTTAGGCAGCGGCGCTGCTTTTTTCGTTTTTCCCGCACACTATTTCGTCAAGAATGATGTGCATCACATTTATTTCTTTCTGCATTTTTTACTTGCATTCTCTACCAGCCTTGCCACATCTGGGTTTGCGTTAATTTAGATAAGGCCAACTAAAAATCATATATCTTGTGTGGTTGAAATTTTAAATACCTACATCTAGTATTCTTCGTGTAGCACTCGCGTAACGGGTCGCTACCCAGTGGATCGGTTCGGGTGAATGCGCCCTGAAGATAGCCGCTCCGACATACTTCTTTCACGCCAAAGGGTAAATACGAATCATGCGTATTACTATTTTCACTAAGCCAGATTGTGTTCAATGCAACGCCACATGTCGTGCGCTGGATAAGCAGGGAATTAACTATCAACTGGTGGACTTAACTGAAGATGAACAGGCGTTACAGCAGGTAAGAGCGTTGGGCTATCAGCAGGTGCCCGTCGTGATGACGGCCAATGACCATTGGAGCGGTTTCCGCCCGGATAAGATCAGTACTCTGAACGCTGCCCTGCCATTGCAGTAAGGGAGGCCATATGAACCCGCTGGTCTATTTCTCCAGCCAGTCGGAAAACACGCATCGCTTCATTTCCAGGGTTGGTTTACCAGCCCTGAGAATTCCGATAGCGACAGAACAGCCTGCATTGAAAGTTGATCGCCCCTATATACTGGTTGTCCCCAGCTATGGCGGAGGCAGCACGAAAGGGGCTGTGCCGCGTCAGGTCATCATCTTTCTCAACGATCCGCACAATCGCGCTTATCTGCGCGGCGTGATTGCCGCAGGCAATACCAATTTCGGTGCAGCGTACTGCATCGCCGGTGACATCATCGCGCAGAAATGTCAGGTTCCCTACCTGTATCGCTTTGAATTACTCGGCACGCCAGAAGACGTTGCAAATGTGCGTAAGGGAGTAACTGAATTTTGGCAACAACAGACCACGTGAGTGCAAAGGCAACCAAGGCCGACGCGGAAGCCCACTCGCTCGATTACCATGCGCTGAACGCCATGCTGAACCTCTACGACGCAGAGGGAAATATCCAGTTCGAGATGGATAAACTCGCGGCACGCCGTTATTTTCTGCAACATGTGAACCAGAACACCGTGTTTTTCCACAATCTGGAAGAAAAGCTGCGTTATCTGGTTGAAGAAGGCTACTACGAAGCGGACGTGTTAGATCAATACCACTTCGATTTCATCAAGAGTCTTTTCCAGCAGGCTTACGCTCACAAATTCCGCTTCCAAACTTTCCTAGGTGCGTTCAAATACTACACTGGCTATACGCTGAAAACCTTTGATGGCAAACGCTATCTGGAGCGCTACGAAGATCGCGTCTGCCTCGTAGCACTCGCCCTCGCCAAAGGGGATACCGCACTGGCTAGCGCGCTGGTCGACGAGATCATCAGCGGACGCTTCCAGCCTGCCACACCCACGTTCCTCAACTGCGGCAAAAAGCAGCGCGGTGAACTGGTCTCTTGCTTCCTGCTGCGTATCGAAGACAATATGGAGTCGATTGGTCGAGCGATTAACTCCGCGCTTCAGCTATCAAAACGTGGCGGTGGCGTGGCCTTCATGCTCAGCAACATCCGTGAAACGGGTGCGCCAATCAAGCGTATCGAAAATCAGTCATCCGGCATTATTCCTATCATGAAAATGCTGGAAGATGCATTCTCCTACGCCAACCAGCTTGGCGCACGTCAGGGTGCTGGCGCGGTGTACCTCAACGCACACCACCCGGATATTCTGCGTTTTCTGGATACCAAGCGGGAAAATGCCGATGAGAAAATCCGTATCAAGACGCTATCTTTGGGTGTAGTCATCCCCGATATCACGTTCCAACTTGCCAAGAATAATCAGGTGATGTACCTGTTCTCGCCCTATGATGTCGAACAGGTTTATGGCGTGCCGCTGTCAGAAATTAGCGTCACCGAAAAATACCACGAGATGGTCAACGACAAACGCATCCGTAAATCCCAAATTAAGGCGCGCGAATTCTTCCAGATCCTCGCCGAAATCCAGTTCGAATCCGGTTATCCCTACATGATGTTTGAGGATACGGTGAATCGCACGAACCCGATTCACGGCCGTATCAATATGAGTAATCTGTGCTCCGAGATTTTGCAGGTCAACGAAGCCAGCCTGTACAACGACGATCTTGGCTACAGCCACATTGGTAAAGACATCTCCTGCAACCTCGGTTCGATGAATATCGCCAACGCAATGGCATCGCCTGATTTCGGCCAGACGGTTGAAATGGCGATCCGCGCGCTAACTGCCGTTTCCGATATGAGCCACATCAGTTCAGTGCCATCTATCGAAAAAGGCAACGACCAATCACATGCGATTGGTTTAGGCCAGATGAACCTGCATGGCTACCTAGCGAAAGAGCGTATCTTTTATGGCACAGAAGAAGCCGTCGATTTCACCAATATCTATTTCTACACCGTTGCTTTCCACGCGATTCGGGCATCGAATGCGCTAGCGATAGAGCGTAACCAGCGCTTCTCTGGTTTTGAACTCTCAAAATACGCCACAGGCGAGTATTTTGATAAATACATCGAACAGCACTGGGAACCGACAACAGCTCGCGCACGTGAACTGTTTGAGCAGGCAGGCATCCACATTCCTACCCAGCAGGACTGGGCGGCGCTGCGCGAATCCGTCATTGCACACGGTATTTATAACCAGAACTTGCAGGCGGTTCCGCCGACCGGTTCGATTTCGTATATCAACCACTCGACGTCCAGCATCCACCCGATTGTGTCACGCATCGAAATTCGTAAAGAGGGCAAGATTGGCCGCGTCTACTACCCAGCCCCCTATATGAACAACGACAACCTGGAGTATTACCAGGATGCCTATGAGATCGGGCCGCAAAAGATCATCGACACCTACGCCGCCGCAACGCAGCACGTCGATCAGGGGCTGTCGCTAACACTATTTTTCCGCGATACCGCCACCACGCGTGACATCAATAAAGCGCAGATCTACGCCTGGACTAAGGGTATTAAAACTATTTATTACATTCGCATACGGCAGATGGCGCTGGAAGGCACCGAAGTTCAGGGCTGTGTGTCCTGTGCGCTATAAGCCATCGCGGAAGGAAATCGAAACATGACCGCACTCACTCGCGTCCAGGCGATTAACTGGAACAAAATTGAAGACGACAAAGATTTAGAAGTCTGGAACCGGCTGACGTCCAACTTTTGGCTGCCGGAAAAGGTGCCGCTCTCGAATGATATTCCGTCGTGGAGCACGCTGAATACCCACGAACGTCAGTTGACGATCCGTGTGTTCACCGGCCTGACGCTACTGGACACCATCCAAAATACGCTGGGCGCACCGACGCTAATGCCCGATGCGGTGACGCCGCACGAAGAAGCCGTGCTGTCTAACATCAGCTTTATGGAAGCGGTGCACGCTCGCTCGTACAGCTCGATTTTCTCAACGCTGTGCCTGACCAGCGAAGTGGACGATGCGTATCGCTGGAGCGAAGAGAACCCGGCGCTACAGAAAAAGTCCGACATTATTCTGTCGCACTACCGTAGTGACGATCCGCTGATGAAAAAAGTCGCCAGCGTGTTTCTGGAGTCGTTTCTGTTCTACTCTGGATTTTACCTGCCGATGTATTGGTCAAGCCGCGCCAAGCTGACCAACACGGCAGATTTGATCCGGCTCATCATCCGCGACGAGGCGGTACACGGCTACTATATCGGCTACAAATTCCAGAGAGGGCTCGCGAAGGCCGATCCCGCTCGTCAGCAGCAGGTGAAAAATTTCGCTTACGATCTGCTACAGGATTTGTATGACAACGAAGTGCTGTATACGCAGGAACTCTATGACGGCGTGGGCTGGACGGAGGATGTGAAGAAATTCCTTCACTACAACGCAAATAAAGCACTGATGAATCTGGGCTATGAAGCGCTATTCCCCGCCAGCATGACGGATGTGAATCCCGCGATTCTCTCAGCACTCTCGCCTAATGCCGATGAAAACCACGACTTCTTTTCTGGCTCAGGTTCATCTTATGTGATCGGTAAAGCCGTTAATACCGAAGACGAAGACTGGGATTTCTAAAAAATGGCCACCGCATTCTGGGTGGCCATTTTTTCTATAAGCTATTCTCTACCGCTCTTTTTCTATAAGAGCCTGAAATGAAAAAACCCTGAACCATTGCTGATTCAGGGCCTTCATAATAAGTGGCGGAACGGACGGGGCTCGAACCCGCGACCCCCTGCGTGACAGGCAGGTATTCTAACCAACTGAACTACCGCTCCACTCATGCTCACTGAGCGGGATGAATACTAAGATGATGACACTATTACGTCAATGTTTTTTATAACTAACTGCTTCTGTTTGCTTATAATTTCAGCTTGGTGACGATTATCTCACCCATAACGTCACCAACCTACTTATTTTGCTATGCAAGGGGCGATACTTCAGCGGTGTTATTCTGCCCGCCACAGACAACTACCCCCTTTTTTAGCAATCAGATCCAAGCGTTGTTCATGCGCCAGCAGCTCGGCCTCGTCGGCGTAAAGCACCGTTAGTGCCGACTGTGGACGGACAATTCTTTGGATCGTTTCACTATTCTCATTCTGCTGCTGTGTATCACCGTCCATCGAAAAAGTCAGAGACGTTTGACCACCAGTCATCGCCAGATAAACTTCTGCCAGAATCTCGGCATCGAGCAATGCGCCGTGCAACGTACGCTTGCTGTTGTCTATCAAATAGCGATCGCAGAGCGCATCCAAACTGTTACGCTTACCGGGAAAGATCTTCCGCGCCATAAACAGGCTATCGGTGATCTTACAGAACGTTTCCGTCTTGGGAATATCCCGATTCAACAACCGAGATTCGTAATCCATAAAGCCGATATCAAACGTCGCGTTATGAATGACCAATTCCGCGCCACGGATAAAATCGAGAAAATCATCCGCAATATCAGCATACGTCGGTTTATCAGCAAGGAACTCATCGCTGATACCATGTATGTTATAGGCCTCTGGGTCCACTAAACGATCGGGTTTGATGTAGACGTGAAAATGACGGCCAGTCAGGCGGCGGTTAATCACCTCGACCGCACCGATCTCGATAATTTTATGTCCTTCGTAGTGAACCCCCAGCTTATTCATACCGGTGGTTTCTGTATCCAGGACGATTTGTCGCGTAATTTCAGTGCTCATCGTTTTCGTTTATGTCAGACTTGCCGTTTTTATCATAAGGGAGAGTCTACCAGAGATGCGCAAACAGGTAGAAATTTTCACCGACGGATCTTGCCTCGGTAATCCCGGCCCCGGCGGTTATGGCGCCCTACTGCGCTACAAGCAGCACGAAAAAGCGTTAAGCGCAGGCTATCGTCTTACGACGAATAACAGAATGGAGCTGATGGCCGCAATTGCAGCGCTTGAAACGCTGACTACTGGCTGTGACGTGGTGCTCAGCACAGATAGTCAATATGTTCGTCAGGGTATCACCAGTTGGATTCATAACTGGAAAAAGCGTGGTTGGAAAACCGCTGACAAAAAGCCCGTCAAGAATGTCGATCTCTGGCAAAGGCTGGACACCGCGATTCAGAGTCATTCCGTGCACTGGGAATGGGTAAAAGGCCACGCTGGGCACCCAGAAAACGAACGCTGTGATGAACTCGCACGCGCAGCCGCCAATGCGCCAACGCTTGATGACACCGGTTATCAGGCTGAGTAAATCACCGCAGGCGTCTGCCTCATCTCCGATATATCTTTGTTGCGCCCACAGTGTGGCGCACAGATGCTTTCCGCAACCGCGCTCTCATCGGCGTAGCCATTAATGGAATTGTTCGCTTTCTAGCAATAATTAGCGTCAGGCATCCCAGCATCGGAATATGTTTATTCAACTTCCCTTCATTTTTTCGCCATGGCGTAACGTGAAAATGAGTCTGATGGATAACCTCATAGTTCAACAGCCCCAACCAGTCCGTGATACGCATTTGAGTAAACATGCGGCTGCAATAGGGATGCTTTTTATTGAGCCGAGGGATTAGTTTGCCAAGGCCGACCAAGCTGATGGGATTAAATGTGCTCAGGATTAGCCAGCCGTCATCGACCAAAACGCGATCGACCTCCCGCAGAATACGATGCGGGTCCGACGAATAAGAGAGCGTTTGAGCAAGTAAGCAGGCATCGATAGACTTTTCAGAGAAAGGTAATTGATGGGCATCAGCCACAACGTGAAGATTATCACCGTGTGGGGCAACGTTAACCTGATGCGCGATCGCGCACTCCGTTACATGGATTTCTGCACTCAGTGCCCCTATCTTGATAAGATGAAAACCAAAGAGTTTTGACCACCATGGCAACAAAGCCAGCTCAAGTGACTCGCGATAAAACTGCCCGCAAGTGATATCATCCCATGAATCAGGAGCAACAATGGTCTGAGGAATTCGTGCCGATTTCATCTTCTGTTCTCGTCCTCAGGCTACTAGAAAAAGAGGTGATGAATGAATCTTATCAGTATCCCTGCCCTTCAAGACAACTACATTTGGTTATTGAGCAATAAAGAAAACCGCTGTGTGATCGTCGATCCTGGTGAGGCGACCCCGGTGCTTAATACTCTCGTTCAACACTCACTTTCTCCCGAAGCAATCTTGCTCACTCACCACCATAACGATCATGTTGGAGGCGTTAGCGAACTCCTCAAACATTACCCTAATCTGCCCGTTTTTGGGCCAAAAGAAACCGCTAAATGCGGCGCAACCTACCTCGTCAAGGAGGGAAATACCGTCTCTTTGCTAAATTCGGAATTTTCTGTAATTGAGGTTCCAGGACATACATCAGGTCACATTGCCTACTATAATGCGCCATTTTTGTTCTGTGGTGATACTTTATTTTCAGCAGGATGCGGTCGAACTTTTGAAGGGACTCCGAGGCAAATGTATGAATCAATTAAAAAAATAGCAGACCTTCCAGATGATACCGTGGTGTGCTGTGCCCATGAATACACGTTATCAAACTTAAAATTTTCTAATGTTGTGTGGCCTGAAGATCCAAATATTGAAGCTTATCTCCATAAAATCAGCCAGATACGCGAAAAATCACAGTCTAGTTTACCAACAACATTAGGGCTAGAGAGAAGAATCAACCTGTTCCTACGCTGCCATGAAATTGATTTAAAAAGAAAATTATCAAAAGAACCTGAAAATATAGAGAATTGGCAAGTTTTTGAGCTGCTACGCAGCAAGAAAGACAGCTTCTGAAGGTTTAGGTTGTGCTATTCCTCTAATCAACGTATCCTTGCTCGTCTTTTAAGCAACTATTGACCAACATATGAAGGCTAAAGCGATGATCATCGCCTCGGTCTTGCTGGTCGGCTGTCAGGTATCGCCACATGACACCTCGCAGCCCAAACAGCATGCACAGAGTTTGTCTTCAGCAAGTCAAAGTGAAGCAGG
Organism: Pectobacterium wasabiae CFBP 3304; assembly: GCF_001742185.1. Taxonomy (NCBI): domain Bacteria; kingdom Pseudomonadati; phylum Pseudomonadota; class Gammaproteobacteria; order Enterobacterales; family Pectobacteriaceae; genus Pectobacterium; species Pectobacterium wasabiae. Next base: position 561,944 of record NZ_CP015750.1, read on the forward strand.
AAAGTACACAGATGGTCGAGAGGCCTCCGCGCGATGGCTAGATGACGATAGTCTCGCGCAACGAGATCTGTGGAACTTCATTGGCGACGAGCTGAAGATGGAGGTTCCGGATAACGCCCGGATCCGCGAGCAAAAAACGCGTTATTTGAAAAATAAGAGCTATCTCCACGATGTAACATTACGGGCAGAGCCGTACATGTACTGGATAGTCGAGCAGATTAAGCAACGTAAAATGCCGATGGAACTGGTACTGCTACCCATAGTGGAGAGCGCTTTTGATCCAAGTGCCACATCATCCGCCAATGCCGCTGGGCTATGGCAGATTATCCCTGGTACAGGACGTAATTATGGTTTGAAACAAAACCAGTGGTATGACGGGCGTCGTGACGTAATTGCATCTACGACGGCTGCGCTAGATATGATGCAACGGCTCAACACGATGTTTGATGGTGACTGGTTATTGACGGTTGCTGCATACAACAGTGGTGAAGGTCGTATCATGCAGGCGATGAAAGCAAATAAAGCAAAAGGGAAATCAACCAACTTTTGGGCATTGGCGTTACCGCGTGAAACGTCCATTTACGTTCCTAAGATGTTGGCCTTGAGCGATATTCTTAAAAACAGCAAGAAGTATGGCGTGAGTTTGCCGCAACCTAATGAAAGCCGGGCATTAGCCAAGGTTGAACTGGGGCAGCAGATAGAATTGACTCAAGCCGCTGAGATGGCTGGCCTGTCGTTGAATAAGCTGAAGAGCTATAACTCGGGCTATAAGCGTAATGTAACCGCACCCAATGGGCCACATTACATTATGGTTCCTAAAGCTCATGTTGAGCAGTTGAAAGACTCACTGGCTGATGGCGACATCGCGGCGATTCAACCAACACGTTTAGCGCAAACACAGTCAACGCCAGTATCACAGCAGTATAAGGTGCGATCAGGTGATACTTTATCGGCGATCGCAGCACGACTTAATGTCAGCACGAAAGATTTGCAGAGCTGGAACAATCTGCGTAGTGCTGGCGCGCTCAAGGTTGGCCAGACGCTACAAGTTGCCAAAGCGTCAAGTAATAGCAACTCTATCACCTATCAGGTTCGGAAAGGTGATTCGCTGGCTAGCATTGCTAAACGCCACGGCGTAAATATCGCTGATGTAATGCGCTGGAATACGGTCATCAATAAAAATGCCAACATCCAGCCAGGCGATCGTCTGACGCTTTATGTTAGCAGCAATATAAAACCTGATTCTTAACGTCATATCAGAATCAGCCAAGATTCAGCCCTCCTATAGAAATGTAGAGGGCTGTTTTTTTATGGCATTAAATCAGGCTAAACTCGACGAGTAGTGGATTATGATCTGAGGCCGTAGTCACCAATACAGAAGACTGGTTGACGATCAACTCACGGTAAAAAACGAAATCCAACGGCCGGCCAAACGCCTTACGCCGTTGGTCATCAACAAAGCATACTTCCTGCAACCCCATCCCCGTCGCAAATCGATTAAGCGCACTGATACGTTGCTGGCTCCATGCATTGAAATCTCCAGCCATAATAGCCGGCCCTTGATGATGTACGAGCTGCTCCCCAATTGCTGCCAGTTGTTTGGTATAGACTTCAACACCAAAACTAAAGTTAACTGCATGGATATTGATAACCATCAGCCTCTGCCCATTCTGAAGTGCATAAACCGTCACCAAAGAGGACTTAGCCAAACGCAGTAAAGGCTCCCTTTCACGTAAAGGACAACAGTATACTGGCTGGGCTGCTGATAGCGTCATCACACCCGACGGGTGCTGCGGAAGGATAATGGCAGGAACCTGATCGGCAGAAAGGTAGTTAGTGGTTGCAAAACGGATAAGGTCTGGCGTACTTTGTGCTTCCTGTAATAGAACTAGCTGGGTATCTTTACCAAAATTCTGTAATACAGAAAGCCAGTTCATTCTTTGTTGCTTAAAAATGTTCCACACCATTACGCGTAAAACATCTCCCTCCAGCAACAATGAGCCTGTCGGTAGCGCTTGCCCCGGATAATGCATTTCCCCGGGGGGAAAGATACGTTCAACTGGTTGGCCAGCAACATACCTCATTGCATAGGTTTTTTTCCGCACGCCTAATCCACTATCAGTTTCAATACACCAAATACCCTATCAAAAAAGAGCCCCCTTCTGTTATAAGAATTTTATCGCAGACTTGTAATATATGCCGTGCGATAGGAGAGGAAAAATGACGTATTTGGTAAAAAGAAGGCGTAAGCATAAGAGAGAAAAGAGGAAATTATCTAAACGTTCTAATCTGTTAGAATAAAAAAAGCCCTAAGCGTTAACTTAGGGCTTTTTTCACAATAAGTGGCGGAACGGACGGGGCTCGAACCCGCGACCCCCTGCGTGACAGGCAGGTATTCTAACCAACTGAACTACCGCTCCACCGAATTTCTCTACAACCACCAGATTGCTCCGGCTTACTGCTTAATTTGATGCCTGGCAGTTCCCTACTCTCACATGGGGAAGCCCCACACTACCATCGGCGCTACGGCGTTTCACTTCTGAGTTCGGCATGGGGTCAGGTGGGACCACCGCGCTATCGCCGCCAGGCAAATTCTGTTTCATTCTAACCGTTATGCTTTACTCTTTTGTATCGCACAACCATCAGAACCAATCTTTGAACAAGCTGAATATCGTTCTTATGAGTCATCTCACAAAACACCTTCGGTGTTGTAAGGTTAAGCCTCTCGGGTCATTAGTACTGGTTAGCTCAACGTATCGCTACGCTTACACACCCAGCCTATCTACGTCGTCGTCTTCAACGGCCCTTCAGGGACATCTAGTGTCCAGGGAAGACTCATCTCGAGGCAAGTTTCCCGCTTAGATGCTTTCAGCGGTTATCTCTTCCGCACTTAGCTACCGGGCAATGCAATTGGCATCACAACCCGTACACCAGTGGTGCGTTCACTCCGGTCCTCTCGTACTAGGAGCAACCCCTCTCAATCTTCCAACGCCCACGGCAGATAGGGACCGAACTGTCTCACGACGTTCTAAACCCAGCTCGCGTACCACTTTAAATGGCGAACAGCCATACCCTTGGGACCTACTTCAGCCCCAGGATGTGATGAGCCGACATCGAGGTGCCAAACACCGCCGTCGATATGAACTCTTGGGCGGTATCAGCCTGTTATCCCCGGAGTACCTTTTATCCGTTGAGCGATGGCCCTTCCATTCAGAACCACCGGATCACTAAGACCTGCTTTCGCACCTGCTCGAGCTGTCACTCTCGCAGTCAAGCTAGCTTATGCCTTTGCACTAACCTCCTGATGTCCGACCAGGATTAGCTAACCTTCGTGCTCCTCCGTTACGCTTTGGGAGGAGACCGCCCCAGTCAAACTACCCACCAGACACTGTCCGCAACCCGGATTACGGGCCTACGTTAGAACATCAAACATTAAAGGGTGGTATTTCAAGGTTGGCTCCATGCAGACTGGCGTCCACACTTCAAAGCCTCCCACCTATCCTACACATCAAGGCTCAAGGTTCAGTGTCAAGCTATAGTAAAGGTTCACGGGGTCTTTCCGTCTTGCCGCGGGTACACTGCATCTTCACAGCGAGTTCAATTTCACTGAGTCTCGGGTGGAGACAGCCTGGCCATCATTACGCCATTCGTGCAGGTCGGAACTTACCCGACAAGGAATTTCGCTACCTTAGGACCGTTATAGTTACGGCCGCCGTTTACCGGGGCTTCGATCAAGAGCTTCGCCTTGCGGCTGACCCCATCAATTAACCTTCCGGCACCGGGCAGGCGTCACACCGTATACGTCCACTTTCGTGTTTGCACAGTGCTGTGTTTTTATTAAACAGTTGCAGCCAGCTGGTATCTGCGACTGGCTTCAGCTCCATCCGCAAGGGACTTCACCTACACGCCAGCGTGCCTTCTCCCGAAGTTACGGCACCATTTTGCCTAGTTCCTTCACCCGAGTTCTCTCAAGCGCCTGAGTATTCTCTACCTGACCACCTGTGTCGGTTTGGGGTACGATTTGATGTTACCTGGAGCTTAGAGGCTTTTCCTGGAAGCGTAGCATTGGTTACTTCATCACCGTAGTGACTCGTCATCACGCCTCAGTGTTAACGATGACCCGGATTTACCTAAGTCACCCACCTTCACGCTTAAACCGGGACAACCGTCGCCCGGATAACCTAGCTTTCTCCGTCCCCCCTTCGCAGTAACACCGAGTACAGGAATATTAACCTGTTTCCCATCGACTACGCTTTTCAGCCTCGCCTTAGGGGTCGACTCACCCTGCCCCGATTAACGTTGGACAGGAACCCTTGGTCTTCCGGCGTGCGGGTTTTTCACCCGCATTATCGTTACTTATGTCAGCATTCGCACTTCTGATACCTCCAGCAGCCCTCACAGGCCACCTTCGACGGCTTACAGAACGCTCCCCTACCCAACAACACCTAAGTGTCGCTGCCGCAGCTTCGGTGCATGGTTTAGCCCCGTTACATCTTCCGCGCAGGCCGACTCGACCAGTGAGCTATTACGCTTTCTTTAAATGATGGCTGCTTCTAAGCCAACATCCTGGCTGTCTGTGCCTTCCCACATCGTTTCCCACTTAACCATGACTTTGGGACCTTAGCTGGCGGTCTGGGTTGTTTCCCTCTTCACGACGAACGTTAGCACCCGCCGTGTGTCTCCCGTGATAACATTCTTCGGTATTCGTAGTTTGCATCGGGTTGGTAAGTCGGGATGACCCCCTAGCCGAAACAGTGCTCTACCCCCGAAGATGAGTTCACGAGGCGCTACCTAAATAGCTTTCGGGGAGAACCAGCTATCTCCCGGTTTGATTGGCCTTTCACCCCCAGCCACAAGTCATCCGCTAATTTTTCAACATTAGTCGGTTCGGTCCTCCAGTTAGTGTTACCCAACCTTCAACCTGCCCATGGCTAGATCACCGGGTTTCGGGTCTATACCCTGCAACTTAACGCCCAGTTAAGACTCGGTTTCCCTGCGGCTCCCCTATACGGTTAACCTTGCTACAGAATATAAGTCGCTGACCCATTATACAAAAGGTACGCAGTCACCTAACAAGTAGGCTCCCACTGCTTGTACGTACACGGTTTCAGGTTCTATTTCACTCCCCTCGCCGGGGTTCTTTTCGCCTTTCCCTCACGGTACTGGTTCACTATCGGTCAGTCAGGAGTATTTAGCCTTGGAGGATGGTCCCCCCATATTCAGACAGGATGTCACGTGTCCCGCCCTACTCATCGAACTCACAACTTGTGCATTTTTGTGTACGGGACTATCACCCTTTACTGTGCGACTTTCCAGACGCTTCCACTAACACACAAACTGATTCAGGTTCTGGGCTCCTCCCCGTTCGCTCGCCGCTACTAGGGGAATCTCGGTTGATTTCTTTTCCTCGGGGTACTGAGATGTTTCAGTTCCCCCGGTTCGCCTCATGACACTATGTATTCATGTCATGATAATGTGTCGAAACACATTGGGTTTCCCCATTCGGGTATCGTCGGGTATAACGCTTCATATCAGCTTACCGACGCTTATCGCAGATTAGCACGCCCTTCATCGCCTCTGACTGCCTAGGCATCCACCGTGTACGCTTAGTCGCTTAACCTCACAACCCGAAGATGTTTCTTTCGATTCACCATCGCGCTGCGATTATTTGAGAGACTCATTGACAGACTGATGCATCACGACCTACCCGAAGGCAGTCCTGTATGTTCAGCTGTCATGTTTCAATTTTCAGCTTGTTCCAGATTGTTAAAGAGCAATATCGTAAACATGACTCCGAAGAATCATCTTTAAGATATTCGGTGATAATGTCTTTCACTCATTATCGGATTGGCGTCCCCAAGGGGATTCGAACCCCTGTTACAGCCGTGAAAGGGCAGTGTCCTAGGCCTCTAGACGATGGGGACACGATAAATCCGTACCGAATCAGAAATCCGGTACTATCGCGTCAGCATGAGTCTACACTCATGACATCAACAGGTGCGCTTGCTCAGTATTTTCATCAGACAATCTGTGTGAGCACTTCACGTAACACACATCTTTTTTGGTAAGGAGGTGATCCAACCGCAGGTTCCCCTACGGTTACCTTGTTACGACTTCACCCCAGTCATGAATCACAAAGTGGTAAGCGCCCTCCCGAAGGTTAAGCTACCTACTTCTTTTGCAACCCACTCCCATGGTGTGACGGGCGGTGTGTACAAGGCCCGGGAACGTATTCACCGTAGCATTCTGATCTACGATTACTAGCGATTCCGACTTCATGGAGTCGAGTTGCAGACTCCAATCCGGACTACGACGTACTTTATGAGGTCCGCTTGCTCTCGCGAGGTCGCTTCTCTTTGTATACGCCATTGTAGCACGTGTGTAGCCCTACTCGTAAGGGCCATGATGACTTGACGTCATCCCCACCTTCCTCCGGTTTATCACCGGCAGTCTCCTTTGAGTTCCCACCATTACGTGCTGGCAACAAAGGATAAGGGTTGCGCTCGTTGCGGGACTTAACCCAACATTTCACAACACGAGCTGACGACAGCCATGCAGCACCTGTCTCACAGTTCCCGAAGGCACTAAGGTATCTCTACCAAATTCTGTGGATGTCAAGAGTAGGTAAGGTTCTTCGCGTTGCATCGAATTAAACCACATGCTCCACCGCTTGTGCGGGCCCCCGTCAATTCATTTGAGTTTTAACCTTGCGGCCGTACTCCCCAGGCGGTCGACTTAACGCGTTAGCTCCGGAAGCCACGCCTCAAGGGCACAACCTCCAAGTCGACATCGTTTACAGCGTGGACTACCAGGGTATCTAATCCTGTTTGCTCCCCACGCTTTCGCACCTGAGCGTCAGTCTTTGTCCAGGGGGCCGCCTTCGCCACCGGTATTCCTCCAGATCTCTACGCATTTCACCGCTACACCTGGAATTCTACCCCCCTCTACAAGACTCTAGCCTGTCAGTTTTGAATGCAGTTCCCAGGTTAAGCCCGGGGATTTCACATCCAACTTAACAGACCGCCTGCGTGCGCTTTACGCCCAGTCATTCCGATTAACGCTTGCACCCTCCGTATTACCGCGGCTGCTGGCACGGAGTTAGCCGGTGCTTCTTCTGCGGGTAACGTCAATCAGCAAGGTTATTAACCTTACTGCCTTCCTCCCCGCTGAAAGTGCTTTACAACCCGAAGGCCTTCTTCACACACGCGGCATGGCTGCATCAGGCTTGCGCCCATTGTGCAATATTCCCCACTGCTGCCTCCCGTAGGAGTCTGGACCGTGTCTCAGTTCCAGTGTGGCTGGTCATCCTCTCAGACCAGCTAGGGATCGTCGCCTAGGTGAGCCATTACCTCACCTACTAGCTAATCCCATCTGGGCACATCCGATGGCAAGAGGCCCGAAGGTCCCCCTCTTTGGTCCGAAGACGTTATGCGGTATTAGCTACCGTTTCCAGTAGTTATCCCCCTCCATCAGGCAGTTTCCCAGACATTACTCACCCGTCCGCCGCTCGTCACCCAGAGAGCAAGCTCTCTTGTGCTACCGCTCGACTTGCATGTGTTAGGCCTGCCGCCAGCGTTCAATCTGAGCCATGATCAAACTCTTCAATTTAAGATTTGTTTGATTTGCTGAACTCGTCAGCGATGCTCAAAGAATTAGTTACTGTTCATTCGTAATGAATTTACTGTTGTTCACTCTTCAAGACTTTTTATATCGTTAAGATACGGTCTTGTGAGTGCCCACACAGATTGTCTGATTATATTGTTAAAGAGCAGTGCGTTGCGGTGTTATCCGCTTCGCGAGGTGGCGTATGTTACGCTTATCACCTTCAGAGTCAACGTTTATTTTAAAGCGCTTTCTCTTTCTTTATCGACCCGGTTGTGAGTCACAGCGCCGTGTCGATGGAGGCGCATTATAGGGAGCCGATTCAGAAGCGCAAGCAAATCTAGCAAACTTTTTTCTGTTTGCGCATCTTTCATTCGTTCCGCCTGTTAACTGCGCGTTTTTATCCATTTTGGCAGCTCTGCGAGGCTTTCCAGCACGCCATCAGCCAATGACTCGCCTTGCTCGGTAACGGGTTTACCAGTGCGAACCAGCAATTTACTTCCCACACCTGCGCCAATTGCAGCCTGCATATCCTCAACCTTATCTCCCACCATATAAGATGCAGCCATATCAATGTGCAGCTCGCTCTGTGCGGAAAGCAACATACCAGGCTCAGGCTTACGGCAATCACAGACCTGCCGATACTCATCTTCGCCAGCTTCAGGGTGATGCGGACAAAAGTAGATGCCATCCAGATCAACACCACGGTCTGCCAGCGACCAGTCCATCCATTCCGTCAGTTGCATAAACTGATCTTCTGTAAATTTACCGCGGGCGATACCGGACTGATTCGTCACAACCACCAGCGCGAACCCCATGTCCTTTAACTCACGCATGGCATCGATAACACCATCTATAAATTGAAAATCGTCAATCTCATGGACATAACCGTGATCGACATTAATCGTGCCATCACGATCAAGAAAAATTGCTGGAATGCTTTGTACCACTGACTTTGCTCCTGAATGGCGGAAATTACGTGGCAGTATCGCATGTTTTCGCCCCCAGAGAGAATGCAGGACAGTGACACCCCCGATTGACTTAGACGTCTAGACTCCCTAACATCCATTTCATCTTCTGTTAATTCAGAAACTGATTTATCCAGCCATAGGCATTTACGATAAAAAACATATGATTGAACTTTCTAATATTACTAAGGTTTTCCAGCAGAACGGGCGGAGCATTACCGCACTTGCTGATGTCAACCTTCATGTCCCCACTGGGCAAATCTATGGCGTTATCGGTGCATCGGGCGCAGGTAAAAGCACACTGATCCGCTGCGTCAATTTATTGGAACGCCCAACAAAGGGGAAAGTGCTAGTAGATGGACAAGAGCTAACTCAACTGGCAGATAGCCAGTTGACGCGTGCTCGCCGTCAAATCGGCATGATTTTTCAACATTTTAACTTGCTCGCTTCGCGTACCGTTTTTGGCAACATTTCGCTACCGCTGGAATTAGATAACACACCAAAAGCAGATATTGCCAAGCGCGTTAATGAATTGTTGGAGCTGGTTGGGCTAGCGAATAAACACGACGTGTACCCAGCCAACTTGTCCGGCGGGCAAAAGCAGCGTGTCGCTATTGCCCGTGCGCTGGCGAGTAATCCCAAGGTTCTGCTGTGTGACGAAGCAACCAGCGCATTAGATCCTGCAACGACGCGTTCGATTCTTGAATTACTGAAAGACATCAATCGCCGTCTTGGCCTAACCATTCTTCTTATTACACATGAAATGGATGTGGTGAAACGCATTTGCGATCAGGTTGCGGTGATCAGTGACGGACGACTCATCGAGCAGGACACCGTAAGCGAAGTCTTCTCTCATCCGAAAACGCCGTTGGCACAGAAATTCATTCAGTCAACGTTACATCTGGACATCCCGGACGATTACCTCGCTCGCCTGTCACCAGACCATCGCCCGGAGGCTACGCCACTATTACGCATGGAATTTACCGGCAAATCGGTGGATGCCCCACTGCTGTCCGAGGTTGCTCGGCGCTTTAACATTAACAACAACATTATTAGTGCTCAGATGGATTATGCCGGTGGCGTCAAGTTCGGCATCATGCTGACAGAAATGCACGGCAACGATGTGGATATCAAAGCCGCAATCCAATTCCTGCAGGAAAGTCACGTTACAGTTGAGGTTCTGGGTTATGTCTGAAGCAATGATGTGGTTAATGGCTAAGGGAGTATGGGAAACCGTCGCGATGACGCTCGTTTCTGGTTTCTTTGGCTTTGTACTTGGCTTACCCGTGGGCGTTTTATTGTATACCACGCGTCCGGAGCAAATTATCGCGAATCCAAAGCTCTACCGGATCCTTTCTGCACTGGTAAACATTTTCCGCTCGATTCCGTTCATTATTTTGCTGGTCTGGATGATTCCTTTTACCCGCATCATTGTCGGCACCTCTATTGGTCTGCAAGCGGCAATCGTTCCTCTCACCGTAGGTGCAGCACCGTTTATTGCCCGCATGGTGGAAAATGCGCTACTTGAAATTCCAACTGGCCTGATCGAAGCTGCCCGCGCGATGGGGGCTACACCGATGCAAATCATCAGAAAGATATTACTGCCGGAAGCATTGCCGGGGCTAATTAATGCCGCAACCATCACGTTAATTACGCTCGTAGGCTATTCTGCTATGGGTGGGGCCGTGGGCGCAGGCGGCTTAGGTCAAATTGGTTATCAGTATGGTTATATTGGTTATAACGCGACGGTCATGAATACGGTATTAATATTACTGGTTGTTTTGGTTTACCTGATTCAATTCTGCGGCGACAGGGCAGTAAAAGCGGTCACACACAAGTAGTCATCACAATACGCATTTGCCTAAAAGCATCTGCCAAGAAAATAGTTAATTAGGGGTAAGGATATGGCGATTAAACTGAAATCTATTGCGACCATTGGCGCACTGATTGGTGCACTGGCGCTAGCGGGATGTGGTCAGGAAGAGAAGAATCCTAATCATATTAAAGTCGGCGTTATTGTTGGTGCAGAACAACAGGTTGCAGAAATTGCACAGAAAGTGGCAAAAGACAAATATGGTCTGGACGTTGAATTAGTCACATTTAACGACTACGTGTTGCCAAATGAAGCCCTGAGCAAAGGCGACATCGATCTGAATGCCTTCCAGCACAAGCCTTATCTGGATCAGCAGATCAAAGATCGCGGTTATAAACTGGTTTCTGTCGGCAACAGCTTTGTCTACCCAATTGCGGGCTATTCCAAAAAAATCAAATCGCTGAATGAGCTGCAAGATGGCGCTCAAATTGCGCTGCCAAACGACCCGACCAACCTAGGTCGTTCCCTGCTGCTGCTGCAAAAAGTCGGCTTGATTAAACTGAAAGACAGCGTGGGCCTGCTGCCAACGGTACTGGATGTGACTGAAAACCCGAAAAACATCAAACTGGTTGAACTGGAAGCGCCACAACTGCCACGTTCTTTAGATGATGCGCAAATCGCTCTGGCTGTCATCAACACCACCTACGCTAGCCAAATTAACCTGACACCAACGAAAGATGGCCTGTTTGTTGAAGAGAAAGACTCCCCGTATGTAAACCTGCTGGTTTCACGCGAAGACAACAAAGACGCTGAAAACGTGAAGAAATTCGTCCAGGCTTATCAGTCTGATGAAGTGAACGATGCTGCAAATAAAATCTTTAATGGCGGCGCGGTGAAAGGCTGGTAATCCTGCAATTATACGCTAAATAATTCAAGTTTCAGGAAGGCGGCAAGAGAAGGAATCCCGATGAGCTTACTCAAGTAAGTGATTCGGGTGAGTGAACGCCGCCAACGTACATGCAACTTGAAGTATGACGTGTATACACGTTTAATTAAAAGATATCTGCAAGACGGGCTAAGGCCCGTCTTGTTATTTGTGCAATTGCTTGCTTCAATACTCGCTCTTTGAGAAAAAGCAGAGGAATCCTTAATGCGTGCTGTTCCCTTTATATTGTTAGCCATGTCGCTGACAGGCTGTTCTTTATTTCAGAAGCCACAGGCACCCGTTCCTCAACCTGTTGTTGAAACCAAAACCGTAGAACCGGCACCGAAACCGAAGCCTCCCGTTCGCCCTGCTCCAGCCGTGCTATATAAAAGCGCTGAAGAATTAGTGGGTAAACCTTTCCGTGATATGGGTGAAGTGTCTGGCTCCTCATGTCAGGTCAGCGCTCAGGACGCTCCACCCAACGCGGCAAATGCGCGTAAAAGAATGCAGAACCGCGCAACCGCAATGAAGGCCAATGCGGTCTTACTACATGAATGCCAAACCGTCAGTGGCGTAGCCGGTTGCTATAGCCAAGTCGTTTGCCAAGGCACCGCGCTGAAAGTATCTGCACAATGAGTCAATTTGTTTTCAATCAGATCGGGATTATCCGTTCACCGTATAAAGAAAAATTTGCCATTCCGCGGCAACCGGGTCTGATTGAAGATGGAGGCGGAGAACTTCAGCTATTACCACCGTACAATCAGGCAGAGTGTGTACGGGGACTAGAAGATTTCAGCCACATTTGGGTACTATTCATCTTTCATCAAACGATGGAAGGCGGCTGGCGTCCAACGGTTCGGCCACCGCGTCTGGGAGGAAACACACGTACAGGCATTTTCGCTACCCGTTCCACCTTTCGCCCTAACCCTGTCGGCATGTCGCTGGTTGAATTAAAAGGAATCCGTACCAAAGGCGATGCGATCACGCTCGACTTAGGTAGTCTCGATCTGGTCGATGGCACACCGGTCGTCGATATCAAACCTTACCTACCCTTTGCAGAAAGCCATCCTCAGGCACGAGCGGGTTTCGCCCAAATGGCACCCGATGCCGCGATGCCAGTCTCTTTTTCTCCTCTTGCAGACAGCCAGATCGCAGGACACCAAAAGAAATATCCGCAGTTGAAACGCTTTATCTCGCAGGTCTTGGCACAGGACCCGCGCCCGGCCTACCGCAAAGGGGAAAGCACCACGCGGGAATACGCCGTTTTACTGTTGGAGTTCAATGTGCGCTGGCGCGTCTGTGGAGAACAAACCGAAGTGCTAAGCCTCGATCCTGTACCCGCGTGTTAATACACGAGCCAGGCAATATATTCTAAAATTGTTCCTACTCTCTTTTGACACGCCGCCCACGCTGGTAAACTAAACCACTTTTTATGTGCCTTCGGCTGCGCGGCAGCCCTATGCTATTTGTCGTTCTAACGGAACTAAAACCCCATGCGTACTAGCCAATACATGCTCTCCACTCTCAAGGAGACGCCAGCCGATGCGGAAGTCATCAGCCATCAGTTGATGCTCCGTGCAGGAATGATTCGTAAACTGGCCTCCGGCCTTTACACCTGGTTACCGACCGGTTTACGTGTTTTGAGAAAAGTTGAAAACATCGTGCGCGAAGAGATGAACAACGCGGGCGCTATTGAAGTGTCTATGCCGGTTGTTCAGCCTGCCGATTTATGGGTGGAAAGTGGACGTTGGGATCAGTATGGCCCAGAGTTGCTGCGCTTTGTCGATCGTGGCGAACGCCCATTTGTACTCGGTCCTACACACGAAGAAGTTATTACTGACCTGATTCGTAATGAAGTCAGCTCTTATAAGCAGCTACCACTGAATTTCTTCCAGATTCAAACCAAATTCCGCGATGAAGTTCGCCCACGTTTTGGCGTAATGCGCTCACGTGAGTTCCTGATGAAAGATGCCTACTCTTTCCACACCTCACAGGAATCGTTGCAGACTACCTACGACGCCATGTACGCCGCTTACAGCAAGATTTTCAGCCGTATGGATCTGGATTTCAGAGCCGTCCAGGCAGATACCGGTTCTATCGGTGGTAATGCGTCCCATGAGTTCCAGGTACTGGCAACCAGCGGTGAAGACGATATCGTTTTCTCAACGGAATCCGACTACGCGGCAAACATTGAATTGGCAGAAGCTGTCGCGCCGAAATTAGGCCGCGCAGAAGCGATGGAAGAGCTGCGTGTGGTGGATACACCAAACGCCAAGACCATCGCCGAGCTGGTTGAGCAATTTAAGTTGCCAGTAGAAAAAACCGTGAAAACACTGCTGGTTAAAGCCACGGAAGAAAGCGGTCATAAACTGGTTGCGCTTCTGGTGCGCGGCGATCACGAGCTGAACGAAATCAAGGCTGAGAAAATTGCTCAGGTCGCCAGCCCGCTGACGTTTGCAACGGAAGACGAGATCCGCGCCATCATCGGCGCAGGTCCTGGCTCACTGGGCCCGGTCAAGCTGTCGATTCCCGTCGTTGTCGATCGCACCGTTGCCGCCATGAGCGACTTCAGCGCTGGCGCGAACATTGATGGCAAACACTATTTTGGCATCAACTGGGAGCGTGACGTTGCACTGCCGCAGGTTGCAGATATCCGCAATGTGGTTGAAGGCGACATCAGTCCAGACGGTAAAGGCACGCTGCAAATTAAACGCGGTATCGAAGTGGGCCACATCTTCCAACTGGGCAGCAAGTATTCTGAAGCGTTGAAAGCGACCGTTCAGGGCGAAGACGGCCGTAACCAAACGCTGACGATGGGCTGCTACGGTATTGGTGTAACGCGTGTTGTCGCAGCCGCGATTGAGCAAAATCATGATGAACGTGGCATCATCTGGCCAGACGCGATTGCGCCTTTCCACGTTGCCATTCTGCCAATGAACATGCACAAATCTTTCCGCGTGAAGGAAGTCGCTGAGGATATCTATCAGCAGTTGCGCGCTAAAGGTATTGAAGTTCTGCTCGACGATCGTAAAGAGCGTCCAGGCGTGATGTTCGCTGATATGGAGTTGATTGGTGTACCGCACACTATCGTCATTGGCGATCGCAATCTGGATAGCGAAGAGATTGAATATAAAAATCGTCGCGTCGGTGAAAAGCAAATGATTAAAACCAGCGAAATCATCGATTTCCTGCTGGCGAATATCGTGCGCTAATCGCTATTACGGCTCCGCCCTTTCACACGGAAGGGCGAACGACAGACATAAAAAATGGTGGGTTTCCCACCATTTTCACTTCAAGACATCAGTAACCCGTCACGAGTTATTCACGAAACAGTTCTTCAATGCTCAAACCCTGAACCTGCAAAATTTCCCGCAGGCGGCGTAAACCTTCAACCTGAATCTGACGAACACGTTCACGCGTTAAGCCGATTTCACGACCCACATCTTCCAGCGTAGCCGCTTCATACCCTAGCAGGCCGAAACGACGCGCCAACACCTCACGCTGTTTGGCATTAAGCTCAAACAGCCATTTAACGATATTCTGCTTCATATCGTTATCCTGCGTGGTGTCTTCAGGTCCGTTGTCTTTTTCGTCTGCCAGAATATCCAGCAGCGCTTTCTCCGAATCACCACCTAACGGGGTATCGACGGAAGTAATACGTTCATTCAGGCGCAGCATGCGGTTGACGTCATCGACTGGCTTATCAAGCTGCTCGGCAATTTCTTCCGCACTCGGCTCGTGATCCAGCTTATGAGACAATTCGCGCGCGGTGCGCAGATAAACGTTGAGTTCTTTGACAATGTGAATAGGCAAACGGATGGTGCGGGTTTGATTCATAATCGCCCGCTCTATCGTCTGTCGAATCCACCACGTCGCGTAGGTTGAAAAACGGAATCCTCTTTCAGGATCGAATTTCTCCACCGCACGGATCAGACCGAGATTCCCCTCTTCAATCAGATCCAGCAACGCCAGACCACGATTGTTGTAACGGCGGGCAATTTTCACTACCAGCCGCAGGTTACTCTCGATCATTCGGCGACGTGATGGAATATCACCACGCAGCGCGCGTCGGGCAAAATAAACTTCTTCTTCTGCGGTTAAAAGCGGCGAATAGCCGATCTCTCCCAAATAGAGCTGTGTTGCGTCTAAAACACGCTGTGGGACCCCTTGAGATAGCAGCTCGTCTTCCGCCGAGTCACTATCATTGGTATCTTCCTCTGCCAGCGCTTTATCGTCAAAAACGTCAAGTCCATTTTCGTCGAAATCGGTCTCTTCATGTAACTCGTTAACTTTCAGCGTACTTTGGCTCATAAGTGGCTCCTACCCGTGATCCCTTGGCAGAATACCGAAATACTCTGCCCGATTTATCGCTGCGGCAGAAAACGCAGCGGGTTTACGGATTTCCCCTTGTAACGAATTTCAAAGTGCAAGCGAACTGAGCTGGTGCCTGTACTGCCCATCGTAGCGATTTTTTGTCCTGCCGTGACATCTTGTTGCTCACGGACGAGCATCGTATCGTTATGGGCATAGGCACTGAGGTAGTCATCATTATGCTTGATGATTATCAGATTTCCGTAACCACGTAGCGCATTGCCCGCATACACCACGCGCCCATTAGCGGTTGCGGTGATCGGTTGCCCACGTGAGCCGGCGATATCAATCCCTTTATTTCCCCCTTCTGAATCGGAGAAACTATCTATGACTTTCCCATCGGTAGGCCAACGCCAACTGCTTACAGCAGCCGTATTGCTGCTGGCAACAGCCGCTGGTGCGGAAACAGGAGCGGTTGTTGTTGCCCCTGCCGTAGGTAACATCTTACCTACATTCTGTTTACCCTGATTAGCAGAATACGCATTAGTTGACTGAGAATCAACCGATGTAGTTTGTATTTGAGTACTTGATGGCGGCGTTGGTACTCCACCTCGGGTGGCGTCGGTAGTCGCCAACATTCCACCGCCGCTCGTCAGGCCACCGCCCGACGTATTATTGCCGGTACCATTACCTAAGCTCAGCGATTGCCCCACATTCAGGCTGTATGGCTCTGGAATATTATTGCGCTGCGCCAGATCTCGGTAGTCATTGCCGGTAATCCAGGCGATATAAAACAGGGTATCTCCCCGCTTAACGGTGTAGGCATTGCCGCCGCTGTAGCTGCCTTTCGGGATATTACCGTAGCTGCGGTTATAAACGATCCGGCCATCGGACGCTGTTGCAACATTTTCACCTGCCGCTGAAATGCGCGGTGGTGGCGAAGATAACATTCCCCCTCGGCTGCCCGTGTTTCCGTCAACGCTGCTAATTGGTGCGGATTTGGAATTATTGTTGGAGCATCCAGCTACCCCTAAGACAACCACCATACACGCAGCAATCTGACGAAAATTCATCATTCGGCTTCCCATGCGCCTAACTCCCCTATAACTATCGCGTTCAAAAAAGTAACTATATCCATCATACTTCAAGTTGCATGTAGGTTGGCAATACTCGCCTCACCTCTGAACTTCGCACTGGCGGGCCAACGCTCTGCGTTGTTCAAAGCCCCCGTATGTTGCCCTGCAACTCGAATTACTTAGGGTATATAACGTTCAAAAAAACAGTAATACTCGGAATTCAATTTGGACGTGTCTGCTTCGCATCTGCTGTTGCTTCACTAACCGTAGCGTAAATGATTGTAGCGTAACCGATATTTTATTCATTAGTTGGAATGAGAAAGATCGCTAGTTCACCATCGCTGGCGCATAGGCAAAACAGGAGAGGCACCACGATGATTAGATGCTAACCATATCAACCAGTTCGCACCATAAAACCGTTGTATTGAAATGTTAAAGACTTAGCAACACATACATACCACCGCCACGGTATCAGGCTAATTCGCCTTTGACTAGCGGAACAAACCGAACTGCTTCAACCGTTTGAATAATAAATTCGCCGGCATGGCGCTGAACAACTTGCAGTATTTGCGACTGTTCTCCGACAGGCAACACCATCACGCCGCCCTCATCAAGTTGTTCCAACAGCGCCCGAGGAATTTCCGGCGGTGCTGCCGTAACGATAATCGCATCAAACGGCCCACGCGACGCCCATCCTTGCCACCCATCGCCATGACGGGTAGAAACATTGTGCAAATCAAGTTGCTTTAAACGACGTTTAGCCTGCCATTGCAGCCCTTTGATACGTTCAACCGAACAAACGTGCTGAACTAAATGCGCTAAAATCGCCGTTTGATAACCGGAGCCGGTGCCAATCTCAAGCACGCGGGATACCGGCGTCAAATTGAGCAGTTCCGTCATCTTCGCAACCATATAAGGTTGCGAGATCGTCTGGCCGGAGCCGATAGGTAGAGCGGTATTCTCATACGCTTTATGTTCGAAAGCCTCGTCAACAAAGCGTTCTCTAGGTACGCCTTCTATTGCCTTCAGCAGACGTTCGTCCTGAATGCCTTGCTGGCGCAATTGTGCCAGCAACGTTTCTATACGTTTGTTTACCATTCCCCGCCGACCTCAGCTCTGGTTAACCTCGTCACCAATACAGCAATTTTCCCGCACAGGGGTAAGCCAGCTATCACGCAGTGGCCAGCATTGATTCTCTTCAACTATGTTCCGCAAAAAAGCGTCACTGCGCATCAGGCGCCAATATCGGTATCCTGCTGTGCATGCAGTAATTCACGTACCACACTGGTCGCAAAGCTGCCCGCAGGTAGCCAGAATTTCACTTCCACGGTTGCGTCATCCTGCCATTCCCACTGCATTTGCTGCGGATAAAGCAGCACAGCACGCCGGGCAGGTTCAACCCGCTCACGTTTGACCAAAGACCATAATATTTCTTGTCCGGTCAAGGCCCGTTCTTCAAATTCCCGCGCGTCATTCTGTGTGCCCAGTTCACCATCACCAGGCAGCGGTGCAGTAATCTGGAGTTCGCCAGCGTCAAGACGCACCTGTAAGGCTTCCAGTTCGTCAGGTTTGGCAACAAACCAACTGCCGCGTCCCGTTAGCTGTAATGCATCACCACACAGAACGCTTTTCGCTTGCTGCTGCGCCAATCTCGTACTGGCAACCTGATTAAACATCGCACTGCGGCTGGCAGAAAGATAAAAGCTACGTTTACTACGTTCTTTTACCCGAATTTCGTTGTTGGCCCAAAGACGCGCTTGCTCAAGATTATTCCCGTTGCGCCCAAAACGCTGGCGACCGAAATAATTAGGGACACCGTTAGCAGCAATCAGCGCCAAACGTGCGTCCACCTCGTTTCGATCGCTCACCTGACGTAACACCAGAGTAAAATGGTTACCCCGTAGCGCACCAATGCGCAGTTTGCGGCGGTGGCGGGTTACTTCAAGCACGTCACAGCCGTCAAGTTCCAGCGAGGAGAAATCGGGCGTCTCTTTTCCCGGCATGTGCAGGCAAAACCACTGTTCGGTGACAGCATGGCGATCTTTCAGGCCAGCATAGCTGACAGCGCGCAGCGGCAGGCGAGTAAATTTTGCCAGCATTTCAGCCACAAATTGCGTATTGCAGCCGCGCTTGCGTACACGCACCAAGACCTGTTCACCATCACCATCGGGCAGAAACCCCAGATCTTCCACCACCAGAAAATCTTCCGCAGTGGATTTCAATGAGCCAGTAGCCTGTGGTTCACCGTGCAGCCAGACGAGTTGTTCGCTATTTTCCATCGTTATCCCACAAGATACATAACCGGATAATGCACAGTCATGACATTGTTTCTTATACTGTTAACGTTCTATTATTGACAAGGCATTGTTGATAAAAACGGCTTACCACGCGACAATTTCGCCCGTTTCTTTTTTCACTAATAAGGCAACGGCTTCGCAGGCAATGCCTTCGCCACGGCCGGTAAAACCCAACTGTTCTGTCGTGGTCGCTTTCACGTTGACGTCATCCATATGGCACTGCAAATCTTCCGCCAGATTCACGCGCATTTGCGGGATATGGGGAGCCATTTTCGGCGCTTGCGCAATAATTGTGACGTCCAGATTACCTAGCTGATAGCCCTTTTCATTGATACGACGCCAGGCTTCACGCAGCAGGCCACGGCTGTCCGCACCTTTAAAGGCCGGATCGGTATCAGGGAACAGTTTGCCAATATCGCCCAGCGCGGCGGCACCCAACAGGGCGTCAGTCACCGCATGCAACACCACATCCCCATCGGAATGTGCCAGCAGGCCTTGAGTATAAGGAATTCGCACACCACCGATCACCAGCGGACCTTCTCCACCGAACTTATGGACATCAAAACCGTGACCGATACGCATCGCGCGTTCTCCTTATCTGTATTTAACGAATAAATTTAGCGAATAAAATGAGGTTACTGCAAACGGGTTAAATAGAATTCGGCTAATGCCAAATCCTCTGGACGCGTGACTTTTATATTATCCGAACGCCCGCTGATAATTTGCGGACGATAGCCACAATATTCCAGCGCTGAAGCTTCGTCCGTGACGGTAATGCCATCCTGAAGCGCACGTTGCAAACACGGTTTCAGCAGCGCCGCCGGAAAAAGCTGTGGCGTCAGCGCATGCCACAAATCGTTACGTTCTACCGTGCGGTCGATAAACCCATCTGTGCCGCGTTTCATGGTATCACGAACCGGTGCAGCCAGAATTCCGCCGACGTCACTCTGCCCGGCAATCGCCAACAAACGAGTCAGATCGTCCTGATGCAGGCACGGACGCGCAGCATCATGCACTAACGCCCACGCCGTATCGGCAACAGCAGCCAGCCCAGCCAGTACGGAATCCGCACGCTGCTGCCCGCCCATCACGACACAAATACGGGGATCGTTGGCAATCGCCAAGGTATGAAAAAATACGTCATTCGGACTAATGGCAACAACGACACGCTGTACTCGCGGATGGCGTAAAAGCGCATCGATGGTGTGTTCAAGAATGGTTTTATGGCCGATCGCATCATTGCCAATCGTCAGGTACTGTTTAGGACGATCGTTCTGCATCCGGCTGCCGTTACCCGCAGCGGGTAAAACGGCAACAATTTCTGGCGGGGAAAGGCGTGGTGTCTGCATGCGTCAACGTTGTGTATTATTGGATGAAGTCATATTGGGTGAACTCGTATTCGCGCTACGATGCCCTGATTCAGGCACCAGACGATAAAAACTTTCGCCGGGTTTGATCATACCCAGTTCATTGCGTGCGCGCTCTTCTATCGCCTCTTGTCCGCCATTGAGATCGTCAATTTCGGCAAACAGTTGTTCGTTACGGTCTTTTAATTTGGCATTGTTCCCCAGTTGGACGACAACATCATCGTTCACCCGAACATAATCGTGAATGCCATTTTTGCCCAGCCACAGTGAGTACTGAAGCCAGCCAAGCAATATCAATAATAACAGCGTAAGCTTTCCCATCCCGCCCCCGAAAAACCGCCTAATCATCCCATAACTTTTGTTTCGACTCCACTGTGTCCAGCAGTGGAAGGCAAGATTCCCCACGTTGCGTGCAAAAATAGGGATATTTCTGGTAAGCAGCAGGCTAAATCCTCTCTCGCAGGCTCCTCAAATTCATCTATTCACCAGCATCATTCTTTCTGCAACCTCCACCATTTGTCAGGAGACGCAAAACGCAGGCCTCGCATGGGCAAAACCGCTCATAGGAAAAACGTCAGTTGAACCATTAATGCTATCTGTGTATTTTTATGCATACAAAGTGCATAAAAAAAGAAAATTTACCTTTAAACCAGGAGAAACCATGTTCAAAAAACTGTTATTCGTTGGGGCGATTTTCGCTACCGCACTATCCGCCAGCGCCTTCGCCGCTGAACAAACTTATGTTGTCGGCTCTGGCGGGACCTACCGTCCCTTTGAGTTCGAAAATGCGCAGAAAGAGCTGGAAGGTTTTGATATTGATATTATTAAAGCAGTTGCCAAGGCGGAGAATTTTAATATCAAGCTGATCAATACCCCGTGGGAAGGCATCTTCGCGACCCTGAATTCCGGGGACCGCGACATTATCATTTCCGGTATCACGATTACCGACAAACGTAAGCAAATGGTCGATTTCTCCGCGCCTTATTTTCCTGCCGAGCAATCGATCGTCATTCCTAAAGGTTCGACGATCGACTCAATTGCCGCACTGAAAGATCACAAAGTGGGCGTCGTGAACTCCAGTACCGCTGATATCGTGGTTTCCGATGTATTAGGCAAAAACAGTACATCGATTAAGCGCTTTGATAACACCCCGTTAATGTTACAAGAGCTGTATGAAGACGGTGTGGGTGCTGCGGTTGGCGATGTGGGCGTGGTGAAGTTTTACATTAAGACGCACCCTGAAAAACAGTTCAATCTGGTTTCCGACGCCAAATTCGAACGTCAGTATTTTGGCATCGCCGTAGCGAAGGGCAACGATCAGTTGCGTGAGAAGATTAACGCCGGACTGAAAAAAATCGTTGCTGACGGCACCTACGCCAAGATCTATCAAACCTGGTTTGATAACAACGTGCCAACCTTACCCGCAGAATAACGCCTGCAATACGCCGCGCACTTCTCCTGGTCTCCACCGCCTCGCATGAGACGTCGCATAAACCGGACAGCCAGCCTGTCCGGTTTACTTTAGAAAAATCATTACGTTAGCCTATTGAAAAAAGGAAACGATCTTGACGGGATTTCGTTGGGAGATCATTCAGGAATATGCCCCCTTATTTATGGAAGGCACCTGGATGACCATCAAATGCACCATTATCTGTGTCATTCTTGGCACCTGCTGGGGATTAACGCTCGGATTAGGCCGCTTAGCGCAAGCGCCGCACGGGCCGTGGAAATATATCCTGCACTACGGCGTTCAATGGCCGGTGCGCATCTACATCAGCGCCTTTCGGGGTACGCCGCTGTTTGTGCAAATCATGGTGGTGCACTTCGCGCTGGTGCCGCTGTTCATCAACCCGCGTGATGGACTGCTGGTCACCAGCAATATCATGTCGGTCGATTTTGCCCGCACATTACGCTCAGATTACGGCGCGTTCCTCTCGTGCGTGGTAGCCATCACGCTGAACGCAGGCGCCTATGTCTCTGAGATATTCCGCGCTGGTATTCAGTCTATCGATCGCGGTCAAATGGAGGCGTCACGCTCCCTCGGCATGAGCTATGGCCGCACCATGCGGAAAGTGATCCTGCCACAGGCTTTTCGCCGTATGCTGCCACCGCTGGGTAATAACGCCATCGCGATTGTGAAAGATTCCTCGCTGGCTTCGGCGATCGGGTTGGCGGATCTCGCCTATGCCGCTCGCACGGTATCAGGGGCTTACGCCACGTACTGGGAACCCTACCTGGCGATCTCTATCGTCTATTGGGTTATTACTTTCCTGCTCTCGCTGCTGGTGCGGCACATGGAAATGAGGTTTGGCAAAAGTGATTCACGTTAATAACCTGCAAAAACAGTTTGGCGATACCCATGTTCTGCGTGGTATTTCCTGTGATATCGCGCCTCAGGAAGTACTCTGCCTGATTGGCCCATCTGGCTCAGGAAAAAGTACCTTTCTGCGCTGTATCAACGCGCTGGAAACGCTATCGGCGGGCGAAATTACGGTCAACGGTTTTGCCATTCACGATCAAAAAACCGATATCAACCGCATGCGTGAAAGCGTAGGGATGGTGTTTCAACGCTTTAATCTGTTCCCCCACATGACGGTGTTGGAAAATGTGATTATGGCTCCGATGGGCGTGAAGAAATTACCCCGTGCCCAAGCCGTCGAACGCGCTAAAGCGTTGCTCAGTAAAGTTGGTTTGCTGGATAAAATCGATGCCTGGCCGAACAGCCTGTCCGGTGGTCAGCAGCAGCGCGTCGCGATTGCCCGCGCGTTAGCGATGGAGCCAGCAATCATGCTGTTCGATGAGCCGACATCTGCGCTAGATCCAGAACTGGTTGGCGAAGTGCTGGCAGTCATGAAAACGTTGGCGAACGAAGGCATGACCATGGTCATCGTGACTCATGAAATGGCCTTTGCTAGAGAAGTCGCGGATAGAGTGATCTTTATTGATCAGGGGATTATTCAGGAACAGGGGACGCCAGAGGCGATCTTCACGCATCCGAGTAACCCACGCACGCAGGCCTTCTTGAGCAAGATCCTGTAAATACGTTGAATGCTGTAAAATAACAGGCTGTCAGCGCCTTTTGCGCTGGCAGCCTTCTCCCTTACCACCTTTCTTTTACCACCCGGTCAGAAAAGAAAAAACCAGCCAGAACAGACAGACCACCGTCAGTCCCGTCGCAAAAAGCGTGTAAAAAAGATAGCCTCTCAGCAGAAAGCTAAACCCGACGCCAACCAGCACTGAAAACGGCATCAGCGCCAAAAAGAACGGCCACGTGTAAAGCATGAAGAAAAACGTAGTATTAGAGCCATACACCAGAAAAGGGATACTGAAAGCCAGCCAATAAAAGGAGAACCCCGTCACCGCTCCCATAAACAGATAGGAAACGCTGTCATCCTCTTCTTGCGCTGGCCGAGTCTTACTAATCGTTAACTGCGTGGCATTTTGCATAATCTTTCCCATTCTTCCCCTGCATCACCCAACAACTCGGTGAAAAAAAGCGGGGACATCAGAGCTTGATAATAGCTCGCTTGCCAAGCAGATCTAACAATTGGCCGGTCAAATTTGTTACGAATTGTTCACCATCCAGATGGCTATCCGGCGCTTCCGGCGCTTCGTACACTGAGTCGATCCCAGTGAAATTACGCAACTCCCCCGCCCGGGCTTTTTTATACAACCCTTTAGGGTCGCGCGCTTCGCAGGTCGCTAACGGCGTATCGACGAAGACCTCAATAAATTGCCCCTCACCGAGCAGATCCTGCACCATTTTACGCTCGGCGCGATGCGGTGAAATAAACGCGGTCAGTACCACCAGACCGGCATCGACCATCAGCTTGGCGACTTCACCCACGCGGCGGATATTCTCGCGCCGATCGTCGTCAGTAAAGCCGAGATCCCGGCATAGACCGTGCCGAACATTGTCGCCATCCAGCAGGTAGGTGCTGACACCACGCTGGTGCAATGCCTGCTCCAGCGCTCCCGCTAGCGTAGATTTACCGGACCCAGACAGCCCGGTAAACCAGATAACGACGCCTTGATGACCATGTAGTTTCTCGCGCGACTCACGGGTGACATCGTGCGCATGCCAAACCACGTTATCGTCAGTCGATTCATCGCGTAAAGACACCTATTTTCCTCCCAACAAATCGCGCGCACCCCAATGCGGGAAGTGACGGCGCACCAGTGCATTCAGCTCCAGTTCAAACGCACTGTACGCACCCGGTTCCTGATACACCTGTTCGATAGGCTCGCGCACCAGGCCAGCGCCTACCGTGACATTACTCAGACGATCGATAAAGATCATCCCGCCTGTCACTGCATTATGTTGATAATTGTCCAGCACCAGCGGCTCATCAAAAACCAGCTCAACGGAGCCGATACCGTTCAGCGGCAGATTTTCGGCTACGCGCTGCGTCAGCGTATTGATCTCAACCTGATATTGAATATTCTCAACCCGAGCGCGCGTTTTCTTACCGCCAATCTTGATGTCGTAACTTTGTCCCGGCACCAGCGGCTGTTCCGCCATCCAGACGACATCCACCAACGCATGCTGCACCGCTTTCAGCGATTCGCTGCTGTCGACCAGCAGATCGCCGCGGCTGATATCGACTTCATCCGCCAGTACCAGCGTAATCGCTTCACCGGCCTGTGCCTGTGGCAAATCACCGTCAAAGGTCACGATGCGGCTAACGGTGGATTCTACGCCGGACGGCAGCACTTTGACCCGCTGCCCGACACGGATAATGCCAGATGCCAGCGTTCCTGCGTAGCCACGGAAATCCAGATTCGGGCGATTGACGTATTGCACCGGGAAGCGCATCGGCTGTTCCAACGTGCGCTGTGCCACATTGACCGTTTCCAGCACATCCAGCAACGTTGGTCCGGTATACCAGCCCATCGTCGTGCTTGGCGTCGCAACGTTGTCACCATCCAGTGCAGAAATCGGCACGAAGGTAATATTCAGGTCGGCAGGCAGTTGCTGAGCAAAATCCAGATAATCCTGCTTAAACTGTTCAAATACCGTTTGCTGGTAATCCACTAAATCCATCTTGTTCACCGCCACCACCAAATCGCGAATGCCCAGCAGGGTTGCGATAAAGCTGTGGCGACGGGTTTGATCCAATACGCCCTTACGCGCATCAATCAGCAGGATCGCCAGCTCGCAGGTTGATGCGCCGGTTGCCATGTTACGGGTGTATTGCTCGTGTCCCGGCGTATCCGCGATGATAAATTTGCGTTTTTCCGTCGAGAAATAGCGGTAAGCCACGTCAATCGTGATGCCCTGCTCACGTTCAGCTTGAAGCCCATCGACCAACAGCGCCAGATCCAGCTTTTCGCCCTGCGTCCCGATACGCTTGCTGTCATTGTGCAGCGTACTGAGCTGATCTTCATAAATCTGGCGCGTATCGTGTAGCAAGCGGCCAATCAGCGTACTCTTCCCATCGTCAACGCTGCCACAGGTCAGGAAACGCAGCAGCGTTTTATCCTGCTGCGCATGTAAATACGCTTCCACACCGCCTTGCTCGGCGATCTGCCGAGCAATCGCATCGTTGATAACGACGGCATCTTTCTCAGCCGCATTTTCCGCAACTGTGTCTTTTAAAGAAATTTGGCTCATTCGACGATTCCTCAGAAATACCCTTGACGCTTTTTCAGCTCCATTGAACCGGCCTGATCGCGGTCAATTACCCTTCCCTGACGTTCACTGGTGGTGGAAACCAGCATCTCTTCGATGATTTCCGGCAATGTCTGCGCATCCGATGCTACCGCGCCCGTCAGCGGCCAGCAGCCCAGCGTGCGGAAGCGCACCATACGTTGTTCGATCACTTCACCCGGTTGCAGATCGATGCGATCGTCATCCACCATCAGCAGCATGCCATCGCGCTCAACCACCGGACGCGGGGCAGCCAGATACAGCGGAACAATATCGATATTTTCCAGATAGATATATTGCCAGATATCCAGCTCGGTCCAGTTGGAGAGTGGGAAAACGCGGATGCTCTCGCCTTTGTTAATCTGACCGTTGTAGTTGTGCCACAGCTCCGGGCGCTGATTCTTTGGGTCCCAACGATGGAAACGGTCGCGGAAGGAGTAAATACGCTCTTTGGCACGAGATTTCTCTTCATCGCGACGCGCCCCGCCAAATGCAGCATCAAAACCGTATTTATCCAGCGCCTGCTTCAGCCCTTCGGTTTTCATGATGTCGGTGTGCTTGGCGCTGCCGTGTACAAAAGGGTTAATCCCCAGCGCTTCCCCCTGCGGGTTGCGATGCACCAGCAGTTCACAACCGTAGGCCTTTGCCGTCCGGTCACGGAATTCGTACATTTCACGAAATTTCCAACCGGTATCAACATGCAGCAGCGGGAAAGGCAGCGATCCCGGATAAAACGCCTTGCGCGCCAAATGCAGCATCACCGAAGAGTCTTTACCGATGGAATACATCATCACCGGGTTACCGAACTCGGCTGCCACTTCGCGGATGATGTGAATGCTTTCGGCTTCAAGCTGCCGTAAATGCGTGAGTCGTTTCTCGTCCATACCCTTTCCTTAAGCCAAGTTTACTACCGCTGGGCGGCTGTCTTGCGGCACCGTCGGCGTTGTCTGACCAAACCAGGCAATCTGGTGATGCAAATCCACCACCTCGCCAATCACCAGCAGCGCCGGTGTCGGCGCTTGCCGTGCCAAATGTACTAACTCTTGCAGCGTACCGATTTGCACCTGCTGATCGTGTCGGGTGCCGCGGCTGATCACCGCGACAGGCGTCTGCGCTGAGCGGCCATGCGCGATAAGCTGCTGCGAAATTTCCGCAGCCTTCATCGTTCCCATATAAATCGCCAGCGTCTGACGCCCACGCGCCAGCGTTGACCAGTCCAGTGCATCGCCGTCCGGGCGACAGTGCCCGGTAATAAAAATCACGCTCTGCGCATAGTCACGGTGCGTCAGCGGGATCCCCGCATACGCCGTGACGCCCGCGGCGGCCGTCACACCGGGCACCACCTGAAACGTGATCCCCGCCTGTGCCACCGCCTGTAGCTCTTCGCCACCGCGACCAAAAATGAAGGGATCGCCGCCTTTCAAGCGCACCACCCGCTTACCTTCCTGCGCCAGCTTCACCAGCAGTTGATTAATCTCATCCTGTGGCAACGAATGCGCGCTGGCACGTTTTCCCACACAGATGCGTTCAGCATCGCGGCGTACTAAATCCAGCACATCGGCACTGACCAGATGGTCATACAGCACCACGTCCGCCTGCTGCATCACCTGCAATCCACGCAGCGTAAGCAATCCGGCATCGCCGGGGCCTGCGCCAACCAGTGCCACTTCACCTCGTGCCACCGCTGGCCGTTGCTGTTCGTCTTGCTGATTAACCAATTGCTGTTGCAATTCGGCTTCGGCCTGCTCCAACTGTCCGGCAGACACCAGCGATGCAAAGCGTCCGACAAACAGTCGTTCCCAAAAGCGACGACGGGCTGGCATCGAATGCAATCGGGTTTTAATCCTGTCGCGCCAGCTTCCGGCGATATCCGCCATCGTCCCTAAACTTGCGGGCAGCAATGATTCAAGCTTTTCACGCAGCAGTCGCGCCAGTACAGGTGCCTGTCCCCCAGAGGAAATCGCCACCACCAGCGGAGATCGGTCAACAATCGAGGGAAAAATAAACGAGCACTTCGGCTGATCGTCCACCACATTTACCAGCAAATTCCGCTGGTTTGCCGCCTCAAACACCGCGGCATTCAGCTCTGCATCATCCGTTGCGGCAACCACCAGAAACACGCCAGATAACAGCTCCGGCGTAAAAGATTGCGCCAGCCATTCAACCTGCCCGGCTTGATGCAGTGCAGCCAACGGTTCCGCCAGCGCCTGTGCGACAATTTTTATCTCCGCACCCGCGCGTTGCAGCAGATCGATTTTGCGCGTAGCAACCTCGCCGCCGCCGACGACCAGTACCGGGCGCTGACGAAGATCGGCAAATATAGGGAGATAGTTCACAATCGCCTTAACTAAGCAAAAAAGTAGATAATGCGACTATACGGTGAGGACAGAACACTTATGAAATGCCGAATTGGAATGACAAGTTCCGTAATGGAATAACAACACGTTTACAACTGAGATCGGGGCGATGACTCTCCCCTCACAAAGACGGCTTCTTATACACAAATCCACAGGCTTCGCAGATTTTGCTATTCCCCGGCGTAAAAAATTATGCTGAGGAGGTAGCTGGCTTAGGATGAGCCGCAGGACGCGGCGAAAGCTTGCGCCACGTCGGGAACGTGTCGCAAGCGATCCGTTAAGCCAGATATCGACGAAGGCACCGCGTCAGCGGCATAATTTACGCCGAAAGCCTAGGGGTCACGGGGCGAGCGGCGCTTGAGACGCCCCGTGTCGGGCGTGTGCTACGAAGTAGCATGGAATGGCAATATTGTGGCGCACGAAACCGTCTCCTCATCTGCATAAAAATATGGATAAGGGACAAACGACAATATGTCAGATGCCTTTACCCTTCGTGCAGCCCACACTCGCGTTTGAGGCCGAAGAAGCGAGTTTCTTCTTCACTCATCCCCGGTTCCCATTTGCGGGTGGTGTGCGTATCGCCAACGGACAAATAGCCCTGATCCCACAGCGGATGGTAACTCAAGCCGTTTTCTTTCAGATATTGATACACCGTCCGGTTATCCCAATCGATAATCGGCAGAAATTTAAAGACGCCGCGCTGAATCGCCAGCACCGGCAATTCCCCCGACTGCCGGACTGTTCACGGCGCAGGCCAGCAAACCAGGTTCCTGCGTTTAGCTCGCTCAGCGCTCGGTTCATCGGCTCGACTTTATTCAGCAAGTTGTAGCGTTCAATGCCTTCCACGCCCTGCTCCCACAGCTTGCCGTAGCGCGCTTCTTGCCAGGCAGGAGACTCGGCAGCGCGATACACGTGCAGGTTCAGCTTAAGCTGTTTCGTCAGTGCATCAATAAACTGATAGGTTTCAGGAAACAGATAGCCGGTATCTGTGAGGATAACCGGAATATCCGGCCGCTGTTGCGTCACCAGATGCAGCGATATCGCAGCCTGAATGCCGAAGCTGGACGACAAAACAAAATCGCCCGGCAGATTCTCCAGCGCCCAGCTCACCCTTTCCTGCGCAGACAGTTGCTCAAGCTGACCATTCACGGCGGTCAGCGCCGCCACCTGTTCCTCTTTCGGTAACGCGTTGAGCACCGCAAGGTTAAATTCGGCCATCAGGATCTCCTGTCAGTCATAAAAATCGTGGGCGGGATCCAGCACCGGTTTAATGATGTTGGTACGAATGGCGAAATCACCGAAGCCTTCATTCGGCTGGCGATCTTGCGCCCACAGCCCGACAAGCCTGTCGATTTCCGCGAGGATCTCGGTTTCATTAATGTTTTCGCGATACATACGGGGAATGCGTGTTCCTTCGCGATTCCCACCGAGGTGCAAGTTATAACGCCCCACCGCTTTACCCACCAAACCAATTTCCGCCAGCATCGAGCGACCACAGCCGTTCGGGCAGCCCGTGACGCGCAGGACAATGTGTTCATCACCCACGCCGTGCTGCTGCATAATACCTTCCACTTTCGTGACAAACTCCGGCAGGAAACGTTCGGCTTCAGCCATCGCCAATGGACAGGTTGGAAACGATACGCAGGCCATCGAATTCTTGCGCTGTTCGCTGACGCTGTCATCAATCAGGCCGTGCTCACGCGCCAGCGCATCAATCTTCGCTTTGCTACGCGCAGGAACGCCGGCCACGATCAAGTTCTGATTCGCTGTTAAGCGGAAATCCCCTTTGTGGATCTTAGCAATTTCCGCCAGACCGGTTTTCAGCGGACGGCCTGGATAATCCAGAACACGACCGTTTTCGATAAATAGCGTCAAGTGCCATTTATTGTCGATGCCTTTTACCCAGCCGATGCGATCGCCACGCCCGGTGAATTCATACGGACGCACCGCTTCAAATTTCACACCAGCACGCGCTTCCACTTCCTGCTTAAAGTTATCGACACCCACACGTTCCAAGGTGTATTTGGTTTTGGCATTTTTACGGTTGGTACGGTTACCCCAATCGCGCTGTGTGGTCACCACCGCTTCTGCGATAGCCAGCGTATGCTCAATGGAAATATAGCCCAGTTCACTGGCGGTACGCGGATAGGTTTCTTTGTCGCCGTGCGCGATAGAGAGTCCACCGCCCACCAGCACGTTAAAGCCGACCAGACGGCCGTTATCGGCAATCGCAACGAAGTTAAGATCGTTCGCATGCAGATCGATATCATTCTGCGGCGGGATCACCACCGTCGTTTTGAACTTACGCGGCAGATATGTCGAGCCCAGAATCGGCTCCTCATCCGTCGTTGCCACTTTTTCCTGATCCATCCAGA
This sequence comes from Pectobacterium wasabiae CFBP 3304, assembly GCF_001742185.1. Taxonomy (NCBI): domain Bacteria; kingdom Pseudomonadati; phylum Pseudomonadota; class Gammaproteobacteria; order Enterobacterales; family Pectobacteriaceae; genus Pectobacterium; species Pectobacterium wasabiae. The sequence goes on from NZ_CP015750.1 coordinate 592,685, forward strand.
TCTCTGCATAGGCGCGCGTGCGCGGCAGAAGATGTTCAGAAATCTTTTTCGCCCACTCATACGCCTGCTGATGCAGTTCGGACTCGATCGGGTTAGACGTACACAGCACGTTACGGTTCATGTCGTTCGCCGTCGCCAGCGCGTCTAGCCCAATGCTATTCAGCATCTGATGTACCGGTTTCACGTTCGATTTGAGAATACCGTGATACTGGAACGTCTGACGGTTGGTGATACGAATGCTGCCATAGATCGTATTTTCAGTCGCAAATTTATCGATCCGTAACCACTGCTCTGGCGTCATCACGCCGCCCGGCAGGCGGCAGCGCAGCAGCATCGCATGACGCGGCTCCAGTTTCTGCTCAGCACGCTCGGCGCGAATGTCACGGTCATCCTGCTGATACATACCGTGGAAACGGATTAGCAAAAAGTTATCGCCCTTGAAGCCGCCAGTCAGACCATCGTTCAGGTCTTCAGCAATCGTGCCGCGCAGAAAATTACTTTCTGTTTTCATGCGCTCGGCATCAGCGAGTTTCCCTTCTACCACCAAGGGACCGGGGTGTTTTTCACTGAAAACGTATTTTTCACTCATTAGTACACATCTCGCTGATAACGGCGCTCAAGGCGCAGATCGCTTAAAAACTCATCGGCCTGTTCACTGTCCATGCCGCCATGCTCAACTATCACATCCAGCAGCGCCTGCTCGACGTCTTTCGCCATGCGATTGGCATCACCACACACGTACAGGTGCGCCCCATCCTGAATCCAGCGCCAGACTTCGGCGCCTTTTTCCCGGAGTTTGTCCTGCACATAGACCTTATGCGCCTGATCGCGCGACCACGCCAGATCGATATGAGTCAGCAGTCCATCTTTAACGTAGCGCTGCCATTCAACCTGATACAGAAAATCTTCCGTAAAGTGCGGGTTGCCAAAGAACAGCCAGTTCTTCCCTTCCGCCCCGTCGGCATCGCGCTGCTGCATAAAGGCGCGGAATGGTGCAATCCCGGTTCCCGGCCCAATCATGATGACCGGCGCATCTGAATTAGCAGGCAAGCGGAAGTTATTGTTATGTTCGATGAAAACGCGGATTTCATCATCTTCACTCAGCCTGTCGGCCAGATAGCTGGATGCGCCACCGGCACGCGCACGGCCTTCGTATTCGTAGCGCACCACACCAACGGTGATGTGCACTTCACTTTCGACCTCCGCCTGCGAGGAGGCGATAGAGTAAAGACGTGGAGCCAGCGGGCGTAGTAGGCCAAGCAACTGCTCTGCCGTCAGTTCTGTTGGCGCTTGTCGCACCATATCCACCAGTGGCGTCCACTGTGCGAACTGCTGAAGCGCAGGCTTATCGGCCAGCAGCGACAATAGCGTCTCGTTGCGCGACAGTGCGGCATATTTCTCGACGATCGGCGCGGTGTTTTGCGTCAGTTCAAAGTGGCTTTTCAGCGCCTCCGATAATGGCAACGTCTTACCGTCAACGCTGACGGATTCATCACCTTTCAGCCATAGCAGTTCCAACAATTCCTGCACCAGCGTAGGATCGTTATCGAACCAGACACCCAGCGCGTCACCCGGCTGGTAGCGCAAACCAGAATCGCCCAAATCGATCTCGATATGGCGAACATCCTTTTCGGAGTTACGCCCGGTCACTTTCTGGTTCACTGCAAACGTGGCCTGCAACGGCGAGGCTTTGCTGTACGGGCTGCTGGTAATTTCATCCAGTGCACCCTGAGCGGCAATCTGCGCGACGGCTTCGCCCTGAACCGGCACCCGTGCCTGCAAAATATCAACCAATTGGCGTCGCCATTGCCCGGCAAGCGTCTGATAATCCACATCGGCATCAACACGATCCAGCAGGCGTTCAGCGCCTAATTCGGCCAGACGGCTATCGAAATCCTTACCCGCCTTGCTGAAGAATTCATAAGAGGTATCTCCCAGACCAAACACGGCAAACGCGGTGTCTTTCAGTTCCGGCGCTTTTTTGGACAGCAGGAACTTATGCAGCGCGACCGCCTCTTCCGGCGGCTCCCCTTCCCCCTGCGTCGAGGCGACGATCAGCAACAGCTTTTCCTGCCCAATTTGCTTGAACTTGTAATCACCCGCATTGACCAGGTTGACGGACAGCTTGGCTGCCAGCAGATCGTCACGCAGTTGTTCCGCGACCCGGCGCGCATTGCCGGTCTGCGAGGCGGAGATCAGCGTGATGGTTTGCACTGGCACCGTGACTGCGGATGCCACCGTAGCGGTGGCAGTTATCGCACCTGGCTGCACGTTCCCAGGCTGCTGTACCAACCCCCAGAAATAGCCGGATAGCCAGGCTAGCTGCGTCGATGAGAAATCACCGGTTGCCGCCTGTAAACGCGTTAATTGCTCCGCACTCAGCGGAAGCAATGAAGTGGGGGAAACCGGAGTAGTCATTGTGATTTCTGTTTCCTTGTGCCTGTGCAGTTAGCCAACGACGCTAATACAAAAACATGCAATAAAAAGATGAATGGAGGATAAGGGTAACGATCTGCATCTTAACAATTAAAGAAATGATGGAAATATTAAATAACCAAAATGACTAAATGGTTTTTCTGATAGCCCTTATTGCCTAAAGTGTTATAGCTGATGGCATGCGCGTTGCGTGGCAATATCGGTAAGAATACATTCGAAAAGAGGGGCTGCTGCGCAGCCCCATACAAACAGGATGTGGGCTAAATTTTCAGAACTTTCATGCCGAAATCGTCAGGATGAACGATGTTTTCGAGCTGGCCGACCTGCAATAAATCACCTTTAGAGACGACGCTGCTGATATTGGTGTCAGGAAAGCGCAGATTCTTGACGAGATGTACCACGACCGGTTTACCCTTTTTATCAATATCCATCACCCAGCCAAGAAAGCCTCCCGAATATTTAGCCAGACTACCTATTGGATAGAGACCGTAAATCTGTACGTAATTAACCAACACAGCTTTATCGTAGGCACCTTTCGCCTCATAGATTTTACGGTAGGCCGCCAATGGCGTGCGGGGAGAAATACCATTACGCGTATGCCTTAGCTTATTAATCGCCTTAATCACAGAGACTAATCGGGCGAGCTCCGATAACCGATCGCCGTGTTTACCCTGTGGATAGCCACTACCGTCCAAACGCTCGTTAGCATTCTCAATCACATCGCGACACGTGGGGGTTATCACCCAATCTAGCTCATGTAATTTCGCGCACAGAACACCCACATGACCGCTAAGAATCGCTTTCTGCGCTGGGTTCATATTCACTTTCAGCGATGGAAGGCTGGCATTCACCAACAGCGGCTTTCCCATCGTGTGGAGTAACGCACCTAGCACCGCTTCACGCACCTGAGGCGCATGGGGATCGGAAATTAACAGCATATCGGCCAGTTTCCCCGCAACCTGAACAGCATGCCTGACCCAATCCGCTTCATCACGCAGGAACGATAGCGCATACAAAAACGTCTTTCTCTCTTTTTTGACCATATAAAGCAGGGTGTCAACACAGTCATAGAAGATCTCAATGGGCAGTTGATTGCGCGTTTTCATGTACATCAGCCCAATTTGAAGCCGATGGGCAACCTCCATTACCCCGCGTTCCATCGGCGTCTGCCGGGTACGCTTCTCTCGCTCCTGACTTTCTCGCAGCAATAGACTTTTCTCCTTGGTGCCCGGAGTGAACAGCGGGGACGAATACACCATGCTGCCAGTGATGCCGGTTCGGTAGGCCGCTTCTCTTTCCGACTCATTCGTATAACGGAGAAGTGCTTCAGACTGTGATGAAGACAAATTGATAAATTGAATGCCAACAGCGGCATAGCCATGATTTCCAAAAGGCCGTATATGGCGAATTTTTCCCTCGGCATAAAAACTTTCTCCGTTAGGGAATTCAAGCGCGATACCGGGGATATCTTGACCAACTTCAATCGCAATGCTCTCAACCAGATCGATTTCGACCATACACCCACCGGTCGATAAATTACGCAACGTTCCTGGTACGTTAAGTGTGTGCATATACACTTCAATACGAGCACGAGCCTGCATGCCAAGAATAAAAGGAATACGAATCGCGCCTCTGTTCTCCGTGACGAAAACAGACTCCGGCAAACGACATTCCAGACGATAAAATAGACTGTCCATCTTGAATAATTGTGTGGAGATATTACAAAGACTGTAGGTTTCTCGTTCGATATTCTCCGTACCTTTCAGTGCCTCCAGATCAAAATTCAAACCACCATCTGCAAGGTATCTGTCGATATCAGAGCCAGAATATTCCACTGCCAATACGATTCGGTTTTTATCCGGATTCAGTTCCATAACGTCTGCCTTCAATGCATATAGCATATCTTTGGCGTAGATAGACATCACATAGGTATGTTGCAGCAATGCGCTAATCACTTTAGCGGGAGGGGGAGAAAAGTGTTCCACAATAAGATCCACCTATTAACGCGATGGTGATATATCCAAAAATCCAAAAAAGGATTTCTCTCTTTTTAATAAAAATGAATTCTCTCGTGGGATTTAATGATTTAGAAAAATGCCTATTCTACTGAGTAAAACATCACCCAGGATAAATTCCTTATTTTTTCTCATCCCGATATCATTACGAAACGACGCTCTCATCGTTGTTTATCATCCTAACAAGGATGCCCAAAAGGCACAACGCTCTTACACGCCCACAAAATTGATTAAAATTCAAACAAAAAAGACACTAAACCCGAACAAACAAAAACAAGTAACATTAAAAACCATAAAATAACAAATCAAAGATATAAGACACCAATGACAACATAGATTTAAACGATCATTATTTTTTAATCAATAGCCAATAACTATTAAATGGGGATTATTGATCATTTAAAACAATTTCCAAACATTCCAAATTACTGTGTAGAATCCAGACTGGTAATGTTATGGCATTGCTATATCTATGGAGAGGGTGAGTAATCGGTAAAATGAATACAACAACATTAAATATCGATGGAAAAATTTTTAGGTTAACAGCAGAATTTCAGCCTATTATCCATCTCCCTCAAAATAAGATCTTCCGCTATGAAGCCCTAGCCAGGTTTTATAACTCGGAAGGTGTCTTAGCATCGACCCAGCAGACAATAGATAAAATTGAGAAATGTAAAGCAATCGATGAAGTGACAGATTTTATGTTTGATGTTGTCTGTCAGGTAATAAAAAATAAAAGCAGCATGACAATATCATTCAACTTGTCGCACCTGCTTTTTAATAACACCGCCTATTTGGAAACGTTGTATCAAAAATGCGTAATGCATAAGGTTAGCCCACAGAATATAGAAATAGAGATCAGTGAAAAAACGACCCGCCAACAGCTAATTGATGGAATTCCTTTTTTAAACCAAGCTAAACAATATGGTTTTATGATTTCATTAGATGATTTTGGCGCAGGAAACCTACAGGTAGATAGCCTGAGCTTGTTTAACTTTGATACAATAAAAATCGATCGCTCGATTATAGATGGCATCGGTAAAGAAGAGACAAAATCACAAAAACTAAAAGTCTTATTGAATAAACTCATTCCTCTTGGCGTAAATATTATCTGTGAAGGTGTTGAAAAAGCCACCGATTTAAATCGATTAAACAAATACCATCCTATTGGTATTCAAGGATATATTTTCTATCGCCCATTAACGTTCAGCCAATTAAGGCTGCTGGAAGGTTTTTAGCTGATATCTTCGTTCTGCTGCCCAAGGCCGGTCTGTGGCATCAACGTCTACGATAAATCCCACCACCAATAGCGTCTTAGGCAATCAACATTAGCGAACAGGCTCACATTACAGTGCTGACCACTGGCACCATGCGGCGATCGTGCAGCGGGAAGAATAAATGATTCGCGCAACACTTTCAGGTAGTATGCGACGGTTTTTTGCATACTATGTTCTGAAAGTCTCCTTTTCAGAACGAAACCGGGAACCTCGCTATGGTCACTACGCTATTTAAAGATTTTCAGTTTGAAGCCGCACATCATTTGCCTCACGTGCCGGAAGGCCACAAATGCGGGCGACTGCATGGGCACTCTTTCATGGTGAGACTGGAAATTACCGGTGAAGTGGATCCGTATACCGGCTGGGTGATGGATTTCTCTGAGCTTAAAGCCGCGTTCAAACCTACGTGGGAACAGTTGGATCACCACTATCTGAATGAAATCCCCGGCCTGGAAAACCCGACCAGCGAAGTGCTGGCGCACTGGATCTGGCACCAGTTGAAGCCAGTATTACCGCTGCTCAGCGCCGTGATGGTCAAAGAAACCTGCACCGCTGGCTGTGTCTATAAAGGCGAGTAACGAGGAAGCGGTGTGTAGTCTGGCGTGAAGATCCTTCTCTCACGCCCCCTGATATCAGGCGATATTCAGGTATTTGTGTGTCTGCATCGAAAGCCGCCAGTTGCGGGCGATGCAGGTTGCGATGCACAATTTGGTCGCATCCTCTTTCTGACTGATCGGCTGTAGCGCCACGATGCGTGGTTTATCATCATCAAGCCGCGCCAGCAGTGCATCCAACGCCTCAATGTCACGTTCACGCGCCACCGGATGTTTGATTTCGTCCGCCCGCTGTAGCGCCTGATCGAGCACCCTCATGCCGCCACGCATGTTCACTTTCGGCGAAACCGTCACCCAGGTTTTGGGCGAACAACGCACGTCGTGCGTGCCGCTGGTTTCGATCTGGCAACTGAATCCCTGTTTTTCCAACTGTAGCGTCAGCGGTGCCAAATCATGGATGCAAGGCTCGCCACCAGTGATCACAATATGGCGTGCCGTGTAACCCTGCTGCGCCATCAGAGCCAGAATATCGTCCGCACTCGCCGCGCCCCAGGCATCACTTTCTTCCGTTTTTACCAGCACCTGATCCAATGAGGTTTCCCGCTCTGCCAGTTTGTCCCAGGTATGTTTGGTATCGCACCAGCTACAGCCTACCGGGCAACCTTGCAGCCGCACAAACACCGCCGGAACACCGGTAAAATAGCCTTCGCCCTGTAACGTCTGGAACATTTCATTAATCGGGTACTGCATGTTTTTCACTGTCTCGCTGACTTAAAAACGCATTATACCCTAAATCCTTCGCGTTGCAGGACGCTGGCGATGCGGGCAACATGCCAAACCGAGGACAGTTGAGTAATTCGACGTGTACGTCAATAATCAATCTGTTGTTACGATTTCACCTGCTTTTATTACGTTTCATTATTAACAAGGACAAAAATAAATGACGTTATTGAAACCATTAGCCTTATTACTCGCCTCATGTGCATTTGTACCTGTATTTACGCAGGCACAGGATATTGCCCAGGTTAAAACTCAGCCCGGCTATTACCGCATCATGCTGGGCCAGTTTGAAATCACTGCACTGTCTGATGGCACCAACACCATGCCTATGGATAAACTGTTGCAGCGCACCCCACCGGAAAAAATTACCGAACTGCTAGCGGAAAAAGCGCTCCCCCCACAGGTGGAAACATCGATCAATGCCTATTTGGTCAATACTGGGAAACACCTGATTCTGATCGATACAGGCAACGGCAAGCAGAGTAATCCTACGGTAGGGAAAGTGCTGCCGAATCTGATTGCGGCAGGTTACAAACCTGAGCAGGTCGATACCGTGTTGATGACCCACCTGCACGGCGACCATTTTGGCGGTTTGGTACAGGACAATAAGCTGAACTACCCGAACGCCACCGTGTATGTCAGTCAGCCAGAAACCGACTTCTGGCTTAGCCCGGAAAACCTGAAGAATGCGCCAGAAAACAGAAAAGCGGCGTTCCAACGCGTGCAAAACACCTTTGACGCCATTAAGAAAGCGAACAAGCTGAAGACCTTCCCGGCCCAACAGGCGGCACTGCTGCCCGGCATCACCGCGATTCCAAGCCCAGGACATACGCCAGGGCACACCTCGTATATGGTCGAAAGTGAGGGGAAAAAACTGCTGGCATGGGGAGACCTCGTTCATGCGGAAGCGGTACAGATGAGCTTACCAGCCACCACCATCAGCTTTGACTCGAATATGGATCAAGCGACAGAATCCCGTAATAAAGCGCTGGCTAACGCCGCCAGTCAGGGCTACTGGGTCGCAGGCGCTCACCTGCCCTTCCCCGGCATCGGCCACGTGGGTACACGTCTGGAACGCAACGGCACCACCAACGGTTACCGCTGGCTTCCCGTAAATTACAGCGTGGCTGGGTTAAAAAACTAACGGGCAGAATGAAAGCCAAAGAGGGGAAATAGGTAATGTGTCGATGTCTCTTTCCCGTGGCAATAAATTATCCCGTACTCAGACTGTTCCTTATACAAATCTCCGGTATTCTCACCGGAGATTTTATTAAACCGCACTGGCCAAAAGAGAGACTCGTTTATTAATACCCTCCCTCTCTAAAAAACGAAACACACTTATATTTAAAATCCTATTTATTTAGATAGATCATTAATTTAATTATTATTTAAATTATTAAAAACCACATTAAACCAGACAAATCACACCTATCTTAAAAAAAATAAAAACCAACAATTACAAACAAAAACCAACAAAAAAAACGACTTAACGAAACACTGGCAGAATAAAATATCGATTTACTGAAAATTACGCCCCCATAAAATAATCATCCCACAATGGCGTATTTAAGTGTCATTGAACTCATGCTTCATCCCTATTACCCTACCTTTCCCCAGTAAAAATATGACAATACAAATAAAACATTCAGCTAAAGCGCACCATTAACGCGGTCTCGCTTTAAATTAAGGAAAATAGATGTTGAATGTAAAGAAACCATCGGCAGGCCTTCGATTTACGTTAAATATAGGAAATTTGCCGCCTGAAACCTTTACCGTTGTGGGATTCACGCTGAGTGAGCAATTTTCCCTGCCTTTCGTGCTCAATCTTGAGGCCGTGAGCACTCATTCCAGCATAGCGTTTGGCACGGTGCTGGATAGCACCGCCACACTAACCATAATGCAAGATACCGAGGTGCTACGCACCGTCAACGGCATCGTCAGTGAGATGGAACAAGGCGATGCCGGTTTGCACCAAACCCGCTACCGCATCACCATACACCCCGCGCTCTGGCGAGCTGGGCTGGTCAGACATTCACGTATTTTTCAGCAACAAAGTGTTCAAGAAATACTGGAAACATTACTCAAAAAACATCTCATCAGTGACTATGCCTTTGCTCTACGTTACCCCCGAGCAGTGCGTGAATTCTGTGTGCAATACCAGGAAAGCGATGCCGACTTTATCAATCGTCTGGCGGCAGAAGAAGGGATGTTCTATTTTTTCGAGCATCAACATGGCAAGCATACGCTCGTTTTTGCCGATGACTGTGCAGCACTGCATACAGGGCCGACGCTGCCCTACAGCCCTGAAAAACCAATCCGTTCAGACGAATGGTGTGTGACCACGTTCCGTCGCCGGGAAAACCTACGCCCTTCCGATGTATTGCTGAAAGATTACACCTTTAAAAAACCTCGCTGGCCGGCAGAATCTCGCGAGTATGCCCGAGATACCGAACACCAATCAGGCCGCTACCTTCACTATGACTATCCCGGGCGCTATAAAGGCACCGGGCCCACCGGGGAACATTTTGCACGGTGGCGTATTCAGGCCCTCCGCAACAGCGCTCATCAGGGGGAAGGCGCAACCAACTGCCCGGCACTTCAACCGGGGATCCGTTTTACTCTGGAAAACCATCCACTGGAAACGCATAACACGCGCTGGCAAATCACGCATTCCACCTACATAGGAAGGCAACCCCAGGCGCTGGAAACCGAAACTGGGGAAGAGGGAACGACGCTGATGGGGCAATTCGCCTTTATCCCGCAGGATCAAACCTGGCGTCCCCTTTCACTGCCCAAACCTCGTATCGATGGGGCACAGATTGCGATTGTCACAGGCCCAGACACTGAAGAAATTTTTTGCGATGAATACGGTCGCGTCAGAGTCCGTTTTCTCTGGGACTTATCCGACAAGACAGATGACAGCAGCTCCTGCTGGGTGCGGGTTTCTCACCCATGGGCAGGACAAGGCTGGGGGATGTCGGCTATTCCGCGCATCGGCCATGAGGTGATTGTTGAGTTTCTTAACGGCGACCCCGATCAGCCCGTCATTATTGGGCGCACCTACCACGTCAGCAATCTGCCCCCAGGTAACCTGCCAGGCACGAAAACCCAGATGACGCTTCGTTCACAAACGCATAAAGGTGACGGGTTCAATGAACTGCGATTTGAGGACGAACGAGACAGGGAGGAGATCTATATTCATGCCCAACAGGACATGAACACGGACGTGCTACGGGATCAATCGACGACGATCAACCGGGACATGCAACTGACGGTCGATAACAACCGGACCGCAGTGATTAAAGTGGACGATGACGAATCCGTAGGCGGATACCAGACGCTCAGCGTAACGAAAGATCAAAGCATCACGATTGAAGGGCAGCACAGCACGGTCGTCAAGAAGAGCCGTTTTCTTGAGGTGACGGACAATGATTCCCTGAAGGTTGGCAAGCACATCTCTATCCATTCCGACAGCGGCCAAATTTTGATTGGTAATGCCGGAGGGAGGATTGTCATTGATCCCATCGGCAATATCCGCATCGAAGGGGTAAGTATCACTCTGGCGGAACATTCTGCGGGTGGTATGCCACCGAGCCCACTATTCACTTATTCAGCGCGTTATACGTTATTCAATGAACATACCGGAGCCCCCTTGATCAATGCGCCTTACACCATCAAAGGGGCCAATGGTCAGGTCGTTTCTGGTAAAACCGACGCGCAGGGAAGAACCCTGATGATGCGAACGGAAAAAGAAGACAACCTGCAACTCGATATCCCGGAAACCCAAAAACCGGTTAAAACGCGCTATTACCAGGCCAGTAACAACGCACAGGTCGAGCGTGTAATGGAATTCAAGGAGTTACACCATGAGTAACCCCGGCAGCCTTTGTCCCGCCGTCACCTCCATTACCTGCACCATGGAGCGGGGGAAGTTCCCCGTCGATGCAGACCCGTGCTATCTGGCGCAAAAAGCCGAACTGGCCATGCGCATGCCGCAGCGTATCACCACCAAAACCGGCCAGGTACACAATTTAAAGCAGTTGGTGATGAGCAGCCTGATCCGCATTGAAGAGTACAAGGCACACTATCTCTGGGCCTACAAGGCCGAAGTGGTCTTTGCCATGGCAAAACCCGTCCCCTTGCCGATGCTGGCCACCAGTGAAGCCTCGAAAAAAGCCTACGGCGATAACCTGCCGCACTCCAGCAGCCCCTTTGCCAGACCGTCGCCTGAAAACTGGATAAAACACAAAGTAAAAGGGATGCGCCGCCCGGATATTATTCTGGTCAATGACCCAAACTGCCGCTGGCCCGGGCTCGGTGCCACCTATTTTGATGGCAAAACTTACAGTGACAACCTGAAAATGCTGATCGAGGTTAAATTTCCGAGAGATACATTATCAGAGGGGCAGCGTAAAGATTATATTCTAATCGCCACAAATTCCCGGTTTGGCGTGATGCGCATTGAGGATAACCGTACTGAGAAACAAAAAGCCTATGATGAACAATACAACGCCGCCACCCGGGCGACCGCGGCTCGCTATGCATTACTACCGCCCACCACCGCTGAACAGGCTGCCCTTCAACCTGTGCCTATCCCGGTGCCGCCTCCCGAGGGCGCACCGGGCACCCTGCCCCAGCCCCTCCCCTATAATCTACCGCTGTTAAGCACCACACCCTGGACGTACCAGCCCTCGGTGGAGGACTGGGTGCGCTTCGGCGATGAGGTGTCCAGCCTGGCCGAACAAGGGTGGGAGTTCGTCCGGGATAGCACGCGCGAGGCTTTTCGCCCCTTTGGCGCCTGGGTGAGTGAAAAAGGCGACTGGCTGTGTCAGGAAGTGATTGACCCCGTTACCCGGCAGGCCCGTTATACCCTCTCCTGGTTCAGTGACAAGACCAGCGAAATCATCACCTGGACGTTTACCCAGCTCCAGGCGTTATGGAAAACGGTACAGGCGGGTATGGATATCACGCTGGACTATCTCCAGCAGATAGACTGGGTACAGATACTGCACGATATCGGCGACGGCACGGTACAACTGGCCATTAAAGTCGCCGAGAGGGTCGTGACCCATATCGTGGTATCTGTCATAGCTGGCGCACTGGTGCTCGCGGTGGCCGCCATCGCCGCCGCCATCACCGCTGGCGCCCCAGCCCTGGCCGCCCTGCTCGGTGCCCTGGCCGCCGTAGGCGGCGGCACGCTGGCCATTGCCAATTAATCAACCGGAGCCACAATCATGGAACACCCTGACTATATCGCTCAACTGGCGCAGCACGCGCCCGAGTTTACCTTTACCGACAACAACGACGTGGTCGTCACCCGTCTGGGGCTGTCCATTACCCTGTTTTTTAAACAGGGCTACACCCTGGAAAAACGCCAGAAAATACTCGCCTGTTTCCAGCGCTTTCGTGACGAGTTCGGCACCCACTTACGCTTCCATGCCCACGAGTTCAACGGCATGAAAAAATACACCCCGGAGAATATTGCCCGGGTGGAAGCCAGTATTATCAACAAGGGTGTCTACGACTACGGCGGCTGGTATGTCAGCGATGCCAAAAACATGGGCGAGGCGCCCAACGTCATTATGCGCTACCTGGATTCGGGTGATGACGATGATGATGATAATGCTTATCTCAGCCTGGTTCTGCCCTGGTTTTACCTGAAAGACGCACAGGGCATGGCGCGTTTTACCGACTGGCTGACCTATTTGTGCCAGCAACTGGAGCCCGACAGCGGAGACTGCGGCCACTGCCTCAACCTGCCACAAGATTTTGATGACTATTGCCCCGTTGAATATGAGCTGGCCAGACGCTATCCCCCACTCCAGGTCAATGCCAACGTCTTTGCTGATGCAGCGCAATACAACAATAGTACCCGCGGCGTGAACTGGATCACCGTATTAAGCTCCCGCTATATCACCCGACTGGGCGGGGAAGGCTGGGTACGGCGCGTCCTTTCCCAAACCCCGGACATCAGCGTTGAGCCCTATCCCGGCGGGTTGCTGCTGCGCGCCGGCCGCTACCCGGATTTAACCCCGCTAACCGCCGGCTTATCGCCCCAGTACCTCGCCGTCAACCAGTTACTCCGCCCGATACGCGTCCAGCCCAAGGCCGGGCATTCCCTGCATTCTTACGGCATCAACCAGTTCGATGAGCAATCCACCCACGAATGGTACGCCCGCTATGACCAGGGGCCGTTGTCCATTACCCCGCTCAAGTCCGGCACCCCGGCGCGGGTCAGCGGCTACTGGACCACCCCGTCACAGTCCCACACGATGCGCTTCATCGCGCAGGGCGAACTTGCCCCCGCCCTTTCTGCCACCGAAGCCACCCTGTGGCATTTAGACCATCAAGCCGAGACGCTCGGCGATGTTCCGGGGTCGCCGTCATGAGCACCATAATGCAACACCCTGACTATATCGCTCAACTGGAGCAGCACGCGCCCGAGTTTACCTTTACCGACAACAACGACGTGGTCGTCACCCGTCTGGGACTGTCCATTACCCTGTTTTTTAAACAGGGCTACACCCTGGAAAAACGCCAGAAAATACTCGCCTGTTTCCAGCGTTTTCGTGACGAGTTCGGCACCCACTTACGCTTCCATGCCCACGAGTTCAGCGGCATGAAAAAATACACCCCGGAGAATATTGCCCGGGTGGAAGCCAGTATTATCAACAAGGGCGTCTACGACTACGGCGGCTGGGATATCAGCGATGCCAAAAACAAGGATGAGGCTCCCAATTGCCTAATTAGCTATATCGACTCAGGTGATGACGATGATGATAAGAACGCTTATCTCAGTCTGGTTCTGCCCTGGTTTTACCTGAAAGACGGGCAGGGTATGGCGCGTTTTAACGACTGGCTGACCTATCTGTGCCAGCAACTGGAGCCCGACAGCGGGGACTGCGGTCACTGCCTGAATTTGCCGCAAGATTACGATGACTACTGCCCCGTTGAATACGAACTGGCCAGACGCTATCCCCCACTCCAGGTCAATGCCAACGCCTTTGCGGCCAAAAGGCATTACACCAACAGCACCCGCGGCGTGAACTGGATCACCGTATTAAGCTCCCGCTATATCACCCGACTGGGCGGGGAAGACTGGGTACGGCGCATTCTTTCCCAAACCCCGGACATCAGCGTTGAGCCCTATACCGGCGGGTTGCTGCTGCGCGCCGGGCTCTACCCGGATTTAACCCCGCTGACCGCGGGCTTGTCGCCCCAGTACCTCGCCGTCAACCAGTTGCTCCGCCCGATACGCGTCCAGCCCAAGGCCGGGCATTCCCTGCATTTTTATGGTGTTAATCAGTTCGATGGGCAATCCACCCGCGAATGGTACGCCCGCTATGACCAGGGGCCACTGTCCATTACCCCACTCAAGTCCGGCACCCCGGCGCGGGTCAGCGGCTACTGGACCACCCCGTCACAGCCCCGCACGATGCGCTTTATCGCGCAGGGTGAACTAGCCCCCTCCCTTTCCGCCACCGAAGCCACCCTGTGGCATTTAGACCATGAAGCCGAGACGCTTGGTGATGTTCCGGGGTCGCCGTCATGAGAACGGTGATACAAGGAAAGAAAGTGATTCTGGTGGGCGACACCACCACCACAGGCGGTAAAGTGCTCAGTGGTTCCCCTTTGGCTAATCAAACTCAGTCAATAGCACGCAAAGGAGACCCCGTGTTTTGCCCAGTTTGTAAGGTAACCGGAACGATTAGCGAAGGAAGTACGCTTGCCAATATAGCAGGCGTTGCCATCGCACTTGAAGGACATAAGGTTGCCTGCGGGTGCCCTAACGGTTGTACGTTAGTCGCCTTGGCATAAGGTTTTTATGTAATTGATTTGCTAAAAAAATCGCCCCTGCAAGGTAAATTGCAGGGGCGATCACCATTATAGATAAACTCGCAGATATTCAGCCAGACACAGGATCGCCATCGCCTGACCATAAGGCATAGAGGTCAGCGCGATATTGCGGTAGAAATCCAGATCGTTACCCATCGCGGTGCCGAATGACACCTGCGTCAGCTCACCGTCTTGATTAACGTGATTAATCACACCGCGAATCGCTTTCTCCGCAACCTCAGCGTAGCTTGGATCGACATAACGCTTACGCACCGCTTTCAAAATACCGTAGGCAAAGCCGGCGGTTGCGGAGCTTTCGAGGTACGAATTTGGATCGTCGATCAGCGTGTGCCACAGGCCGCTGTCATCCTGATATTTTGCCAATGCTTCAATTTGGCTTTCCAACACCTGCAGCAGGAAGCGGCGCGTCGCGTTGTGTTCCGGCAGATCCAGCAGTTCGATAAATTCAGGAATAACGATAGTCAGCCAGCTATTGCCACGTGCCCAGCGGGCTTTGGCGTAGTTATGCTGCCCTTCAAACGTCCAGCCGTGAAACCACAGGCCGCTTTCACGATCCATCAGGTATTGCACATGCAGCAGGAACTGATACGTCGCTTCTTCTACAAACTCTGGTCGGTTTAACAGCTTGCCTATTTTCGCCAGCGGCAGCACGCTCATCATCAGCGTGTCGTCCCACAGTTGCTGGTGGTTTTCATTGTTATAAACAATGTGCTGCAAGCCCTGCTTATCCGTGCGCGGCATTTCATACATCACCCACTCCGCCCAACGCTCCAGATACGGCAGCCAGCGGGCATCGCCCGTTTCCTCATAGCGATAAGCCAGCGTCAGGAACGGGCACACGGTGTTCACGTTCTTCGTCGGCGTGCCTTCCGCCAGACGCTCAGTAAACCAGTCATCAATGATGGCACGCATCTGCTCGTCACCCGTCTGCTGGTAATACTGATAGATCCCGTACAGCCCGATGCCGTGCGTCCATTCCCACCCCGCCCAGCCTTTGGTATCAATCACACGACCATCGTCCAGCCGCAACAAGAACTCACCGGTTTTATCCTCGATATTCACCAGGTTGTCGGTGATACGGCAAATCAGCGCTTTCAGATCCTCACGGGAGATGAAACGTTCCGGCTGACGTAAAAGCGGGCTATGTTTTACACTGAATACGGTCATAGTCATTCATCCAATTGAGTTATCAGTTAACAGTTCAATACAGTTACGACTGCGTGGCGTGCGTTACCGGCTTGTCACCTTTATGGCGGTTCAGGTAGCCGATATTATTGTTGCCCCACAGCGATTCATACGGCATACCCGCCAGCATTTCGACCGTGGCCCGCGCCTGCGGGGTAATCTTCTCTGGCACAGGACGCCCAGCCTCACGCATTTTCAGCGTTTCCTCGCGCAGCACGCTGTGCGTTTGCAGGTTGAGTTTAAAGCGGAGAGAGACCAGGAAGCCCAACACCAGCACACCCACGGTGCCGAAGCTCAAAATCATCAAAATCGTGTGACTGACGCCCGGCGCTTGTACGCTTTGCCCAGACACGAAACCAGATAGTTGCAACACAATCCCCACCAGCATCACCGCACCAGCCTGAGAGGCTTTGCGGGTCAGCGTCATAATCCCAGCGAAGATCCCTTCACGACGCTGCGCGGTAATCACTTCATCCACATCCGCAATATACGTGTAGGTGTTCCACGGCACGTAGTTGATCCCGCCGCGTCCGATGCCCGCCAGCGCAGAGATCAGCAGTAACAGAGAGAAGGTGTCATGCAGGCCGCTGTACCACAGAACGGCGTAGGAGAGCGCACTCAGGCCAAACAGGCACACGACCAGACGGTAAGACGGCGCTGGCCCAAAGCGAATACACAACGGAATCATGCCGATCACTGCGATGAATTGCAGAATTGCCATCGTTCCCATCAGGTTAGAGGCCATCGTCGGGCTTTGCATCAGCACAAAGACCACGTAGTAGGTAAACACCGCGTTGAACACATCCTGCGCGATATACCCGCCCAGATACATACCGAGATGCTGGCGGAAAATGCGAATACGCAGCGTGGAAACCAGTTCAACGTTCAGGCGTTTCAGGCTTTGGCCCAGCGTCAGAGACTGGCGCTCTTTCTCTGCTCGTAGCGACGCTTCCGACATCTCATCGCGTGGTCGCTCCCAGGTAAAGAAATAGACCAACGTCAGAACCAGCGCACAGATAACGGAGAACACCAGACTCGAATAGAAGAAGGATACCGCATTGTCTTTGCCAAAGTAGCCCAGCAGGATGCCCGGCAGGAAGGCAGCTAAAATCGCGGAAAGCTGCGCCAGCGCGATACGTGCGCCGGAGAACTTGGTTTTCTGTTTGAAATCGTCGGTCATTTCTGGCACCAGCGTTTCATACGGCACCAGCACCATGGTGTACACGACATCAAACAGCAGGTAGGTCAGCAGATAGTACCAATAGCTCATATCCCCCACCCACATGAAGCTGTAGCTAAACACGAAGGGAATTCCGAGCAGAATAAAGAATTTACGCCGGCCAAAGCGTTTGCCTAGCCAGGTTGAACCGAAGTTATCGGTCAGGAAACCCATCAGCGGGCTGACGACGGCATCGAGCACACGCGCCATCGCAAAAATAAACGTTGCCTCAATCGGCGTTAAGCCACAGAACGTGGTGTAAAAATAGAGTAACCAAGCGGCCGTCAGCGCGGTTGTACCCGCACCAAGAAAGTCCCCTGAACCGTAGGCTAAATAGTTAGCCAAACCGATCTTACGTGTTTTCATCGCCATCCTTCCCCGAGCATTTCTAGTTATGAAGGTGTCACGCTGTTACGTTAGCGCCCGGCGATCGTGAAAACCTTTGCGCTTTTGCCACCACGCCCCCGACGCTGGCAGCACGGGGAAGATTAGTGCGATCCGCTTCAAAGATTTTATAAAAAGCCATTTTAACTGAACAAAACTCGCCGTTCGTTTATGGCGATCACAGGATAGAAGATGGGTGTAGGTAGTAGGAAAGGCGAAAAGAAACGGGGCGTTATACCCCGCCCCGTAATGTCAAAAATCATTCACGGATAGCGCTAACCTGCGCCACCCGCGTGATTCAGCGTGGCGACAAAATTGACTCAACCTGCAGCGCGGTTAAATCAATGCCGTAAAAACGCAGATAAAAATCATGCGTCTCTTTTGCCATATCGATGTGCTGCATCTGCTGTGGGTACAGCGTTTTTGCCAGCCACAGAAATTGCAGCGCCTGCTCCGAGGTTTCCCGACACCACCAGAACATCCCTAGCGGATTCGCATAAACGCGCCCCTGTTTTACCGCCCTTAGCTGCTGCCACTGCGCATCCTGACGAATCGCCTTCGCATCCCCAGCACGCATCGTAATAATCACATCGGGATCGGCCTGAAAAATCTGCTCAAGTGAAACCGGTGCGGTTGTCACACCAGAACGGCTAAACCACGGTTCCGCCACGTTGATCGCGCCGCCCAGATCCATCCAGTCCTGATTCAATGAAGGACGTCCCGATGTGGTTAACGGATCGCCAACCGAATGGTAGACTTTTACACGCTGCTGTGGCGGAATGCGCTGAACAACTTCCGTCACACGCCTGACGTTATCCTGATAGTAGGCAGCAAAATCCTGCGCCCGACGCGATGCATCCGGCCCCAGGACCTCACCGGTAATCAACGTGCGTTCCACCATCGCCGCCAGCGAGTTATAGCGGAGCGGCACAATAGCGATCCCCGCTTTATTCAGCGCCTCAGCTTCAGCAACCAGCACACTTTCCGACACGAAAAAGACCTGAGCACGACGTGCAATCAATGCTTCGGTATTAATTCCCATGTTTCCGCTTTGAGAAACCAGCGAAGCCTGCGTAATGGATGGCACAAACTGACGGAACAGCGGCATATCGCGCACGAGCTTCGTCGTCCCGACAATACGATCGCCATAGCCCAGCATAGCCAGTATCGAGTTTTGCGCATTCCACGAGGTAGCAACCCGCTCAACCGTCGCGGGCACCGTCACCGTGCGATCGCCGTAATAGTGAATCGTCCGCTGCGCGGGTTCAGGCGCTTCCGCCTGAACCCAATGCACACCAGAGAAACCCACCGCCAACAGCATGAGCGCATTAAGCAGAAGCGTGCGATACCGCGTAATAAGGTAATGTTTCAACATTACACTCACCAGTCAACCGTCAGAGTAGCGCGGATTTCACGTGGTTCACCAGCGAACGCATTGGCACCACCGTTTGCACCATCTGTACCGCCAAAGATCGAACTCCAGTAGCGTTCATTGGTGACGTTATTGAGCACAACACGAAACGCTGCTGGCTTATCGTACAGTTTAAAGCCGTAGCGCGTGCCCAAATCCAGCGTGACGTAGCTGTCTGCCCACGTTGTGTTAGTGTCATTAGCTGCGCGTTTACCGGTGTAATGGAGATTCGCCATATAGACCAGATTAGGCGCGGATGGATGGCTATATTCCGTCAACAAATTGGCCTGAAACTTCGGCACACCAAGCACTCGTTTATTACGCGTTGCAGCTAACTTGGTGTCTTTCAACTTGGGATCAAGTAGGGTCATGCTGCTATAGAGATGCAAGCCGGAAAGCACTTCACCATCTGCCATCAACTCCAGCCCCGTGTTAACCTGATTACCTTGCTCCTTGAAAACGTTATCGGAAGGATCAACATAGGCGAAAGGTCGTTCCAAACGGAAAATGGCCGCGTTCAGATTCAGCCCATCCCACTGTGATTTCACCCCTGCTTCATATTGGGTACTGCGGTAAGGCTTCAGCGACTGCCCTGCATTTATCACCAGCTTGCCTGAATCCTTCTCAGGCGCACCTTCACCTTGCTCCAGTGAATCCGCATAGGCGACATAGGTCATCACATTAGGCAAGGGTTTATACATCAACGACACCGTTGGGCTGGTGCCAGTATCACGCTCTACACTACCCTTTGCGCCAAAACTGCGCGAAGTAATCCAGCTTTGGCTCACCACGCCCATCGCTGACCAACGATCGTTGAACGTGATGGTATCACCAACGGTGATCGCCTGCTGGCTGTCACGGCCGGATTTAGAGTAACCAGAACCGACATAAAAGCGCCCGTCACTAGGGTCGGTGTAAGTGCGTGGCGCATCGAACGCACTGGAACCTAACGGATAGGATTTCGGATCCCCCGGAGAGGCATACCTCGTCCACTGATATCCCGTGGTGCTAAATACCACATCATGCGAAGGCCCGTTTGTATCAATGTGGCCGTTCAGTTGTAGCGTATTGCTCAATACCTTAAAGCGTCCCGCAGAGTATGGCTGGTTCAATTTAGATGTAACCGTTCCGTCTTTTTGAATCGCGTGCCCTAACGAACGCATACCACGATCGGCGGTTTGATAGCCCACTCCGCCCGAGGCATACCAGTTATTATTGAAATAGTGTTTAAGGCGTGTGCTGGCCGTTTTGGTTATCAGATCGAGCCCCGCAAAGCTCTGTCCGTATCCCTGCTTCGTCACATCCGGTGCACTGGGTAATTGGGTTACATTGTCATAGGAAAAACCACTGGCATAGCCCATTTTGCGGAAGCGGTACTCGCTGGCGTTAACTTCCAACACCGTATTGGGCGAGAGGTTCCAGTCAAGCGCCACGCTGGCTAGTTGCCGCCTCAGCGTACTGTTGCTGATACTTCCTTCGCCTTCATCCTGTAGCAGGTTGATACGATAGCCGAACTGGTTTTCGTCTCCCAGATGCCCACCCAGATCGGCGTGTCCCATCGCCGCACCTTTACCGGAATAGCCTACGGTAAAGCGGTTTAACGTCTGCGCCGTTGGCCTTTTCTGCGTGAAATTAAACTGTCCGGCTGGGCTGGCAGGCCCATACAGTGCGCCAGTGAGGCTGTTAATCACATCCAGTCGCTCCAGCATCTCAACCGGAAAGGCGGTGGTAGAAATAATGTTTAATCCATCCAATCGGCTATTCGCCAGCACGTTTCCTTGCATGCCGCGACTTTGCGGACGACCTACGTCAATGCCACCCCGCGCCTGCATCTGGCTGGATGCGCTATATTTCAGGAGATCGTTAACATTTTTTGCCTGCTGATTGTTAATCATGGCTTCCGTTACGGTCGTGGTCGAATACGGCGTATCCAGCCGTGAACGTTTCCCCAGCGGCCCGATCTCCACATCATCGGTCGTCATACCTGCGCCAGCCAGATTCGCATTCGTCTCACTGCGATCGGCCTTGACGACCATCACGTCAGCCGCTTTTGCCTTTTCGCTATCTTTGATCGTTGCCGGTTCGGCGCTTAATACCGGTGGAACAACCACCATTAATACTGGCAATAACCACTGTGCTTTTTTTCTATTATTTTTTCGGGCTTTCATCCGCGATATCCCTGTTGGTCAATATTATGTCAATTATCGATATGTAATATTTTATATATCGCCGCATACTATACAGATATGACAGGAAGAAAATAAGGAGAGCGATAGAGGGATTTATTTTATAAAACGTTGAATTTTAAACATTCAAATATAAAAACAGGGTGTATGAAAAGTAACACTTTATGGGTATTAAGCTCCCAACAACAGGAGAGGTGGCGGCCAGGGATTCCGTCATAAAAAAACGTCGGGAACGTTTTCCAACGTTGCGTAAGCAACGGCCCGAAGGGTGAAGGACAGGGATGTCCTTCATAAAAAAATCCAGAAACGCTTGCACGCTTCTGGATTTTTATCGTTAATCACGTTGGTGCGTATCAGGCCGCCTTCTCAGCGACCAGATTACGCCAGAGACGTAATTACTGGCCTTTAACTTCTTTCAGACCGTTGAACGGCGCAGAGTCGCCCAGTGCTTCTTCGATACGGATCAGCTGGTTGTATTTAGCAACACGATCAGAACGGCTCATAGAACCGGTTTTGATCTGGCCCGCTGCAGTACCGACAGCCAGGTCAGCGATAGTAGCATCTTCAGTTTCACCTGAACGGTGAGAGATAACAGCCGTGTAGCCTGCATCTTTCGCCATTTTAATTGCAGCCAGTGTTTCGGTCAGAGAACCGATCTGGTTGAATTTGATCAGGATAGAGTTAGCGATGCCTTTATCGATGCCTTCTTTCAGGATCTTGGTGTTGGTTACGAACAGATCGTCACCAACCAACTGGATTTTGTCGCCCAGAACTTTAGTCTGGTAAGCGAAGCCAGCCCAATCAGATTCGTCCAGACCGTCTTCGATAGACACGATCGGGTACTGTTTGGTCAGATCTTCCAGGAAGTGAGTGAATTCTTCAGAGGTGAACGCTTTGTTGCCTTCGCCAGCCAGAACATATTTACCGTCTTTGTAGAATTCAGACGCTGCACAGTCCATCGCCAACGTGATGTCTTTGCCCAGCTCGTAGCCTGCTGCTTTTACCGCTTCTGCGATAACAGCCAGCGCTTCGGCGTTGGAACCCAGGTTTGGCGCATAGCCGCCTTCGTCACCAACAGCAGTGCCCATACCTTTAGATTTCAGAACTTTAGCCAGGGTGTGGAACACTTCAGAACCCATACGGATGGCTTCTTTCAGGGTTTTCGCGCCAACAGGCTGAATCATGAACTCTTGGATATCAACGTTGTTATCCGCGTGCTCGCCACCGTTGATGATGTTCATCATTGGCAGAGGCATAGAATATTTACCTGGGGTGCCGTTCAGCTCAGCGATGTGAGCATACAGCGGCAGGCCTTTTGACGCGGCAGCAGCTTTAGCAGCAGCCAGAGAAACGGCCAGAATGGCGTTAGCACCGAACTTGGATTTGTTCTCAGTACCGTCCAGGTCGATCATGATCTTATCGATGTTCGCCTGATCTTTCGCGTCTTTACCCAGTACAGCCTGAGCAATCGGGCCGTTAACCGCAGCAACGGCTTTCGTTACGCCTTTGCCCAGAAAACGGGATTTGTCACCGTCACGCAGTTCCAGCGCTTCGCGAGAGCCAGTAGAAGCCCCTGATGGCGCAGCAGCCAGACCTACAAAACCCCCTTCCAGATGAACTTCAGCTTCAACAGTTGGGTTTCCGCGTGAGTCGATGATTTCACGGCCGATGACTTTAACAATTTTGGACATTAGATTTTCCTCAGTACAAGTTAAACTAAAACTTTAGATAGAACTAAAACCCTAGACGAACAACGCGCGATAGCGATCGCGCGTTGCTGATATAACTCTTACTTCACCTGACGCTTCTGGTACGCGCCAGCGGCTTTCACAAAGCCGGCAAACAGGGGGTGTCCATCTCGCGGCGTTGATGTGAATTCCGGGTGGAATTGACAGGCAACGAACCAAGGATGATCGGGTAACTCGACAATCTCCACCAGTTTACGGTCGGCGGAAAGACCAGCAACCCGTAATCCCGCCGCTTCAATCTGTTTCAACAGCATGTTGTTAACTTCATAACGATGACGGTGACGTTCGATAATCGTCTGCTCACCGTACATCTGACGCACCAGACTACCTTCGGTCAGATGGCATTGCTGCCCGCCAACCCGCATGGTGCCGCCCAGATCGCTGGCTTCATCACGGACTTCAACATTGCCATTCTCATCACGCCATTCCGTGATCAGCGCAACGACAGGGTACTTACAGTCTGGCACAAACTCCGTTGAGTTTGCCCCTTCCATCCCAACAACGTTACGGGCAAATTCCATTAATGCGACCTGCATCCCCAGGCAAATGCCCAGATAAGGGATGTTGTTCTCACGGGCGTAATTCGCCGACATGATCTTCCCTTCGACGCCACGATAACCGAAGCCACCAGGGATCAGGATAGCGTCTAAATCTTTCAATACTTCGACACCACGGGTTTCAACATCCTGTGAGTCGATCAACTTGATGTTCACCGTCAGGCGATTCTTCAAACCACCGTGTTTCAGTGCTTCAATCACAGACTTGTAGGCATCCGGCAACGCGACATATTTGCCGACCATACCGATAGTCACTTCGCCGCCAGGGTTGGCTTCTTCGTACACAACCTGTTCCCATTCTGACAGGTTTGCTTCCGGGCAGTTCAAGCTGAATCGTTTACAAATATAATCGTCCAGCCCCTGCGATTTCAATAGCGACGGGATTTTATAAATTGAATCAATGTCTTTAAGGGATATTACTGCTTTTTCCGGCACATTACAGAATAAAGCAATTTTTGCACGCTCATTGGCGGGCACGGTGCGGTCGGAACGGCAAATCAGCACATCAGGCTGGATACCGATAGAAAGCAGTTCTTTAACGGAGTGCTGCGTTGGCTTGGTTTTCACTTCGCCTGCCGCCGCCAGATACGGCACCAGCGTCAGGTGCATAAACAGCGTGTGTTCGCGGCCCACTTGCACCGCCATCTGCCGAATCGCTTCAAGGAACGGCAGAGACTCGATATCACCGACCGTACCGCCGATTTCAACCAGAACAACATCGTGACCTTCGCCACCTTCAATGATGCGCTCTTTAATCGCGTTGGTGATATGCGGAATTACCTGAATGGTCGCGCCCAGATAGTCACCACGACGCTCTTTGCGCAGGACATCAGAGTAGATACGGCCAGTGGTGAAGTTGTTACGGCGCGACATTTTGGTGCGGATGAAGCGCTCGTAGTGACCCAAGTCCAGATCGGTTTCGGCGCCGTCTTCGGTGACAAACACTTCACCGTGCTGCGTCGGGCTCATCGTGCCCGGATCCACGTTGATGTACGGGTCCAGTTTCATGATGGTAACGTTGAGGCCACGGGCTTCAAGAATAGCCGCCAGAGAGGCTGCGGCAATGCCTTTACCCAGAGAGGAAACGACCCCGCCGGTCACAAAAATATAATTAGTTGTCATGCTGAACCTGAGAGTTTAGGTTTAAAGACGATGGGAGTACCAAGACGGGAAAGTAGTATACCTGAACCTGATGAACGCCACAAATGTTCGTTTTACACAATGTGGCGATTCCAACACACTCGCAGACGGAGTGAAACCGCACTCACCACAACCTACAATTACCTTTAAAAACAGACAAATAAAAACAATAAAATCGATAAAAAACGGCTTTGCGGTTAAAAATGGATCAATGGCTGATTTCCTGTTTTTTCACCTGCTGCCATGCGGCTTCCATTTCATCCAGCGTCGCCTGTTCCAGCGTTTTTCCCGATGCCGTAACGATTTGTTCTACCTCACGAAAACGACGAGAAAACTTGCGATTGGCAGCCTGTAACGCATTCTCAGCCTTGTGTCCCAAGTGACGAGAGAGATTGACTGTAGCGAACAATAAATCACCAATCTCTTCACCTAATTTTTCTTCATCGACAACGGCTTGCCGTGCCTCAAACATCACCTCATCAATCTCTTCATAAACTTTGTCGAGCACCGGCCCTAAGCTGTCCCAATCGAAGCCAACAGACGAACAACGCTGCTGAATTTTTTGTGCTTTCATCAAGGCAGGCAGCGCATCAGGAATATCATCCAACGGCGAGTGACGATCTTTTTCCGCACGTTCCTGCGCTTTTGTTTGCTCCCAATTTGCCAGTACAGCATCGCTGTCCGTCAGCGTCAGCTCGCCGAAAATATGCGGATGGCGGCGCTCCAATTTGTCGCTGATGGCGTTACACACGTCGGAGAAATCGAACAATCCCTTTTCCTGCGCCAGTTGTGCGTAAAACACCACCTGAAACAGCAAATCACCTAACTCACCGCGCAGGTCGTCAAAATCCTGACGGCTGATGGCATCCAGCACTTCGTAGGTTTCTTCCAGCGTATAAGGCGCGATGGTGTCAAAGGTCTGTTTTTTGTCCCACGGACAGCCATTTTCGGGATCGCGGAGGGTTTTCATGATGGCGAGCAGACGCTCGGTGGAGGATAAGTTCATTGAATTCTCGATTATAAAACAAACAAAAAATAAGGTGCGCTAAAGCCTGTTCCCCACACCTCCGCTGTGAACTGTCTCTCAGCCACATATTTATGCAGATGTGGAAAGGGTTTCGTGCGCCAGAATACCGCCATTTTCATGCTGCCTCATAGCACGCGCCCGACACAGGGCGGCTCAGTCGCCGTCGCCCTGCGAACCCTGGCTTCCGGCTAAATTATGTCGCTGCGCGATACCTTCGTCGGTATCAGGCTTAACGGACCGCTTGCGACACGTTTACTCGCCCCATAAATGGAGCTCGCCCTTCGGGCCAGCACAAGTGCTGTTCAAAAACGTCTCTGACGTTTTTGTCCGACGTGGCGCAAGCTTTCGCGGCATCCATGCCGCTCATCCTAAGCCAGCTATCTCCTCAGCATAATTCCTTACGCCGGATAACAGCTAACCCCGGCGACTCCCTACATCATTTGAGCCTAAAAGGCAGCCGATGAAGGAAACGTTGGGAAGTGTCACGCCCCCTGCTGGCGCCGCGCATCGATCACATCCGGCAGTTGGTTGAGCTTCGCCAGAATACGCCCCAGCACTTGTAGGTTGTAGATTTCGATATCCATATCAATCGTTGCCAGTTGCTGTTTGGTGTCGCTACGGCTGGCGACGCCCAGTACATTAACCTTCTCGTTCGCCAGAATCGTGGTGATATCTCGCAGTAGGCCGCTGCGATCGTTGGCAATGACTCTCACCACCAGCGAATAACCGCTGGAGTAGCTTTCACCCCATACCGCGTCCACAATCCGCTCCGGCGAACTGGCGCGCAGTTCGTCTAGTTGTTCACAGTCAGCGCGGTGAATTGAAATTCCCCGTCCGCGTGTGATAAATCCGGTGATCTCATCACCCGGTATCGGCTGGCAGCAGCGGGCAATGTGATGCATCAAATTGCCAACGCCTTCCACCACCACGCGACCATTGTCTTTGTTATTACTACGCGCTGGCGGCTGATGCGTTTTTTGCGTCAGTTGTCGCAGCGCTTCGCGATCCAATTCTTCTGCACTCGGCTGTTTTAACTGCGATTGCAGGAAATTCACCATCTGGTTCAGACGTACATCACCGCCGCCAATCGCAGCCAGTAACTCATCCAGCGAATTCACGTTGTAGCGCGGCAGCAGCAGTTTTTCCGCCGCTTTCAGGCTAATCCCCAAATGCGCCAGTTCGTCATCGAGAATCTGTCGACCCGCCAGAATGTTCTTGTCGCGATCTTGCTTGCGGAACCAGTTCTGGATCTTGGAGCGCCCACGGCTAGTGGTGATATACCCGAGATTCGGATTCAGCCAGTCGCGGCTTGGGTTCGGCTGCTTCTGGGTGATAATTTCAATCTGATCGCCCATTTGCAGTTGGTAGGTAAACGGCACAATCCGTCCGCTGATTTTCGCCCCGATGCAGCGATGCCCGATATCACTGTGGATGTGATAAGCGAAGTCCAGCGGCGTGGAACCGGCGGGAAGATCGACCACGTCACCTTTCGGCGTAAAGACATAGACGCGATCGTCGAACACCTGACTACGGACTTCGTCCAGCACGTCATTCGAGTCGGCCATCTCTTCCTGCCAGGCAAGCAGTTTACGCAGCCAGGCAATACGACCTTCGTAGCCAGAACGCCCGCCCACGGAGGTGCCTTCTTTGTATTTCCAGTGCGCTGCGACGCCCAGTTCGGCATCTTCATGCATCTGACGCGTGCGAATCTGAATTTCGAGCGTCTTCCCACCCGGCCCTAACACCACCGTGTGGATGGATTGATAGCCATTCGGTTTGGGGTTAGCAACGTAATCGTCGAACTCGTCCGGTAGATGGCGATAGTGCGTATGCACGATACCGAGCGCCCCATAGCAATCCTGTAAACGTTCAACGACAATACGTACTGCACGCACGTCGAACAGTTCATCGAACGACAGCGCTTTCTTCTGCATCTTACGCCAGATGCTATAAATATGTTTGGGGCGGCCGTAGATCTCTGCCTGCACGCCCTCTTCTTTCATCGCATCGCGCAGCGTTTTGACAAAATCATCAATGTACTGCGCGCGATCGATACGGCGCTCATGCAGCAATTTGGCGATTTTTTTATATTCATCAGGATGCAGGTAGCGGAAGCAGAAATCCTCCAGCTCCCACTTCAACTGGCCGATACCCAAACGGTTAGCCAGCGGCGCGTAGATATTGGTACACTCTTTGGCCGCCAACACCCGTTCTTCTTCCGGGGCATCCTTCACTTCACGCAGGTGTGCGATCCGCTCGGCGAGCTTAATCACCACGCAGCGGAAATCTTCCACCATCGCCAACAGCATACGGCGGATGTTATCGACCTGTTCGGA
This sequence comes from Pectobacterium wasabiae CFBP 3304, assembly GCF_001742185.1. Taxonomy (NCBI): domain Bacteria; kingdom Pseudomonadati; phylum Pseudomonadota; class Gammaproteobacteria; order Enterobacterales; family Pectobacteriaceae; genus Pectobacterium; species Pectobacterium wasabiae. Next base: position 620,797 of record NZ_CP015750.1, read on the forward strand.
GGAGCCTGAATCATTCTGCGTCGCTTTGAGCTGGCGGATTGCATCCATATCGCGCACGCCATGCACCAAATCAACGATGTTTTTCCCAAACGCAGCTTCCAGCGTCGGTTCATCGACCACGTTCGCATCGGCCAGCGGAAAGAGCAGCGCCGCACGCATGCTGTCATTGTCCATGCTAAGCGTGGACAGAATTTCCACCATTTCGATGCCACGCCACAGCAATAACGAGGCATCAGCGTGATCTTGCGTTTGCTGTTCACAGTAACGCCAGGTTTCGGCTAAACGTTCACACGATTGCTGACTGGCAATGCCCAGTGAAGCAATCCACGCGTCAGGGACAAATTCACCTGCCGTATTCAAATGCGCACTTCTTACCGCAACCATAATTTCTCCCTACGTTACCCTTCACCTTGCAAACGACGCTGTGCTTCTGTTTATTAAGCCTTCCGCGTGCCGGAATCGTGCAAAAACAGTGCCATCGATTCAAGGTGTCCGGTATGTGGAAACATATCCAGCATCGCAACATTCGCCAACCGGTAACCGGCTGCGAGTAACACTTTGCTGTCGCGTGCTAGCGTCGTGGCGTTACAGGAAACATACACCACCCGTTTCGGTGCCAGTTTGGTTATCTGCTCCATCACGCCTGCCGCGCCCGCACGTGCCGGATCAAGTAATATCTTATCAAAACCCTGAGCCGCCCACGGCTGCTGTGTGACGTCATCTTCAAGATTTTGGTGAAAAAATGTGACATTGGACAACGCATTGCGGCGGGCATTCTCACGTCCTTTCTCGACTAACGCGGTAACCCCTTCCACACCGACAACGCTGGCGGCACGCTGTGCCAGCGGCAGCGTGAAATTGCCCATGCCGCAAAACAGATCCAATATTCTATCCTGCGGTTGTACATCCAGCCACGTCAGCGCCTGAGCAACCATCTGCTGGTTCACCGCATCATTGACCTGAATAAAATCACGCGGGCTAAATGCCAGCGTCAGCCCAGCGACGTGATAGACCGGCTCTTCGCCCTGTAGGCACGTCAGCGAGTCGGCATCTGGTGCCAGATAAACCGAGACACTCTGCTGCTGGGCAAAATCACGCAACGCCTGCTCATCCGATGGATGCAGTGGATCAAGATGCCTCAGCACCAGCAGCGGACCGTTCTCTGCATTCACCAGTTCCACGTGCCCAAGACGCTTCACCGCTTTTAGTCGACTCAGACATTCGCGCAACGGTTGCAGCAGCGCTTCAAGCTCGGGGCGCAATACCGGACAGGCTTTGATATCCACTAGATCGTGAGAATTGGGCTGCCGATAGCCCATCAATAGCCGCTGCTCTTTTGCCTGAAAGTATAACGCAAGCCGCGCACGTCTCCGATAGGCATAAGGTGTGCCAGCAACCAGCGATGCGGCTGGCAGTACAGCGCCCGTTTCCCGCGTCATCAGGCGCATCAACGCTGCGATTTTGCTACTCTGTTGCAGCGTGATTTCTGCATGCTGCTGCTGACAACCGCCACAGCGGGTAAAATGAGGGCACAGCGGCTCAACGCGCTGCGGGCTAGGCGCTAGAAGGCGTTTCAGCTTCGCATGCGAAAACTGACGTTTTTCTTCCGTCAGTTGCACCTCGGCCTGCTCTCCCGGCAGTACCCCTGTGACAAAAACCGTCTTGCCTTCGTGACGCGCTACGCCCTGCCCAAACGGGTCAAGTGACGCCACCGTGACAGTGAGGTTTTTCGCTGGAACTGCTTTCCGGGTCGTCACACGCCGGTTTGGAGAGTAGAATTGCGCCATAATGTACTATCGATTTTTCTCTTGAGTTGAATGGCTGTACCCGATAACTAAATTAAATAATAGGGTGCCTGGCATCCTCTAATTCTCCCACATTGGAACCTCATGACCAAATACAGTCTTCGTGCACGGATGTTGATACTGATTTTGGCACCGACGCTGATGATCGGGCTACTGCTCAGTTCGTTCTTCGTTATCCATCGTTACAATCAACTACAGGCGCAGTTGGCCGATTCGGGCACCAGCATCATTGAACCGTTGGCAACCATCAGCGCTTACGCCATTACCCATCGCCAGATGGACACGATCCCTGCGTTAATTAATACGCTTCATCGCCGCCACTCCGCGATTATTCGTACCATTAGCGTGTTCGATGCCCGTAATCAGCTACTGGCCACCACCAATGTCCGCAACAACGTGACATTACTGCCGCTCAGCAGCGATGCGCTTTCGTACAATAAGCTGCACCTGCACCACACGAATGATGCGCTGATTTTGCACATGCCGATCGTCAATGACAGTGAATTCATGCCTGGCGGAGTGCAGCCCGGCACCGCGACGCCTCTCGGCTATCTGGTGATCGAGCTGGATACCAGTACCATCCGGCTTCAGCAGTATCAGGAAATCTTTATCGCCGCACTCCTGCTGCTGTTATCACTGGGTGCAGCCGTTGTTTTTGCCTATCGTCTGATGCGGGATGTCACCACGCCGATCCGCAATATGGTGGATACCGTCGATCGCATTCGCCGCGGGCAATTGGATAGTCGAGTGGAAGGCTATATGCTCGGCGAGTTGGATATGCTGAAAAACGGCATTAACTCGATGGCGATGTCGCTAACTGCCTACCACGAAGAAATGCAGCAAAACATCGATCAGGCGACCTACGATCTGCGAGAGACGTTGGAGCAGATGGAGATCCAAAACGTCGAGCTGGATCTCGCCAAAAAGCGCGCGCAGGAAGCGGCACGCATCAAGTCCGAATTTTTGGCGAATATGTCACACGAACTGAGAACGCCGCTGAATGGCGTGATCGGTTTCACCCGCCAGACATTGAAAACCTCACTGAACACCACGCAGACCGACTATTTACTTACCATTGAGCGATCCGCCAATAACCTGCTGAATATTATTAACGATGTGCTGGATTTCTCGAAGCTGGAGGCCGGAAAGCTGGTACTGGAGGATATTCCGTTCTCCCTGCACAGCACGCTGGACGACGTTATGATGTTGCTGGCGCATACGGCACATGAAAAAGGGTTAGAACTGACGCTCAGTATTCAGAACGACGTTCCCGAACAGTACGTCGGCGATCCGCTACGGATACAGCAAATCATCACTAATCTGCTGGGCAATGCGATTAAATTTACTGAACAGGGCAACATTGACATTCGAGTAGAGAAGCGCCGACAGGAACATCATCAGGTTCAGCTAGAGGTACAAATATGCGATACCGGCATCGGTATCGCCGAGTTGCAGCAATCACAACTGTTTCAGGCTTTCCGTCAGGCTGACACCAGTATTTCACGCCGTCATGGCGGTACAGGGCTTGGGCTGGTCATCACCCAACGTTTGGTCAAAGAGATGGGTGGCGACATCAGTTTTCAAAGCCAGCTCAACAAAGGCTCGACTTTCTGGTTCCACATCACGCTGCCGCTCAATCCCCACACGGTGCCTATTGAGCCGGTTTATACGATGCTGCAAGGTAAACATCTGGCCTACGTCGAGTACCACCCCATCGCGGCACAGGCCACGTTGGATATCCTGAGCCAGACGCCGTTGATGGTGAGCTATAGCCCGACATTTGAGCAATTGCCGGAAGGGGAATTTGATATCCTGCTGCTCGCCATTCCCGCGCAATATCGCAATACGCTGCTCGACTATACCCCCAGACTGCGCGATATCTGCCGCCGTGCGCCGTGCGTGATTCTGGCGCTGCCCAGTCTGGCGCAAATGGATGCCGAGCAGTTGAAGACTTTCGGCGTGCATGCCTGCCTGAGCAAACCGCTTGCCGCATCACGCCTGTTACCACTACTACAGGACAGCACGCTCTTCCAACTCTCTTTCCTGCCGAGCGACACCACATCGCATCAGGGTGCAGTACGCCATCCAGCCCGTCTGCCGCTGAGCGTGATGGCGGTAGATGACAACCCGGCGAATCTGAAACTGATCGGCACATTGCTGGAGGAACAGGTCGATACGATTATCTTGTGCGAAAGCGGGACAGAGGCGATTACACAAGCAAAAATGCATCAAATCGACATTATCCTGATGGATATTCAGATGCCGGGTATGGACGGCATTTGCGCCAGCGAGTGGATCCGCCAGATCCCTCACCATGCCACTACGCCCATTATCGCGGTGACCGCGCAGACGATGACGGGTGAACGTGAGCACCTGTTGAGCTCGGGTATGGATGACTATCTGGCCAAGCCAATAGACGAGCAGATGCTGAAAAGCGTGCTGACACGTCATGCGCGGAAAGATCCGTTGAAGCGCGATCGGGCCGACATGGTGGGTCTGCTGAGCGAACACGACGACAGCCAACTGTCACTCGACTGGGCATTGGCACAGCAACAAGCTGCCAACAAACCGGAACTGGCGCGTGACCTGTTACAAATGCTGTTGGATTTCCTGCCGGAGGTGCAGCGAAAAATAGAGAACGTGCTAAATGGTCAGACGGATGACGATATTATCGAGCTGGTCCATAAACTGCATGGCAGTTGCAGCTACAGCGGCGTTCCGCGTCTGAAACGCATCTGCCGCTATCTGGAACAACAGTTGCGCAAAGGCGTTCACGCCAGCGATCTCGAACCCGAATGGCTGGAATTACTGGACGAGATCGACAACGTCAACAACGCCGCTCAGCCGCATATCAACCCCCGACTCCCATAATCAATGACCGATATAGCCCTGTCTCTTCGTCATATTTTATCTGGCGGTGGAGACAGTTTCGAGCGCTGACAATACGGCTATTTTATGCTCCTTCGTAGCACTCAGCGCGATACTGACTGCGCCAGTCGGATCGTGGCGGCGATATTGCGCGCCGTCATTCGCACATTCTCTGCCGCATTATCCAGCGCTTCTTCGAGTGAGCAGATGTTGTAAAGCACGCTGAATACAGCATCCAACCCATGCTCATGCACGACGCCGACATCTGCCGTCAGGCTGCCTGCAATACCAATAACCGGTTTATTATACTGTTTGGCAACTCGCGCCACACCAATCGGCACTTTGCCATGGATCGTCTGGCTGTCGATACGTCCTTCCCCGGTAATCACCAGCGTGGCATCTCGAACCAGTTCGTCCAGCCCCAATGCTTCCGTGACAATCTCTATTCCCTGACGAAGCTCAGCGCCGCAAAAGGCCTGTAACGCTGCGCCCATTCCGCCGGCAGCACCCGCTCCAGGAACCTGTTCCACGTCCATGTCCAGATCGTGACGGATCACTGCGGCATAATGCTTCAACGCATTATCCAACTGTTCGATCATCTCCGGCGTTGCGCCTTTCTGAGGACCAAAAATAGCCGAGGCCCCCAGCTTCCCCGTCAACGGGTTAGTCACATCGCAGGCCACTTCAAAACGGCAGCCTTTAATTCGCTCATCCAGCTCGCTGATATCAATGCGGGCGAGTTTGTCGAGTTCACCGCCGCCAAAACCAATCTGTTCGCCCTGCTTATCCAGCAACTTCGCGCCCAGCGCCTGCACCATGCCCGATCCGCCATCATTGGTTGCGCTCCCGCCAATCCCGATGATGCAGTGCCGAACGCCGTGATCCAACGCGCAGCGAATTAACTCGCCCGTGCCATAGCTAGTAGTTTTTAATGGGTTACGCTGTTGTGAAGGCACGCGCTCCAGACCGCTTGCCGCCGCCATCTCAATAAAGGCCGTTTTTTCATCGCCAGACAGGCCAAAGAACGCGTCAATATTATCGCCTAACGGTCCTGTCACCTTAACATTAACAATCTTGCCATCGGTCGCAGCCACCATGGCTTCAACCGTGCCTTCTCCACCATCTGCAACGGGCAATTTGACATAGCAGGCATCGGGAAATATTTCACGAAACCCCTTTTCAATTTGCGTAGCAACCTCTTGTGCAGACAAGCTTTCTTTATAAGAATCCGGTGCGATCACTATTTTCATAAACGATCCGATTTCATCAACGTTCCGATTGCATCAATAATCCGCGCGCTCATGAAATAGCGCTTATACCCATCAGCTTTCAGGGCAGAGATCCTGAAATCTCTTGGGTAGATCAGAATGCTTATCTGCCAGTCGGCTGGCATCCTGTGCCAGCCTCGTGACTATCGCTTCACGGCTTATCGCGTAACTTCTACTTTAGCCAGTTTCTCGTAGTAACACGCCAGCGCACTGTGGTCGGCCGATCCCAGATCGTCCGCTTTCAGCGCCTGCATCATTTCCATCACCGCCGCCGTTAACGGCAACTGTGCACCAACGCCGTGTGAGGTATCCAAAGCATTCGCCAGATCTTTGATATGCAGATCGATGCGAAACCCTGGCTTAAAGTTACGATCCATCACCATCGGCGCTTTCGCATCCAGCACGGTGCTACCCGCCAACCCACCGCGAATCGCCTGATAAACCAGATCGGGGTTAACACCTGCTTTCGTCGCCAGCACCAGCGCTTCAGACATAGCAGCAATGTTCAGTGCCACAATCACCTGGTTCGCCAGTTTGGTGACGTTGCCCGCACCGATATCGCCGGTATGTACAACGGAACCAGCCATTGATTTAAGAATTTCAAAGCAGCGGTCAAACTGCGCTTTGTCGCCACCGACCATCACGGACAGCGTGCCGTCGATCGCTTTAGGTTCACCACCGCTAACCGGGGCGTCCAGCATGGAAATCTCTTTTACCGCCAGCGCAGCAGCAATTTCACGGCTGGCAAGTGGTGCGATGGAACTCATATCCACCACAATGCTTCCGGCACGCGCGCCATCAATGACGCCGTTTTCGCCCAGCACCACCTCTTTAACGTGTGGAGAGTTAGGCAGCATGGTGATGATAATGTCGCTCTGCGCCGCAACCTGTTTTGGCGTTTCAGCCGCCGTCGCACCTGCCGCAACCACTTCCGCGACGGCTTCCAGATTTCTGTCCATCACGACTAATGAGTAACCTGCTTTTAGCAGATTTTTACTCATCGGTTTTCCCATAATGCCCAGTCCAATAAAACCAATTTTCATCGCCCTAACCTCATTGTCTGATGTAGATATCACTTCAATTCACGATGAACCCGTCTCATGACGGATTCGATTCGCGGCGGAATCACTTCTTGTATTTGTCGCTCAGCGCCTGTGTCGCGCCTCGGAACACGCCCAGATCGCTACCGACCGCCACAAAGCTTGCGCCCCATTCCAGATAGCGACGCGCATCGGCTTCAACCGGTGCCAGAATGCCGCACGGTTTGTTATGTGCCGCCGCGCGATCGAAGATGTGGCGGATCGCCTTCTGCACGTCAGGGTGGTTAGGCTGACCGAGATAGCCCAGCGCCGCTGACAGATCGCTCGGGCCAACAAATACGCCGTCTACGCCATCTACCGCGATGATCGCATCCAGATTGTCGAGGCCGTCCTGACTTTCGATTTGCACCACGACGGTAATGTTGTCGTTAATCTTGGCGAAATAGTCCGGTTCGGTGCCATAGCTATTGCTACGATGCGCCACGGAAACACCGCGAATACCCGCTGGCGGATAACGGGTGGAAGCGACCGCACGCGCGGCTTCTTCTGCCGTTTCCACGAAGGGGATCAGGAAGTTATTGAACCCAATATCCAGCAGTCGTTTGATGATGATCGGTTCATTACACGGCGGACGAACAACCGGCGCGCTGTGGCTACCTTTCAGCGCCATTAGCTGGGGAATAAACGTCACGATATCGTTAGGCGCGTGCTCTCCATCCAGCACCAACCAGTCGAATCCAGCGAGCCCCAGCACTTCGGTTGAAATCGGGTTGCCTAGCGCACACCAGCAGCCAATCAACGTTTTCCCCTGCTGCAAATCTTGGCGAAAACGGTTAGGTAACAGCGGAGTCTTCATTTTTTATCCTCGGTCATTCCAGCGCCGCTTACCTGAAGCGGCGCGCTCAAAAAACGGAAAAGTGGGACGTTAGCGAACCAGACACGGACGTTTGTTATCAAACGTCCACTCAGGAATAAGGTACTGCATTCCCATTGCGTCGTTGCGTGCGCCTAATCCCATGTTTTTATACAGCTCGTGGGCTTTCATCACCTGATCCATATCCAGCTCGACACCCAGACCTGGTTTCTTCGGCACTTCCACCATACCGCCAACAATCTGCAACGGTTCTTTCGTCAGGCGTTGGTTACCTTCCTGCCAAATCCAGTGCGTATCGATCGCCGTAATCTTGCCCGGCGCCGCAGCGGCAACCTGGGTAAACATGGCCAGTGAAATATCAAAGTGGTTATTAGAGTGAGAACCCCAGGTCAAGCCCCATTCATGGCACATCTGTGCCACACGAACGGAGCCTTGCATCGTCCAGAAGTGCGGATCGGCCAACGGAATATCGACCGATTGCAGCGAAATAGTGTGACCCATTTGACGCCAGTCGGTGGCGATCATATTGGTCGCGGTAGGCAACCCCGTCGCACGGCGGAACTCAGCCATCACTTCACGACCAGAGAAACCTTGTTCCGCACCGCACGGGTCTTCCGCATACGCTAGTACGCCGCGTAGTTGCTTGCCCAGACCGATGGCTTCATCCAGCGACCAGGCACCGTTCGGGTCTAGCGTAATGCGCGCCTGCGGGAAGCGTTTCGCCAGCGCGGTCACCGCTTCGGCTTCTTCGCTACCGGCTAGTACGCCGCCTTTCAGTTTGAAATCATTAAAACCGTATTTTTCATACGCGGACTCAGCCAGACGCACGATGGTTTCTGGCGACAGGGCTTCTTCGTGACGTAGACGATACCAGTCGCACTTCTCACTCGTCTGATTCTGATAAGGCAGATCGGTCTTGTTACGATCGCCGATATAGAACAGATAACCCAGCATTTCTACCGCATCACGCTGTTGACCATCCCCTAGCAGCGAAGCCACGCTGACATTGAGGAATTGCCCCAGCAGATCCAGCATGGCGGCTTCTATCCCCGTGACAACATGGATGGTGGTACGCAGATCGAACGTCTGCAAACCACGCCCAGAGGAGTCACGGTCAGCAAACTGCGCACGCACTGCCGTCATCACGTTTTTGTATTCGCCTAGCGTTTTACCCACCACCAGCGCGGCAGCATCCTCCAGCGTCTGACGGATTTTTTCACCACCAGGGATTTCACCGACACCGGTATTCCCGGCGTTATCTTTCAGAATCACAATGTTGCGCGTGAAATAGGGTGCATGTGCGCCACTCAGGTTGAGCAGCATACTGTCGTGACCTGCAACCGGAATAACCTGCATGTGGGTAATAACCGGCGTTGAATTTTGCAACGTCATTTTCTTATCCTTATCTCTCTAATTTTTTATGTAGGGTTAGCGGCCAAAAACCGGGCGTTTGCGATCAAACTTCCAACCAGGAATCAGGTACTGCATGGTGACAGCGTCATTACGTGCCCCGCTCGGTAATTTTTTGTACAATTCGTGGGCCTTCATGACTTGCCCCATATCCAGCTCAATCCCCAGACCAGGACGTTCTGGCACCTTAATTTTACCGTTGACGATTTGCAGCGGCTCTTTGGTCAGGTGTTGCCCCTCCTGCCAGATCCAGTGCGTATCAATCGCCGTCGGGTTACCCGGTGCCGCAGCCCCCACGTGTGTAAACATCGCCAGAGAGATATCGAAATGGTTATTTGAATG